>CAZWDH010000012.1:0-12050 GCA_964632865.1 uncultured Nitrospiraceae bacterium
GTCCCTGCCCGGCGCGTAAACCGGTTCCAGGCAGTAGGAAGGTTCGTCTTGATCTCTCAAAATGTCCACCGCCACCGGACGGATGCAAACCCACCGCCCTGAACCTGTTCGGGAATCAATCCCGACCTGCTGGGGGGACGTGCGCTATGTTTTTCGTTGCGTGTTTGCAGGGGGTATGTCAGCGATAGAGCTTGAAGGCGGGCCAGAGTTCGTCGAGCGGTGCGACGGGGGATCGGCAGACGTAGATGGGGCACGTGTCCGTTATACCGTCCAGCCAGGGGTAGGGCGCTTCCCCCATTTCCTTCACGCTTTGGAACTGCGTTCGCAGGAAGTCCGCTTCGAATCCGGTGGCGATCACGCATTCTCCGGTGGCCGCTCCGGGACCCCAGAGGTAGTAGGTGTTGTTGCCGCTGATGGCGTGGGGCATGTGTTGGTCACCCAGGACATTGACCGCGGATGCGGTGTCGTAATCCTTGGCCAGTATGATGCAATGCTCTCTGTCGCGTTCGGAAAGTCCGGCGTACACGATCTCCAAGGCCCGGACTTGATCGTGCCGCTGGAGCTGGTAGTGGAAATCGAAGGTGAGGTCGGCCGATTCGTCAACAGCAAACCCCAGGACACGCTTAACGTAGCGATCTTTCCAGGCGAGATCGCCGACCGGCGTCATGATGGGGAGAAGTATTCCTGTGTATTCAGCAAGCCCCGCGACTACCGCGCCATGGACTACCAGTCTCCCCCGTCCCCGGAAGTGCCGATCCAGTTGCGCAGCGCCACCGGCCATGAGGATGGGATAGGCGGGCAGCAGATAGTAGACCTTGGCCTTGAACGCAAGCAGCAGGCACAAGACGGTCAGGAAGATCCAGCCCAGCATGCGATAGCGTTGTCCGTCAGGGTTCTTGAAGAAGAAGTAGAAGGCGGCGAGCCAAAGGACCAGATTCACGGGGTTGTAGAGTATCAACTGGGCAAGGATGAATCCGGCTCGCGATGTGTGTTGCATCACGGTGGCGTTGAGATTGCGAACGAATTCGAGCGTCGCCCAATCATGCTGCATCTGCCACAGGAGGTTAGGCAGGAACAGAAGGAAGGCAACTCCGAGGCCAAGCCACGGCCATGGGGTCATCAAATCCTTGCGGCGTTGGGTCAGCAGTATACCCATGGCCATGCCGGCGCCGAGAAAGAGCGTCGTATGCTTGTTGAGGAGTGCGATACCCGACAGAACGCCGATTGCGAGCCACCACCGAGGATCGTTGCGCCTGCAAAGTGTAACGAGAACGTGAGCGATCAAGAGCCAGAACAACACTTCGAAGCAGGGAATATTCAGAAAGGCACCCAGCCTCATCATCATGGGGGCGCAAACAAAACTGATGGCGGCCATGATTTCAGCGAGTGCCCCTCCACCCATCCGACGCGCCAATAAGCCCGTGAGCGCGCAACTGAGACCGAGCGTCAGGGCCAGGGGGAAGCGCAGGGCGAAGAGATTGGTGCCCATCAGCGCGGTGGAGACGCGGGCGACCATGGGAACGAAGGGCGGATGGTCGACATACCCCCATGCGGGATTCGCGCCGCAAACGATGAAATAGAGTTCGTCGCCGTGGAAGCCGTATTGACGATTCGCCAGCAGCAAGAATAGGAACAATCCAGCGCCCAAGGCCGAAGCACGCCACGGGATGGCCGGTGATGTATCGTTCAACGGATCCGTATTCAACGCGAGAATCTCCCCTTACAGAAATGATGTGATTCGTCCGGGAGTCGCGAAGGAGAACCCCTTCCACCCCTACCCACTGACACTGAGATGGCGGGGACGCCCCAAAGGTTGCATTTCGTGGAGCGTGAATGTGCGCCTGGAACGAACCGCGAGAGTGCTCCGGCCCCTCTGTTGATCAGAGTCCGGCGATCGGAATCATCGCTACCAGGTCGCGGCGCGGGAATTCCGGGGGAATCAACGCCCCGATGCTGCGATCCAAGGTAGCCAAGCGTCCCTCGTGGTGTATGGCGAGCCCGAGGAGGTATGCGTCGGTGACTTGGCGATGACCAGCGAGAAGCCCCGTGGGCACCGGCGAGTCGTACAGTGGGAGCGACTCGGTCCAAAACACGTGTCCGGGCAGTGCGACGATTCGCTTCAACAGGTCCACGGCCTCAATCGGCCGAACGGCTTCGGGAATGATGGAGGGGTTTGAGGAAACGCGCACGAACCCACATTGTGTTGTGGCGCAGGTCGCCCACCCTTCTACCTTGTGCGCTCGGAACCATGCGTGCGCGGCGCGATGGTGAATGTGGGATGTCCAGGCAAGGGCGATGAGGACGTTGACGTCCAGCAGGGCGACGCTCACGGTTCGTCCTCAATCCTTCGCACGTCTTCGAGGGTGATCGGTTTTGCCCCTGTGGGAACGTCGAACATTGGAAACCCATCGTCGCTGGTGGTCGTGGAACAGGTTGGCGTCATCAACCCCCGCCGCGCCCAATCCGATAGCACTTGACCCACGGACACGGACTGCGCCCGCGCGGCGCTCCGGGCTGCGGCCAAGATATCGTCATCGATGCTTAACGTAGTTCTCATGCAATGAGTATTGCATGGGGATGATTTGATGTCAAGATGCACTCACATCATGATGCTCGTTTGCTCGACAAGCTCTTTCGACGTAAGAGTATGAATCGCAGAGGAATAACTGCCAGCGGCGAACTATGCCCGGTGGAAGATGCCGGCGACGTTGGAGAAGAATTCGAGGAACCAGATGCGGATATCGTCGAATACGGTGTAGGTGAGGGGGACGATGAATAGGGTGAGGACGGTGCCGGTGGTGAGGCCGCCGATGAGGGCGCGACCGAGGCCGCCGAAGGAAACTTCGCCGCCGATGGCGCTGCCGAGGGCGAGGGGTACGCAGCCGAGGATGGTGGTGAGGGCGGTCATCATGACGGGGCGGAAGCGGTCGCGGCCGGAGCCGATGATGGCTTCGTGGCGGTCCATGCCGCTCTTACGCATCTGGTTGATGTAGTCGATGAGCACGATGCCGTTGTTGACGACGATACCGGCGAGGAGGATAACGCCGATCATGGTGACGGTGTCGACGGCGGAGTCGAATACGTAGAGGGACCAGACGACGCCGATGCCTGCGAGCGGCAGGGTCGTCAGGATAGACCAGGGCAGGAGGTAGGACTCGAAGACGGCGCCCATGACGATGTAGATGAGGATGGCGGCGAGGAAGAGGGCCGTGCTGAAGCTGGCCATGTTCTCGTCGAGGGCCATGAGTTCATCGCCGAACTCGACGCTGTATCCGGTCGGCATCTCGAAGTCATTCAGGATGGTCTTGAGTTCGTCCAGCACGCCGCCGAGGTTCTCGCCGCGGATCTTTGCCGTGACCGTGACCACGTTCTTTCCATTCACGCGCGAGATGGCCTGGGGGCTGCGTCCCTTGGAGAACTCCACGACGCGGTTGATGGGGACGGGCTCGCCTTTCGCGCCGTAGACGGTCACGTTCTCGAGGTTGCCGCGCGACTTGCGGTCTTCTTCCTGGAACTGGGCCCAGACGGGGATCTCGCGCCCCCCCTGCTTCAGCTTGGTGATCTGAATGCCGCGGAGGGCGAAATCGACGGTCTGCGCAATGGCCAGGGGCGTGAGGCCGTAGAACTCGGCGAGCGTTTCGTTGACGTCGAGCTGCACTTCTTGTTTGGCCCGTTCCGAATCGGTGATGACCTCGGTGATTTCGGGGATGTTCTCCTGCATGAGCACCTTGAGGCGATCGGCGTAGGTTGCCAGGGTGCGCGCGTCGTCGCCGCGGATCTGCAACGCGAAGGAGCGGGACGAGGTCTCGCTGGCTTCGGCGATGGAGAAGCGCAGTTCGCCTCCGGGCACGCGCGACGGCAGGCGCTGCCAAAGGATGTCCATGGCGTCTTCAGTCGAGTAGGCGAGTTCCTCGCCGGATTCCTCGAGATCCTCGTCGGTGTAGAGGTAGATATCGACTTCGCCGCCGGAGGGATCGTAGCGGCTGAACACGTTCTTGATCCCCAGTTCGTCCCGCTGTTCATCGAGGATGTCCTCGATTTCGAGGAAGGTCGCGCGCGATTCCTCCAGGGTGAAGCCCTGATCCAAGACGACTTCAATGGAGATGCGCCGCGTATCCACGGTGGGCATACCCTGGCGTTTGAGATGCGTGAAGGGAATGAAATACGTGAGCGCCAACACGTTTAGAACGACGATAGCGGTAGCCAGGCGCCAGCGTAATACCCAATCCAACCACCGGAGGTAGGTGCTGATGAGATAGTGAATGGGGTGCATGAGTTTCGGGAACCGCGAGCGACGCTTTTCAGTTGTCACCGCCGCGCTACCCGGCGTTTGAGCCATGGCGGGACGGTTGAACACCCGCGCCAGCGCAAGTTCGTGCCGGGGTTTCATGCGGCTTGCGGCGAGGGGAATGACCGTGAGCGCGATCACCAAACTTGCACCCAACGATACGGTGATGGGTACGGCAAAGGCGCGCATATAGGTCGACATCTCCCCCACACCCATGTAAAGGATGGGAATGAAAACCACGCAGGTGGTGAGGGTCGATGCGGTGATCGCCATAGCCATTTCCGAGGCGCCGCGCAGGGCAGCTTCCTTCGGCTTGTATCCGAGCTGGACGTGGCGCGTGATGTTCTCGATCACGACGATGGAGTTGTCCACAAGCATACCAAGACCGATGATCAGTGAGATCATGGTGACGAGGTTCAGGCTCATGCCGATAAAGAACATGAAGACGAGAGCGACCACAACGGATGCAGGAATAGCGAGCGCGACAATCAGCGTGGGCCGGATTCGGCCAAGGAACAGGAATAATACGACGACCGCGAGCGCGCCGCCGAATTGCCCCGCCGCGACGAGGCCCTCAAGCGCGGAGAGAATGACCTCGCTCTGATCGAAGAACATGAAGTACTGGACGTCTTTAAAGAGCGGATCTTCGGTCATGCGCGCCAGTTCCGCGCGCACTTCGGCGCAGGTGTTGATGGCGTTTGCCTCGGATTCCTTGCGCACCAGCAGGAAGGTGCCGGATTGGCCGTCGATGGCATAGCCGGAATCGACTTCGCGCGTGCGGTAACCCACATTGGCCACGTCGCGCAATCGGAGTGAATTGGGGCCGACCACCAATTGACCGAGGTCTTCCGGCGCGGTGAACTCATCGATGGCGCGCACGTAGTAGCGCATGTTGCCATCTACCATGTCGCCCACGGTCATGTTGATGCTGGTCTGGCGCAACGACGACACCACTTGGAATAGGCTGAGCCCGCGGCTGCGCAGTTCGGATTGATTAAACTCGATCAGGACTTCCCGCTCGGGCTTTCCGAAGACGCTTACATCCGCGACGCCTTCGAGGCGCATCATGCGAGGCTGGAGCACGGTGCGCACACGGTAGGTGAGTTCTTCGTCGTCTTCGGGGCTGTACAGGGCAAGGGCCATGACCGGCATGGAGTTGGCGCTGAACTTCCGCAGGGCCACGCGTTCAATTTCGTCGGGCAGCACGAGCTTGAGCCGTTCGATGCGGTCACGCACCTCGGCCGTGGCCAGAGACATATCCGTGCCCATGTCGAAGAACATGCGCACGAGACAGCCGTTCATGTCCGACGTCGTCTGGATTCGCTTCAAGCTGGAGACGGTGCGAAACTCGCCCTCGGCGGGAATGGCGACTTCCTTCTCCACCTGTTCCGGAGTCGCGCCCACATAGGGAATCTGACAGATGATGAAAGGCAGATCCATGGGCGGCAGGAATTCCAGGGGAATCCGGTAGCGCGCAATAATGCCCAGCCCAAGCACCGTGATAACGAGCATGATCACCGTGATGGGGCGGCTAAGTGCTATACCGGGGAGCGACCGCTTCATGCCTTCTTGTCCCGACCGCCGAAGAGGTAATAGACCATCGGTATCACGACGAGGGTGAGCAACGTGGAGGAAGCCAGGCCTGCCATGATGGTCAACGCCATGGGTCGGCGAATCTCGTCGCCTTCACCGGTGGCGACGGCCATGGGCCAAAGACCGAGGATGGTCGTGAGCGTTGTCATCAGAATGGGGCGAAGCCGCACGCGGCCCGCTTCCACGACAGCGTCCGCTTTAGCCATTCCGCGGTCGATAAGCTGGTTAATGTAGTCGACCAGCACGATGGCGTTGTTCACGACGATACCGGCGAGCACGATAACGCCGATGTATACAAGGATACTGATGCTGACTTCCATGGCGGACAGGGTGTAGATCACGCCGATGGTCGCCAGAGGCACGGTCGTCATCACGAGCGCGGGGTGCAACATGGACTCGAACTGGCAGGCCATCACCACATAGACGAGGAAGACCGCGAGAATCAGCGCGAATTGCAGACTCGTATAGGCGGTTCGAAGTTCTCGATCCTGGCCACTGGGGCTGATCTCGTATCCGCGCGGCACATCCACGTCCGATACTGCCACCAGCACATCATCCATCACCGCGCCGAGATCTCGTCCGGTGACGTTGGCCGTTACGAGCGCCACCTGGCGTTGGTCGATACGGCGTATTTCGTTGGGACCTTCCTGAACGCTGATGCGCGCGACGGATTCCAATGGGATGGGCGGGTATCCGTCAGTTACGGAGAGGCGCCGCAAATCGTCGACGCTACTGAGCATCCTTCGATCGGTGCGAACGCGGATGTCGACTTTTTCGCCTTGCCGGTTGAGTTCGGTCGGAAGATCGCCCTGAACCTCGGTGCGCAGGCGTTGCGCCACCGTTTCCGGGGCAATGCCTTTTGCCGCGAGGAGATCCCGGTCGAGTTCGATAATAATCTCCGGCGATCCTTCCTTCATATTCAGTTCGGGGTCTTTTACGCCGGGCACGGATTCAATGGCCGCCACGACACGCTTACCGATTCGCTCCAGTTCGTCGTACTGGTCGCCGCGAATCTGCAACTCGATGGCGGTCTTGAAACTGAAGAGGCTCGGAAGGGAAAACGTAACCTCGCCGCTGCTAACGCCAGCGATGGCGTCGCGCAGTTCGTTCATGATTTCATCCTGCCGGATGACGTCCTCCTTCGGATTCTTGAGCGAGATGGAAAACTCGGCAACGTTCTCGCCGCGCTCTGAGTTCGCTTTTTCCGACTCCTGGCCGATTTCCACGGCAACATTGCCAATCTCGGGCATGGCAAGCGCTAGGCGTTCGATATCCCGGGAGCGGCGTTCCGTTTCCTCCAGGCGAGTTCCGGGCGGCTCTTCGAGGCGGA
Organism: uncultured Nitrospiraceae bacterium; assembly: GCA_964632865.1. Lineage (GTDB taxonomy): Bacteria > Hydrogenedentota > Hydrogenedentia > Hydrogenedentales > SLHB01 > JAHDWY01. The sequence goes on from CAZWDH010000012.1 coordinate 7,212, forward strand.
CCCCGAATTCGCCTTGATTCATGGCGGGAATCAACTCCCGGCCAAGGGTGGGAACGAGCGATGCGCTGTGTACCGCCAGAATCGCGACCAGGAGGAGAATCGCCGGACTCCAACGCAGGGCGTAACGGAGCCAAACGGTATAGCTAGCGCGGAAGGCGTCAAAGGCGAGATCGAAGAGGCGCAACGGGATCCAGAGAACCACGTGCAACAAGCCGGCAATCAATCCAAATAGTGCACCGAACAACACACTGATAAAGAATAGCAGCGTAATAAGGAACTGCAGGAACAACTGGAGCGCGCACTGAATGCTGAAGAGCAGCGTGACCAATACGACGAGAATCGCGCCGGTCGCCAGATTCCAAACCATATGCAGGGGTCTCAGCACCGTAGTCCCTGTGCCGCCGGATACGGCGGAGCGCAATCGTGTCAGTGCGGGCGCGTAGTTGAGGGCTGCTTGATCGATCAGCCATTGCGCGGAGGACAGCGCAGCGTTCAGGGGGATCATCACGGCTGACTCGATCCGCCCTTTCCCGTCTTCCTGCCGTGACTGGTGGTATGCCTGGAGGATCCATACCACGTCGCCCGAGGCAATGAGCGCGAGCTTCGTGCGCGACGCGATCATCGGCACGAGATACAGCGCAACAAGCAACGAGGCCAGCAGGGAATAGGTTACCGTAAGCGCGTGGTCGCGGAAGAGTTGGCCCGCCACGCCTTGCACGAAGGCCAGGGGCATGAACACGGCAATCGAGGTCAGGGTTGACGCAATGAGCGCCCCGAAAACTTCCTGCCTGCCGCGATTGGCCGAAGCCGTTGTATCGTCGCCCTCCTCCATGCATCGCGAGATGCTTTCCATGACCACGATGGAGTTATCCACCAACATGCCGACACCCATGGCAAGACCGCCGAGGGACATGATGTTTAAGGAGAGATCTTGCATGAACATCGGAATGAAAGTCGCGACGATGGAGATGGGAATGGCGACCCCCATGATGATCGTGGGCTTTAACTTTCGAAGGAAGAAGTAGAGCACGATAATGGCAAGAAATCCACCGTTCACCGCCGCGGACTGAACCTCTTTGATCGCCGACGAAATGAACCGCGACTGGTCACTCACGATATGAAATTGCGCATAGTCCGGGAGCTTGTTGCGCAAGGTGCGCGACTTCTCCATTTCCTTCGCGAGCTGCTGCATGACGATGACCGATGGCAGGTCCGCGTCTGGCGGCGGCTGGGATGCCTCGTTCATGTAGTCGCGCAGACGTTCCAGGCTGTTCTTCTCGCGCTCGAAGCCGAGGAGATCCTTCACCGTGTTGCAGGTGCGCACCGTGTTGGCGTCGCCCCACTTGAAGATATCCAGCTCGACGGCTTCATTGCCGTTGATGCGAACGATGGACTCGCGGTCCTTTTCTCCAATGCGAACGGTCGCGACATCGGACAACCGGACGGGCTGCCCGGTGCTGGTGCTGCCGATTACGGAGTCCGGAATCTCTTTGACATCCTGCCATTCATTCTTGGTGCGAACGAGATACTCGGTCTTGCCTTCTCGCAGGATGCCGCCGGAGAGATTGATGTTCTGCTGGGCGAGCGCCTGGACGACGCCTTCGACGGAGAGGCCGATGTTCTTCACGACGGCGGCGTCGACCATGACCTCGACCTCGATTTCCCGTCCGCCCTTGACGAGTACCTGGGCGATCCCGATCTCGGCTTCGAGGTCGCTCTTCACGTAGCGCTCGGCCGCCTCACGAATAGCCGTGAGCTGTTCTCGGCTCCGGGCTTCGCGTTCCGCCGGATCCGTGATGTGCGAAAGATCTTCGCCGGTGACGGCAACGCGCATCACCGGGTCCAGTGTCGGGTCGTAACGGAGGATAACGGGCTTCTCCGTAACTTCGCGCGGCGGATCGAACAGGTCCAGGCGGTCGCGGACGTCCTGTTGGGCCAGGTTCATGTCCGTGCCCCACGTGAACTCCATCACGATCTCGGAGAGCCCGGCGGAGGATGTGCTCGTGAGTTCAACGAGACCGCTTACAATGCTGAGTTGCTCTTCCAGCGGACGCGTAACGAGTTTTTCCACGTCTTCCGGCGCGGCGCCTTCGTATTCTGTCCGTACCGTCAGCGTGGGATACGAGATGTCGGGCATCAGATTGATGGGAAGTTCCTGGTAGGACTTCCACCCGAACACAATGATGGTGAGAAACAGCATCGCCATCGTAACGGGCCGTCTGATAGGCAAACTGAAATGTTTCTCGGAAGGCTCAGAAAGGGGGTCAGACATAGAAATTCAATCCGCAGTAGGTCAACACCACATCATCCATGACGCCGCACGCCGCGTCCTCGTACTACAAGCCGGTTCGGCGATCGACGTTCTTCGCGCCGCGCGCACGCTCCGCTTCGGCGGCGGCCAGGGCCTCTTCCGCGCTCAAGCCCGCTTTCGCCAAAAGTTCTTCCTGGGTCGTCGTCAGTTTCACTTCCGAGCCGGACTTCAAGGTTTGCTGACCAACGGTGACAATCGGAGAGTTCTCGTCGATACCCTCGATGATCTCGACCCTCGCGTTATCTTCCAGTCCGGTTTTCACCTCGACGCGCGTCGCGATCATGGTTTGTGCGGCGGCATCGCCGGCTTCGGTTCCCTCGGGCGTCGTTTCCTTTTCAGATTCGACGACAAACAGGTATTTCCGGGCATTCTCTTCGATGACGGCATCCTTCGGAACCAAGAGTGCATCCTCGCGCGTATCCATCACGAGCCGGACGCGCGCAAAGGCCGCCTCACGAAGCTGACTCATTATGTCCTTGCGAAAATCGAGCGTTACTTTCACCGTTCCCGTCGCGGGATCGACCGACGGATTGATCCGGCGAACGGTCGCTTCAAAAGGCTCTCCTTTGACGGCGTCGATACTGACGAGGGCCTTCTGCCCTTTCTCGACGCGCGGAAGCAACTGCTCTGGCGGATTGATGGTGAGGATGTACGAATTGGTGTCCACGATATCGAAGGCGGGCGCGTTGGAAGACACCAAATCACCCTGCTGGATGTGCCGGATCGTGACGACGCCGCTGATGGGAGCGCGGATCGTCATGTTATCGAGTTGGACCTGTTGCTGGTTCACTGAGGCAAGCTGCTGCTCGTAGCTGTACCGGGCGTTGTCGTACTCGGCCTTGGCCGCCAAGCCCTCTTCGTAGAGTTGTTTCGACCGTTCGTAATCGCTCCTCAGCTTCTGCAGCTGGGCGTTGGCGGACCGAAGTTGGGCATTCAGTTCCTCCTTGTCCAGCTCGGCGAGCACGTCACCGGTGTTGACCCGGTCCCCTTCGTCCACAAAGACCCGAATACACTTGCCCATGCCTTCGGAAGTCGCCGTCACCTTGCGCTCCGCCTCGATGCGGGAATCGGTCTCAAAATACTCCGAAACCGAACCCCGGGTGGGTAACTGAGCTTCGACGGGAATTGAGGTGCGTTTTTCGGCGACCGACGGGTTCGTCGCTGCATTGGCTTCGCTCTTCTCTTTCTCGGGGCAGCCGGTCAGGATTCCGACAAGCAGCACGAGCATAGACCCAACAATGACCCTGCGCATCATAGCCTCCAAAACACTGTACACAAGTAACTTACAGACAACGCCGCCAGATCCGTCCTGTGGCGAATTCGAATGATACATTCGATCTACTAAAGTAGTGCGCACCGTTGCGACGTACTTCAATTCACGGAATTAGACTCCCCTAGTCCGCCGCAGGTTTCGCAACTGTATGCGAATTCTTTCTGTATCCAGTCTGGCTGCGAGGTTCTTCATCGTCACTCATGGTATACTCCCGGCGACTTCAGCCACGGTAGATGCAACGCGGGGATGCGCTTCAAAGGTAAGTACCTGCCCATAAATGCCTTAAGAAGAAACTGCAACGCTTTGAGCTGGCCAGCCATTGCTCAGTATCTATACGCTTGAATTAGGTGTTACCCCCAGGAGATACCATTGAAATGAAACCGCTTATCGGAGTCACCAGCGAATTTCTGCCCGGCGTACTGCAGGGGGTTCCGTGGAACGCAATCCATCTTCTCTCCAATTATTGCACCGGCGTTATCCATGCAGGCGGTCTACCCATTATTCTCCCGACCGCAGAGCCCGGTGTCGTCGAGCCGATTCTCGACCGCCTGGACGGGATCATCCTCTCTGGAGGCAATGACGATATTCCCGCGCACCTTCTCGGGGAACCCCAGCATCCGGCGTCGGTCCCACTCCCCATGGAACGGTGGGAAAGCGAGACGCGTTGGCTCGAAGGGGCCATGGCCCTCGAGAAACCCATTCTGGGGATCTGTCTGGGGATGCAAGTCATGAATGTCGTCGCCGGGGGCGGTATGATTCAGGACATCCCCGACCAACGACCGGGGAGCGGTACCCACGGGGACGAGTCCCGAATGCTTCGCCACGAGGTGGTAATCCAGCCGGAGACCAAGCTGGCGGAGTTGGCGCCATCGGAACGCATCACGATCACGTCTTCGCACCATCAAGCTATTCGTGAAGTACCATCGGGATTCCGGCTTGCAGCGGTCAGCGACGACGGAATCATCGAAGCCGTGGAGCGTACCGATCGCGATTTCGTCATTGGAGTGCAATGGCATCCCGAACGCGATCTTTCGCCCCCGAACTGGTTGCTCCTCGCGTTCATCCGGCACTGTTCACTCGCGTCGAGTATCCCTGGCTAACCCGGATTTCTCACACGCACAAATCGTTGAATGCATAACGTCATTTATTGCAGAAGTTTCTGTGAATCTCGCAAGCCATGTGAATTCACAAGGTGTGCGTGCGAGAAATCCTCACCAGTGAGCCTGGGGGTTTACTTGGGAGCATTTCTCACCGC
>CAZWDH010000012.1:12060-43533 GCA_964632865.1 uncultured Nitrospiraceae bacterium
GTGGCGTTGCGGGGCGGTGAGAAATGCGGGCTAACCCCGTCAGACAGTTGTCCTTGCAGCCTCAGACGCGCATAATGCTGGCATGAAAGAAGCTACGAGAGCAAACGCGCCAATCAAACGGCGGCGAACAAACCAGGGAAAGACCGCGCTCAAGGTCATTGTGGCCGGAGGCGTCGGCGTATTCGCGCTGCTGTTGCTGTTCAATGCGGGGATGCGGCAGCTTGCCGTACGGGACGATTCACAGGTACCGAACGCGGTACGGGCGCGGTCGTCTTTCGATGGGCAGCGAGCCTTTGCCGATCTGGAGCGCATCTGTGCGCTGGGACCGCGTCCGCCCGGTTCTCCCGAGGCCGCGCAATTGCGCGCGCTCATCCACGCGGAACTGGAAGCCTGCGGCGTGCCATCGAAAGAATATCCTTTTGAAGCGACGACGCCACTCGGTCCCAAGCAAATGGTCAATGTAGTGGGATTCGTGGAAGGTACCGAGGACGGCATCATCATTCTGGGGAACCATTACGACACCAAATACTTCCCCGAATTCCGGTTTGTCGGCGCGAACGACGGCGGTTCCACGACAGCTTGGATGATCGAGATGGCGCGCGCGCTGGGTCCCCGCCGGGAGGGACGCAGCGTCTGGCTGGTGTGGTTCGATGGCGAAGAGGCGTTTCAGGAGTGGACAGAATCCGACAGCCTGTACGGCAGCCGGCAGTTCGTCCGCGATTTGAGAACGCAAGGGAAACTCGCTTCCGTCGCAGCCATGATTAACGTAGACATGATTGGCGACAAGTACCTGGGCATTATTCGGGATTCCGGCGCGCCGGCCTGGCTGAGCAACCTTATCTGGTCGACCGCGGCCGGGCTCGGATACTCCGGCCACTTTCTGGCCCGGTCCTCGGTCATTCAGGACGATCATATGCCGTTTCGGCTGGCGGGTATCCCGGCCATCAACCTCATCGACTTTGAGTACGGGGGCTCCCGTCTTGACCACAGCAATTTGTGGCACACGCCAAACGACACGATCGAACACGTGAGCGCGGACAGTTTGCAGGTGGTTGGCGACGTGCTCTATCATGCCTTACCGGACTTGGACCTTATCCTCAATGAGCGGGCGCCAAACTGACGTGAGTGCCAACCTACCCGAAAACGCCGCCTGGCTCGACAACGTCTCCCCCGAAGAACTTCGCCGTATCGTTGACGTGCTCTACCGGGTTCATCGCTTTATCTCCCTGATTACCGACCTCAACACACTGCTCGCCCGCATCATGGAAGAGAGCAAACAGGTGGCCAACGCCGAAGCCTGTTCGCTCATGTTGTACGACCCATCGACCGAGGAATTGTACTTTGAAGTCGCCTTGGGCGAATCGGGTGACCAGGAAGCACTGAAACGCGAAATCCGGCTGGCCAAAGGGGAAGGAATTGCGGGCGTGGCTGCCGGGGAACGGCAATCGGTGAACGTTCACGACGTCCGAAAGGATCCCCGGTTCTTCCGTTTCGCGGACGAGACCAGCCGTTTTGAGACGCGATCGATCCTGGCCGTGCCGTTGGTGGATCGGGATGAACTCATCGGTGTCATCGAAGTGGTAAACAAAGTAGGCGGGCCGCACTTCACCGACACGGACCTTCATGTCATGGAGATCTTCGGGGGACTCGTCGCCACATCGATTGCCAACGCGCGCCTCATTGAAGAGAACCTGCAGGCCGAACGTCTCGCGGCCTTGGGACAGGCAGTGGCGGGTCTCGCCCACTACACGAAAAACATCATTACGGGGATGAGCGGCAGCGTGGACCTGATCGACCAGGGGCTGGAGCGCAGCAATACGGAGTTCCTGGAACGGAGCTGGCCCATCCTGAAACGGAGCACAAAGCGGATCGCCAATTTTGTTGAGGACATGCTCGCCTTCAGCAAGCCTCGCGTGCCCAGGCGGGAACCGACCGACATACCCGCACTGATCGAGGACGTTTCACAGACGTTTTGGGCCATGCTCTCACGCAAGAAGGTTGAACTGATTGTGGAGACCGCGGAGGTTTCAAAGCCTTTCGATATTGACGGACGGGGCCTATACCGGTGCCTGTTAAACCTGGTGCTGAACGCCGCTGAGGCCATGCCCAAGGAAGGGGGCCTTATCCGAATCGAGGCGCGCGTTGCTGAGACGGATACGCTGGTCATCGAGGTGGCGGACAATGGGCCGGGGATTCCCGAGCGCGATCACAAGCGAATCTTCGATCCGTTCTTTTCGACCAAGGGATCGCAGGGAACTGGACTTGGATTGGCTGTTTGTCAGAAAATCATCGCAGAACATCATGGAAACATCACCGTGGGACAATCCAAAGAAGGCGGCGCGCTGTTTCGCATCGTGATCCCGCGGAATCACGTGTAGAAGAGATATGGCAAAGCAAGAGCGTAAACCCCTGGATAGTGTTGGCTGGTTGTTTTGGTTCATCGTGTTTGCGGTTGCATTGATACCGTCAGTGTACTTCGCATTTCAGATCGTGGACGAGGACCAGTCCCCTCCAATCCCCGTAGGCATCGGTGTCATTCTCGCCGGGTTCATTGCGGGGATCGTCGCGTGGGTCGTGAACGCGGTACTCCACGCGCGCGCCAAACGGGTTCACGAGGCGGCACGGAAGAAGGCCAAGAAACGATGACCCCACCGCCGCGGCAAACAACTCCGCCCGGAACCGGGCGTGAACCAGGTTTGTGAGTGAGATGAACGATCTGAAGGAGTTGGCGGACTACGTCGTCGAGCATCCCGAGGCCTACGAATACCGTTGGCGCCTCGCGAAGAAGCTGTACATGGCGTGGGAGTACAACGAAGCGCTCCGGCATCTCCTGATTCTCAAGAAAGATTGGACCCGGAAACTCAACGTGCTCCGGTATCTGGCCGCGACGCTCTATCGATTGGGCCGATACCAGGAGGCGGTCGACGAACTGGAGGGCATCCTCGGTCAGTGGCCCTTGGAACTTCCCGTTTGGGAACAACTCGCCAAAGTGCGGGAGGTAATGGGCGACTACGAAAAGGCCGCTAAAGCTTGGGAGGAGGTGATCCGCCTCGATCCCGATCATTCCATCGCGGGCCGCGCCATCGAGCGCCTTCGGATTGGTCCCGCCGACACCCCTCGGGACAAGCTTCATCTCGGGGACAGCGACAGCGGAATTAATCTCAGCACAGGAAAAGTCTGCGGGAACTGCGGTGCCCAGAATAGCGAAGAGTTTGATCGCTGTTGGCAATGCCATGCGCTGTTGAATCAACGGCAAACCCCGGCGGACTTCCGGCCAAAGGAGACCGCGCCGTCTTCCACCATGCTTTGGCTCCGCCCCTTGCTGGGCGGAATCGCGGCGGTTGCGTCGCTTTCGGCGGCAATCTACATCGCGCTGGTCCACCTTCCTTCGGAAGAGGCGAGCGCGGTTGTCCCCGCGAGTGTATACGATGCGCTTGCCCGGACCTTGTATATGCCGCGCGCGGCAATCGGGACGGCACTCGCCTTGGGCAGCCCGCTCATACTGTTGGGGGTGTTCCGGGTGGCGAGAATTCGGGGCCTCAATTTGGTGGATGCGCTGGGTGCAGGGATACTGGTGGCGTCGTGCACGTATCTCCTGCTCTGGACGCCGATAGAATATCAACCGTACGCAGTCGCCGGGCCGGCGGCCGCGAGCGCGTTCGTGATGGCCTTGTTTCTACCCGACGGGCGCTTCGCTCGCGTAGCCGTTGCGTGGTTGATTCACTCGATACTCGCAACGGCGCTTGGAATCGCAGTCTGGATCGTTCTGGTCGGAATCGAACCGATGCGGGACTGGCCGGTTATCGCGCGCTATGCCGAGCTTTCTCAGAGCGCGAGCCGTGAAACGCATGTCCCCGCCGGAGAGACGCCTTATGCCTGTACGCTTCTCTGGTCGACGTCCGGTTCTGCCTGGCTGGATAAACAATGCAACGTCGTTTCCTTCAACCTGGAAACAGCGCGTGTGGACATGCCGATGACTGTGGAACTCGCCGCAGACGGTGCGGTCCAGCACGCGACAAGTCAGGCGCCGTATCGGTTCGTTCACCAGATCACGCCGGACACGCGCTACACGCTGCGTATTGCCGCCCCCGAAGATGGTTCGTTTACGGGGACGATTACGAGCTTCCTGCCTCTCGCGATCGGTCTCTGATACGGCCGCGGACTATCCCACCTTTTCGAGCCGCTCGATATCTTCCCTGCCTAACCAGGTGCTGGCGCGCTCAAGGACCTTGTCGCGATCTTCCTGCGGCGTGACACGAAGGAGCAGCTCCCAGGCGTAGGCGTGGGACGGCCAGCGGTACACGCAGGATTCGAAGGCTTCACGCGCTTCGTCCATCTTGCCCTGCTGGAAACGGGCGACACCGAGTCCGAGATACACGGCGCCAGTGTCTAGCGTGGCTAGCGCGTTCATGAATTCCCTTTCCGCCGCAGCATTGTCCCCCGCCTGGAGTAACGCCAGCCCCAGTTTCTCATGAACATCAGCGGGCGCCCAGGGGTGTTCGGCGAGGCGTTCGTAGGCTGGTATGGGATCACTGTTCCCCAAATGCTGGTCTTGGGCTTGGCGAAACGCAAAGCTGGGAATTAATACCATCCAAACAACCAGTCCCAATACAGCCAGGGACGAGAGCCCCACGAGGGTAGCCACCGCGCGGCCGGCCGGTTTCGCGTCAGCGCTGTTTCGGCGCGCAAAAAGAATGGACGCCGAGGTGAGCGTGACCAGCGCATGTGGCGTGCTGAATGAAGGAAAATAGAACGTTGCGAAGACCGCGCAGGCAATCAGGCTCCCCCACTCCGGTCCGGGGCATCGCAGGAGTCTCACGCACCACCAGAGCATCAGCGCCAAGCCGATGACGCCCAATTCCGCTGCGAGTTCCAAATAGTCGCTATGCACGTGGAGCGTGTGGATCTCGTTGTGAGCGAATTGATCGCCGCCAGGGGCGTGTAGCACCTGGGCGAGCGCGTCGGGACTGTAGTACGCGAAGTTCCCCGGTCCCACGCCGAAAATGGGGTGCTCGCGAATGAGTTCGATGGCTCCAGACCAGAACCAGAAGCGGAGGCTCGAACTGGGGTCGCCACCCAAGGCAGCGGACTCAAAGCGCCCGATGGTCTGGTCGGGCGCGACGAGGACGATTGCGGCGACAGCCATCAGAACAACCAACAGCGAAGCGGCGGCATAACGATTCCACAGGCGTTCATAGGCCAGAACAAACAGGACACCCGCCAACGCAGCGGCCCAGGCAGAACGGGTGCCGGAAATGGCTAATCCGGCACAGATAGGGAAAAGTGATGCGATCCAAATTGGCCGCATGGCCGTTCGTCCACAGGCAAAGTGGAATGCCAAGGGAAGTCCCAGGGCGACATAGCCCCCCATGAGACCCGGATTTCCGAAGACGGAATACAAGGGGTGCGCATGTCCTTCGTACAAGGGGAAGAGCACCGGCACGAGACCGGCAAACTGGGCTAGTGCCAGGACGCTGACGGCTACTGTGGATGCTACGATGCCGGCGCAAACCACTCGTCTCCCCTGCTCTGTCTCCAAGAGGTCGAACACGTTCAGCACGAATAAGGCGAGAACAGACCACCGGAGCAGTTCGATCGCCGTGGCGCGGTTCAGCGTGGAGAATCCGGCGAGACCTGCACTCACCGCAACCAATGCCAGCATTAATAACGGGATAAGAAAAGAAACACCCACCCTGGAGGTCCGGCCGTTGATCAAGGTCAGCATGCCCAGGGCCGCGACGCCGATGGCCAGCGCGTACTCCTTGGCGTGAAGGAAGGACGTGAGATGCGCGGAATAGGCGCTGGCACACGCGACCAGCGTCGCGCAAACCAATGCGAGCCGTACGACATCGAGCCGCGTTCTTGCACCCGGCGAGGTGAGTTCTGTACTGAGCGGTTCCAATCGCCTCCGTGAAGGATCGGTTGACTCCCTGGTCCAAGCCGCCATAGGATACCGTTTCCACGTCAGATCGTTGTAGGGGCGTCTCGTTTTTCCTTGGAGAAGTAGCATGAGCAGCCGGAGTGTCGTTGCATTGGTATTGGCATGTACACCAGCCTGGTCCCAAGCCTGGCAGTCGCTTGAGTCTCACCCCCGGCCGGATTGGGCGCGACCCTGGGTGAATCTGAACGGACCGTGGCAATTCGATTTCGACCCCAACGACAAGGGCGTCGCGGAACGCTGGTTCGAGACGCACGAGTTCAGCAAACAGATCAATGTGCCGTTCCCTTGGCAGAGCGAATTGTCCGGCATTCACAACGTCGACTATGACGGCGTGGCATGGTACCAGCGCGAGGTAGCGATTCCAACCGACGCGGGACCGCGATACTTTCTCGTGTTTGGGGCCGTGGACTGGAAAGCCACGGTCTGGGTCGCCGGGCAGGAACTGTTGACCCACGAAGGCGGGTACACGCCTTTCGAGGTCGAGCTGACCGAATTGGTCAAGCCCGGAGAAACAGCCCTCGTGACGTTGCGCGTCGAGGACTTCAACTCGCCGGACCTCCCGACCGGCAAACAGGTCCGCTGGTACACGCACGTCGGCGGGATCTGGCAGACGGTGTACCTCGAATCCCGCGGCACGGCCTATATCGAACGCGCCCATGTCAGTCCGGACATTGATGCCGAGCGCGCAGTCGTGAACGCGACCGTCATCGCGCCGGAGGCGGGTGAATACACGCTGGCAATTGAAGCACGCCACGAAGAGCAAACGGCGTCGCAGTCACAGCAGGTTTCTCTACAACACGGTGCCAACCAAACGACCTTGGAGTTAGCCGTTTCGAATCCGGCGCTTTGGTCTCCCGATTTCCCCGCCCTGTACGACGTCACGGTCCGGCTGCAGCGCGGTGACGTTGTGGTCGATGAAGTGAATTCCTATTTCGGAATGCGCAAGGTGTCGCGCGGGACCTACGGCGGCAGCGATTTTGAGTATATCCTGCTGAACAACAAACCCATTTACCTCCGCGGGGCGCTGCACCAGTCTTTCAATCCCAAAGGCATCTATACTCATCCCGAGGACGCATACATCCGGCGTGATTACGAAAAGGCGAAGGAATACGGCCTGAACTGCCTGCGCATCCACATCAAGACTGAGGAACCACGGGCCTTGTATTGGGCGGACAAATTGGGCGTGTTGCTCATGTGCGACGTGCCGAACTTCTGGGACAAGTCGGAACGGGCGTATCCGGCCTGGGAATACACCCTGCGCAAACAGGTCGACCGCGATTTTAATCACCCCAGCATTTTCGCCTGGGTTGATTTCAATGAGACGTGGGGCATCGGTCACGAAGGCTATGACAAGGAGGCGCAGGAATGGGCGCACTCCATGTGGAAACTCACCAAGGAACTGGACCCCACACGCCTCGTTGAAGAGAACTCGCCGTGCAATTACGACCACACGGAGACGGACATCAATTCCTGGCACTTCTACATCGACAATTTCGAACGCGCCCGGGATCATATTGCGGAGGTGGTCGAGAAGACCTACCCGGGATCACAGTTCAACTATGCCGAAGGCTGGGTCCAGGGGACGGCGCCGCTGATGAACTCCGAGTACGGCGGAGTCAGCGCCGGGTCGGGCGACCGTGACATCTCATGGGTGTTCCTGTTCCTGACTAACCTGCTCCGCAAGTACGACAAGATTACCGGATACATTTACACGGAGTTGTCCGATATCGAGTGGGAGCACAACGGATTCATGAATTACGACCGCTCCGACAAGGTCTACAACTATCCCGCCGACATCACCGTAGCCGATCTCCAAAGCGCCGATTTCCCGGTGCTGGATTGTCCGCCGTATCAGAAGGTCGCGGCGGGTGATACGGTGCAGATTCCTGTGCTGCTGAGTCATTGGTCGCAACGGCAGGATTTGAAGATCCGGTATTCGGTCCATGGGAAGACCGTCGATGGACGCCCTTGGAACGAGTGGATTCCCGCGGTCGAGCGCGGCGTCGAAGCGACGCCATTTCGCGTCACGCCGCAAGGGACCTTTGATTTCACCGCGCCGGATGGGACCGGATTGATTTCGGTGGTCGCCGAGGTATTGGCCGAAGGCAAACGGGTTGGCGCAAACTATTGTGTCGTCCACGTGACGGGGGGGCCGGTGTGGAACGAGCCGAATCTGTACGCATCGACCTTCCCGGTCCAGTCGTACTCCGGCACCAGCGATTCCGGAGAAGTCATGCCGGCGGAGGCGGATAAGGTATGCGGGTTCAAATCCACCTTCTTCGAGTACCAACTCCAGTTTCCGAAGGGGGTCAAACCGGCGGATATCGTTGGCGGCCGGCTGATCGCGGAAATCGGGGCCAAAGCCGACCAGGAACGTCTCGACTGGCCCGCGCGCACGAAGCCTCAAGACTATCCGCAAACCGATGGGACAGAATGGCCGACGGATGTGACGGTCTCGGTTGCCGGGGTGCCGGTCGATACGGTCACCATTGCATCCGACTTTGCCGACGCCAAGGGCGTCTTGTCGCACGTCGCTGCATACCACCATGGTTCGTACGGCCGTATCGTCAGTCTTACTCTCGAAGGGGAGGCATTGAAGGCCGTACAGTCCGCAATGAGCAGTGACCGCACGGTTTCCATTCGATTCGAAGTAGCGGCGGACGCAACGCATGTCGGCGGTTTGGCGCTCTATGGCGCGACCATGGGGCAGTGGCCCATGGACCCGACGCTCTTGCTGGAGTTGACACCTGGTGCTACCAAACCCGAGGAATCGGCGAAGGCCGTCAACGCGATCGCGAGCCGGGCGGAAACGCTGATCAAAGCGGGACCCAACGGCGCGGAGTGGCGTTACTCTTCGACTGACCCCGGTGACGGCTGGCGCGCGGTGGATTATGATGACAGTGCTTGGTCAATTGGGAAGGCGGGATTTGGGACGAACGGCACGCCGAATGCCCGTTTAGGCACTGACTGGACTACTGCGGACATCTGGTTGCGAACGCGGGTCGAAGTACCGAAAGGTTTTGAGAAGGCGCCGGCGTGGCTGATGCTGCATCACGATGAAGATGTCGAGGTGTACGTCAACGGGAATATGCTCGTGGAACGCAAGGGCTACCTCCGCGACTATGAGCGGATTCCCCTTACGCCGGAGCAGCGGAAGCTGTTCAGAGCCGGGAAAGAGAATGTCATCGCCATGCACTGTCACCAGACCAGCGGCGGGCAGTTCGTCGACCTGGGCTTGATCGCCCTCATCAAGGAATAGCCCGGAATCGCCGCCGTGACGCGACGCCAAACGGATAAAGCAGGTGCCGCCGACCCAGGTCTTGCGTCGGTACGGCGTCTCGCTCGGGAGATTGACCCCGAACCGGAGCACGTGTTCCAGGTATGCAAGCTGGCGGAGATCCTGTTTGATCGGACCACGGATATCCATGGCCTGGGAGCGGACGCGCGCCGTTTGCTGTCTGCGGGCGCGTTGTTGCACGACATCGGCCATACGATTAGCGAGCAAGGGCACCACAAGCATGCACGAGACTTGATCCTGGGGTATGAACTGCCTGGGTTCTCAGATACGGAACGGGCGACAGTGGCGATGATAGCCCGGTATCACCGGAAGGCGCATCCAAGTAATTCGCACAAGGTATTTTGCGATTTGGATTGCGAATCGCAGGCGTTGGTCACGAAACTTGCAGCGATACTGCGAATCGCGGACGGACTGGATCGCGCACACGACGCCGCCGTGCGCGATGTCCGTACCATGATGCAGGACACCCGGATCGAAATCGTTGCGGTACTTCGCCGGCCCAGCCCTACGGACCTTTGGGGCGGACAGCGTAAGCGCGGGCTGTTTGAGGAAACGTTCGGTCTCGAAGTGGAAATCATCGGAGAAATAACGGAAACATGAGAATTGCCCTTGTAAACACGGTGATAGTACTAGGAGCAGTTGGGCTTATTTGCCCTGGTTGTCAATCTGATCGCGCGCATGATGTGAAATTCGCGCTGCAACCCGGCGATCTCCTGTTTCAGGATATTGACTGTGGTCCCCTCTGCGATGCTATCGAGACCGTCACCCGCGGTGTCGATGGAGCCCAGTTTTCCCACGTCGGGATTGTTTCGCGCATCGATACAACCGAACCCATGATCCTCGAAGCCGTGAGCGCCGGGGTCGTCGAGACGCCCCTGTCGTCCTTTCTGGACCGCAGCCACGACGCGCAAGGCCGCCCCAAAGTCCTGGTCGGGCGCATGACGGAGCCGCACGACGCCCTCATACCGGATGCGCTCGACGCCGCGCGCCGCTTCATGGGATTGCCGTACGATTCGGTGTATGTCATGGAGGATTCCTCCTTCTATTGCTCGGAACTGGTCTATAGAGCCTTCCGGCTGGCAAACGGCGAGGAGCCTGTTTTTCCTTTGGCCCCCATGACCTTTCGCGACCCCATGACGGGAGAGACTTTCGGACCCTGGGTCGACTACTATGATGAATTGGGAGTGCCGATCCCGGAAGGGGAGCCGGGTTTGAATCCTGGCGGCATTTCCCGGTCCCCGGATCTACGCATCGTGCATGCCTACGGCCGTCCCGAAGGTTGGAGGGGCCGTATTCACCACGGGAACTAGCGGGGTTTACCGTGCCCAAGCAATGCAGTCTCTATAAAGAACTCGCGACTCCGGCGCTCGTCGAGCGAGTGGACGCGCTCCTGGCTGCCGCGGGACCAGCCGGCGACGCGGACGCCGATGCGATTCACGACGTCCGTGTCGCGTCACGACGCATTCGCTCCCACCTCCGGGCTCACAAGAAGGCATTCAAGAAGAAGGCGCTCGAGGAGTTTCAGTGCCGCGTACGCGCGGTAACCCGCGGACTCGGTATGGCGCGAGAACTCGATGTTACGATCGACCTTCTCAACCAACGCAGAAAGAAGTTGAAGGGATCGGAACGGACGGCGGCGACCAAGATTATCCGCATGCTGCGCGACGAGCGCGCGGAAGAAGACGCTAACGTGGACGCGTCGGTCCATCTCATTCAGGACGGCCGCTTCTCGGCCAGCCTTGAGAAACTCATCTCCAGCGTCAAGAGCAGAAAGCGGTGCTACACAGAGGCGGCCGCGGCGAATCTAGACAAACGCTTGGACAAAGTCGTGGCGAAAAACACGGCCTGGATCGACACCCACGGCGACGAAGATCTTCATCAGGTCCGAATTGCCTTCAAGCGGCTGCGCTACACCTGCGAAGTGTTTCATCCCCTGTACAACGAACCCATGAAGGCCTTTTTGGGTATCCTGAAGGAGAACCAACAGACGCTAGGCGATTGGAACGACATCCGCATCCTGCGCGATCATGTGGAACGGCATGCAAAGAAGTTAGACGGGGATGCGCGCGAGGGAATAGCGGCGCTCCACAGCCAGTTGGATCGCGAAGTGGACGCATTGCGGGAATCCTATGAACGCAACAGCGCCGACTTCTTTTCTGAGCCTGCATTAAACCGGGTTCGCGCGTTAGTCGCCACCGTCGAGTGCCCCTGCTGCGCGCCGACGACTGCGGCCAAATCGTAATCAGTGCCATTGAGATGAGAAAGGATTTCCTCTTATGTTCCTTCGAATCCTTGTTGTGCTGGGACTGCTCGCTACCGCGAGTGCTCGGTCCCTGGCAGAAGAAGTCGATCTCCGCGTCATGTCGTTCAACATTCGGTTCGGTACCGCGAACGACGGCGACAATTCATGGGAGAATCGCAAGGAGATCGTCATCGACATGATCCGCGAGCAGGACCCGGTCGTCATCGGAACGCAGGAATGCCTCGATTTTCAGGCGGACTTTCTGGTGGAGCAGCTTCCCCAGTATCGCTGGTTTGGCGTAGGGCGCGAGGCGGACGGCAGCGGCGAGCGTATGGCCGTACTTTATCGGGCCGACTTAATCAGTCCAATCGAATCCGGCAACTTCTGGCTCTCGGAAACGCCCGAGGCGCCTGGGAGTTCATCATGGGACTCGGCGTGCAACCGCATGGCGACTTGGGCGCGGTTCCACCACCACGCGAGCGGTCAACCTTTCTATTTCATCAACACCCACCTTGATCACCGCAGCGAACCGGCCCGCCAGGGCGGGTCGAAGGTGGTGCTGGATTTTATCAAGGGGCTGCCGAACGACGTGCCACTCGTTTTGACTGGCGATTTCAATTCCATCGCGGTGAGCAGCATCCCGTATTCGATCCTGATTGACGGCGGACTCGCTGACGTATGGGACACGGCAGCGAAACGTGTTGGACCGGCGGTCACGTGGGGCGCGTTCAAGGCGCCGGAAGTCGATTTCGACCGGCGCATCGACTGGATCATGACCCGTGGCGGCATCGTTGCGGATCGATGCGAAACGGTGACCTACAACCGTGACGGGCGTTACCCGAGCGATCATTTCCCGGTTGTTGCGCATCTGAAGATCGGTAGCAGCGAAAACGAATAAGGCTTCTCGTTGCTCACTTCGCGATTTCGTCATTCTGGGCGACGGAACGCGCCTTCGGTGGGGCGAAACTCGAGCAAACATTCGCGAGTCTCTTGTCGTTATCGCTATCGGGATCGGTATCGGGATCGAAATCGCTTTGCGCGTCCCACTCGATACCAATCCCGATAGCGAGAAACCACGGCTATTGAAATGACTCGCGGACCATGTTCTTAACAGCGAAGCAAAGAATGACGGTATGTCACGGTTTGACGGTTACACCTTCACACACACTCACGCTTCGTCATACACCCGCACCTCGTAAACCCGCGCGCTCGGAGCGCCGTTCGTCGCCAGCGCAGTCAGCCGAATGGTATCGGTCGTGACGCGATCAAAGCGATGCACGCGGCGACGCACGTAGTTACCGGTTACTTCCGCGATACTCTTCCACTTCGAGCCGTTACGATATTCCAATCGGTAGTCGCGGATGCACTCCGGATACCGGAACAAGGCGTCGCGTACGCGGTAGTTCGCATTCGTGTCGAAGGTAAGTTGGATCGTGTTGCACGCGATTGCCTTCGGCCAGCCCAGTTCGAGCGTTGCCGGAAGTTCGTTAGACGGGTCAGAGATCCAGAGATTCGTCCACTGATCCGGCCGGTTTGTGCCACGGCTCACATTGGCGGCTTCGAAGGGCCGGATCTCCGGCGACACGCGCATGGCCAGAGAAACCCCGCCAACCATGGGACGCCACCGTTTCGCGCCGGGAAGGTCTGCCGGGGTGACGCCGACGGGACTCACGCACGGCTTGCCATGCTCGTCTTGATACCCCAACCAGCGCAGGCCGGGCGCGGCCGGTAGATACACCGCGTAGAAGCGCTCGGGCGTCACGCGAGCGTTTAATGGGAAGGTCACCCAACCGCGCGAACGCGCCGGCACAAGAGCAGTCGCGCTCGCCAGGTCTACGGTCGATCGAAAATCCCACACGTGCGGGGCTTCTCGCAGCGTGAGCGAGACTTCAGTATCCGCATCGAGTTCTGACTGAAGGAACAACGCAATTCCATCCACACGATCGCCGGAAACCGGGAAGATCTGCGCGTGGGGAACGGAAAGATCGAAAGGTTCGACCCCTTCGGGAAAGTGCAGTGCCGCGCTGTTGCTTGCAGTAACCTTTGCCTGCCGGGCGAGGTCGTTGGGATCTTCGTTCACGACTCCGGGAATGTGGCCGTCTTGCGTAAGGAGGAGTTGCTGCACTTCGCGCGCGTGACGTTGCGCCACGTCACGCGGAGTTGCTCCCTTCTTTGTGCAGATCGACGCCGCAACGCCCGCGGCCTGGCCGACGATGCAACCGGTCGAAAGCACGCGTGACGATGAGAACCCGACGTAAGAACAACTGATTGGCCGTCCCGCCATCATGAGGTTTTCCACGTTCTTCGAATAGAGCGCGCGGAGCGGAATGCCGTAGGGGTAGGTGCTGACTTCGTCCCAATACTCGTCGCTCCGCAGCGGCGGGCAGGGAATCTGATCCCGCGCGAGCACACCGCCTTGCGTGTGAATATCGATGCTCCAGGCGCCGTACGCGACCGCGTCGTCAAGGGGTTTCGGGTCTTGGAGGTGTTGCTGCGAAATAACGTAATCGCCCATGATCCGGCGGCACTCGCGCTTGTACGGCCACCACCCCACAAACTCCAGTCCGTAGTTCTCGGCGCCGTGGTCGCCGCGGTTCTTGATGTGGTCCCATACTCCCAGCAGTTGCCGCAGCGCCTCGTGGGTGATGGCGTTGTTATCGTGGATCTGGTGGTAGGGCGTACCGACTTCGATCCACCAATACCCGCCTTCGACGTGGGAATGACCGCGCTTGTACAGATCGTCTTCCGTGGGAAACTCCGCCGCCCACTCGGGTCGCGCGAACGGTACCGGACGTCCGGTATCCACGGCGCGAAAGAAAAGCGTGCTACCCATCTTGTTCTCATCGGGCGTATCCGGCGCGGCCTCTTCGCCGTACTCCGACCGCGCTTCGCGACCCCAACGGCATTCGGCTCCGGCACGATGGGCCAGAACACCATCACCGGTGGCATCGAGGAAAAGCGGCGCGCGAAGCATGAAGGTTCGCTCCGAACCCAGTTGGATGCAGTAGATGGAATCGATGCGTTTCGCGTCGCGCATGGTTACACGGTGCATGTGGGTATTGAGGAACAGCGTGATGTTGGGTTCCAGGATGACCTTCTCATAGAGGACGAGGTCCCAATGACAGTTCATCAGACCTTCGCGGCCCACCTGATGGTCGCGCACGCGTTCCTCGGTGTGGAACTCGTCATGGATGCCCATTTCTTTCACCCACGCGCGA
This sequence comes from uncultured Nitrospiraceae bacterium, assembly GCA_964632865.1. Taxonomy (GTDB): domain Bacteria; phylum Hydrogenedentota; class Hydrogenedentia; order Hydrogenedentales; family SLHB01; genus JAHDWY01. The sequence continues at coordinate 26,760 of CAZWDH010000012.1, forward strand.
TGTCCCGCAATGTTCTCGGGCACGAGTTTTACCTCGCTGGACGAGTTGCCGCCGAGCATGGAACGCTCGTGCACCAGGGCAACCTTCACGCCGTTGCGCGCCGCGCTGATGGCGGCCGTGGTTCCGGCGATGCCTCCGCCGGCGATGACCAGATCGAAAGTCAGATCGGTATGGACATCAGTGCTTTGACCATCGCGCAGCGCGTGTGCCGCTGCGGGATCCGGCGCCACATGTTCCCCTACCGTCCCGCCGGGATGGTCTGCGACCGATGTTGGGACCGAGAGCAAGCCGCCCCCGCCAAACAAGCCCAGCATGCGCTTGAAGAAACTACGACGATTCCCCGGCATTTAGTGCCCTCCATTGCATCCGGCCGCATCGGTGTAAGGCGAATGCTAACAAAACCGCGCGCCGTTCGGTATACTATCTCCTCGGAGGTATTGACCATCATGCTCGAATTCTTTTCAGTCGCACGCAAGATTCTGGAACAAGTTCAACAAACGCAGGCCGAAACGATAGATGCCGCGACCAATCTGGTGGCCGAGAGCCTTTTGGACGGCGGCGTCTGGCACATTTTTGGCACGGGGCACTCCCATTTCATCGGCGAGGAAGTGTATTACCGCGCGGGCGGATTGGTGCCCGTGAACGCCATCCTCTTTCCCGCGCTCATGCAACACGAGGGCCCCATCACCAGCACCGACCTCGAACGCCTGCCGGGGCTCGCCAAGGTCGTGCTCGACAAGCAGGACATCCGCGCCGGTGAGGTGTTGACCATCGTCTCCACGAGCGGCAAAAACGCCGTGCCGGTGGAGATGGCCCTCATCGCGAAGGGACGCGGGATCAAGACGGTCGCGATTACCTCGTTGGAGCAGTCGAGGGCCGCGAAATACGGCGCGGGTCAGGACAAGAAACTCTACGAGATCTGCGACGTGGTCATCGATAATTGCGGCGGTCCTGGAGATGCCGCGCTGCCGATTCCCGGGACCGATCTCATGACGGGTCCTACATCGAGCCTCGTAGGCATCGCGATCGTGGAGCAGATCGTCTATGGCGTGTCGCGCCGGTTCGCGGAAAGCGGCGCCGAGCCGCCCGTGTTCAAGACCGCAAACCTGCCCGGCGGCGACGAGTGGAACCGCCGCATGATCGAGTTGTACGGTGCGCGAGTGAACCTGCGGTAAGCGCATTTGAACCCCGGCAAAACGGAAGCGAAAACGAAACTCGTCTAATTCGATCTAGCCACCGCAGGAGTCGAGATTCCTGCGATCCAGAGCCTGATCCGGGAGAGCGGCAATGGATACGTTAGTAGACCTCCTCACGAGCGTCCTTCTCCCCTTGCTATTTCTCGCCCCGTTTCTGGGGTCTTTCATTGGATTCAAGAAATGGCCGAAGGTAACCTCCTTTCTCGTATTGGTGTATTTCATCACGTACATTCCACTCAGCGTCGCGGGGGAGTACCATGTGCTCAACTATGGTGGAGACGATTGGAGGAAGGTATGGTGCCCTAAGTATTTGTGCGATGCGTACAAAGCTCCTTCGGGCAGGGTGAAAGAAGACATTTCGGTTATGGGCGCCTTGTATTGGCCGTGTACCACGCTTGATCGTCTATTGGTCCATCGGACAACGTGGAACGCCCTATAAGCGATTCAGCAACGGAGAAGCTGGATGATTCTACAGATCGGACTTGGCATCGGACTGGCGATTGTCGCGTTCGCGATATTCGGATTTTGGAGACTCCGCCAGAGTGTCAAGCAGGCCGAGCGGGAAATCGCCATGACGAAATGTGAGGAGATTCCATTCCTTGCCGAGGAGTGCGTCCGAACGTTCGAGAAAAAGTTCCGAGTACAACTTGACTTGAACCGTTTTGACGAGAGCGCCGAATTTATCGACAACTATGTTAAGCAAGAGCGTATAAAGAAAGCGTTCGCGCGGGACGATTTCTACTGGTACTTCGTGAAGCCCGTAGGGGCATTTATTGGCGAATTGATACGAAAACACGCAGACGCCCAGTGGCATGAAAGCGACGGCAATGGACCTTCTCTCACGATCAGGGCAAACGAAATCGAGGCTCTAACTTCCCCCTTCGCCAAAGTGATAAAGCACGTGGTACACGGCGATGCGGGAGACCTTTTCGCATATCTTCAAATGGCCAAGGAAGGCTTTCCAAATGCAAGCGGATACCTTGACTCGAGCGGTAACGGGGACTCCGGGAGCAATTCTCCCTCTAATCCCACGCGGTGATATCCGCAGGCGTATTGCGGATAATCCGTGATGCGGAAGGCGACAATGGCACTTCCCTCTCAAATTTTGACGAGACGACGGATATGACCTCCGAAAACACGATCCGCGTCCGACAACGCGCGCGCGAAGAGCGCTTCGATGCCTGCGGTATCGCTACTGCAGGGCCGATCGATCCCGAAGACCGTCTCGGCGAGTGGCTTCGCAAGGGCTATCACGCAGACATGGACTGGATGGAGCGGACCCGCGACATTCGGCAGGACGTGCAGAAGAAGTTGCCGGGCGCGAAATCCGTGGTCGTGGTCGCGCGGAACTACTATGCGCCGCGTCCGGACGCGGAACAGGGCGCCGGAAAAGTCGCGCGGTACGCGTGGGGACGCGATTATCACCGCGTCTTGTTGAAACCGTTGCGCCGGTTGGCACGGTTCATCGAGGCGATCGAGGATGGCGCGCAGACCTACTGCAGCATCGACAGCGGTCCGGTGCTGGAGCGCGCGTGGGCCGCGCGTGCGGGCATTGGCTGGATTGGCAAGAACAGTCTCGTGTTACGCCGCGATCTGGGGTCCTGGTTCTTTCTCGCCACGATTCTTACAACGGTGGAACTGGAGCCGGATTCACCGGTGCCGGATCAATGCGGCAGTTGCCGCGCCTGTATCGACGCGTGCCCAACCGATGCGATTGTGGAACCGGGCGTCGTCGATTCGGGTCGCTGCATTTCCTACCAGACCATCGAGAATCGCGGGGAGATTCCGGAGGATTTGAAGCCGAACTTCGACGATTGGGTCTTCGGTTGCGATATCTGCCAGGACGTGTGCCCGTGGAATCGCAAAGTAAGCGAGACAGATGAGGCCGACTTTCATCCGCGCCCCGGTCATGCGAATCTCGACCCGGATTGGATTTCCGAAATGGATGAGGCCGCCTTTCGGGAAAAGTTCTCCGGGACTCCCATCCTTCGCGCGAAGCACCGCGGGATGCGGCGGAACGTAGAGATACTGCGGCGCAATTCGTCTGGTTAGGTCCGCTTTCGGATCAGGGTTTTCCTGCCGCGCCATTGGGATTCCGCGTCCCTCATTATCGCGATAACCGTGCGAATCGAGATCCAAAATCGGACAAGTCCACCGAGCGGATGAATCCAGGGAATCCACCACCGCGTTTGGCTGGTCTTGCACGCCTGCCGATAGGCCCGAACGTTCTCAAAATACACCAGGAATCCCGCGACCGCGTAAATGGTCAACCACCAATTTATTTCCGACTGCCAGACCTGACGCCACACGGCGATAATGCACAGCGGTACGGGTAGCAATAGCGGCAACGCGCGCTGGCTTGCCTCCGACAAGGGACGCGACAGGCGATCGTTGCCAAGCACGCGAAGCTTGTTCGCGATGGCGGCGTTGAGATGGCTCAATCCGGAGTAGAGGCGAATCCGAAGCAAGTCGGGTGTCCAGGCAAGACCTACCTTTCCCCCATGCTCTTTGACGAGTCCCGCAAGAACGATGTCTTCCATATGCTGATCGGGATACACGGAATGACCGCCGGACTTCTCGTAAGTCGCACGGCGAATCAGAAGAAACGCCCCCATGCCGACGGGATACGAATCCGCGTCATTTAATCGCGCGCCCGGAACGCCGCAAATCATGCTTCGCCAGATGGGCGGCAGCGTTGCCTCCTCCCAGATGCTCCCGCTGGTCAAGAGTGGCAAGCAGGTTAATAAATCCAAGTGCTCCGATTCCGCGTATGCCACGGTGCGCGTCAAGGCCTCCGGATGAAAGATGACATCAGCGTCGGTGAACAGGAACCATTCGTGCTCGAGGTTTGCGAGGGACAAAGCCTTCCAGATGGCGTTTGCCTTACCGGTCCAGCCCTCTTCCGGTCCCGGGTTGTGCAACACCCGGAGACACGGGAATTGGCTGTCGAGCTGATTCATAATCGCGGGGGTGGCGTCGCCGGAATGATCGTTGATCGCGATTACCTCAAAGCGCGGATAGTCCAAGGAGCAGAGTGAGCGCAATGCGATCTCGATTTCATTCTCTTCGTCACGCGCGGGAGAGAAGATGGTGACTCCCGACGTTGGATGATCGGGGGCGTCTTCACGTGAGCCGGCTGACAAACGGGGAAGTTCATCGAAGACCGATCTTTCCGCACGCCGTTTGGAGTGGATTCCGAGTCCCATCAGCACAAAGACGGCGACCCCGGCGCCAATTGCCCAAAGTGACGACGAGAACGCCGCAACGACCACGATCCCCAGCGCAAGCCATTGCACGGCGACGCGCAGGGGGTCCGTGCGCCAGGCCAGGCGCTCCAGCAAAGAATCGCCCGGCGCCTGAACCCAGCCACGGTGGTCCCGCATTGACTCGGACGAGTCCTAGTAATTGTGCTCGCGATCTAAGAAAATTCGGAGGAAGTAATTGAACAGGAGGAGAAGGTATCGCAGGAACGACATCGTCATTCCGTCTGCTGCCAGCTTCGGGAGTCGGTTTCCAACGCGCATGGTGGTGCCCTCCTTTGCTTTCGAGACCAGAGTTCATCCTTGCAACTGCCCTCAGTATAACATGCCTACTGAAGACCACCGCTCATCAGCGCAACTCGTGTCCCGCGAGGGCCCTTGACACCCCTTGCAGTTCTTGGTATAGTACTTCTAGGTAGAGGAGCCGATACCATGAACTTCGACAAGGAACTGCTGGGCGCGAGCACGCGCATTCTCGTGTTGACCGTCCTCGCCAAGAAGGCCAGCTACGGGTACGAGATCATCAAGGAGGTCAATCAGGAGGCCGACGGCCTCTTCGTGTGGCAGGAAGGGACCATGTATCCGGTTCTTCACAAGCTGGAGAAGGAAGGTCTCGTCCGGTCGCAGTGGCAGGAGTCCGAGGTAGGCCGCCGCCGGAAGTATTACTACGTCACCGCCAAAGGCCGCGAAGCCCTGGCGGAGGGCGCGGAACGTTGGAGTACGCTGCACAACATGATGCTGCGGCTCGCGGAGGACACCCATGGATAAGAGACCGAGTTCGGAGATGCAGGAACGGCTGCGCGCGTTGTGCCGGCAGATCACCGTGGCGGAGGAGATCGATCCCGAGATTCAGGAAGAACTGATGTCCCACGTGGAGGACCGGTTCACCGGTTACCTCCACGGGAAGGATCCCGTCACGGAGGAGGACGCGTTCCTCCTCGTGCGCGAACACTTCGGGAATCCGGCGATCGTGAAGGAACTGTTGCAGCATGCGCACGTGCAGGAAGCCACGGTGAGTTTGGGCCGTAGGCTTGCGGCGATCGCTGTGGTCGGTCTTGGCTGCTACGCCGCGGCGCGCGCGTTGAACGTCGCTGGCTTGGCTGCGCTGCTGGTTTCCTTTAACAGCGTCGGCGCGCTCGAACCCTACGTGGGTCTGATTTGGACCGTGTACAACGTCATCTTGATTGCGTCGCTGGCTGGTTTCATGTGGTTCATCGTGCTCCGCTGGCAACGACAAGTCGCTCAGGGTCAACGCCCCTGGTTCATTCGCTGGCCACTGGGGCGAATCATCCAGTGTCTAGGGGGCGCCTTAATCGTGTCCTGCCTGGTGCCGACTGTTGGAATCTCTACGGGGCCTTTTGGAACATCAGGGCCTTCCGCGGGCGTATTCATGGGCCTTGCAGGGTTTGCGATCGTGGCGCAATCCGTTGCGTGGTTGTGGTGGTGCGATCGCCCGCCGCGGAGCAAACGAAATCTCTCGTACGCGACCATCGCATGGATTCTGCTGGGAGCCTGCAGCTCTGTGCCCTTCCTGGTACTATCGATCACGATCGAAGCAGAACCTGGAACCCTCACGCTCGGGCAGTTCGCGGATGCGACGTGGTCGCTGGCCGTGGCGCACTCGTACCCGGGCTTGGCATATGTGTTATTTACGGCGTTCGCGGTTAACACCGCCATCGGGTATGCGGGACGCGCCGTGTATTGGTTCTCACAGCGTTTGACAGGCCGTCCGTCAGATTCGCTACGCCACGACCGGCCGGAGTATTTCCCTCACTACGACTGAAATGCGAACGGGTTTGCTCCAAACGCCGCTTTCGAGGCGTCCAGAGCTAAACTTGTACGTTCCGCATGATCATTTTCGATGGGAAAATCACGCACTGAAGGTGGGTTGCCGCCTTCGGGGATGACGGCGGAGATAGCGGCGTGGGCATGAAGCACAATCCGCCAAGCGGCTACCACGTTTCATAGAATTGAAAGAGGGCAGGTACGCATACCTGCCCTCTCTAGTCTACGGCTGCGGGCGCAAATCTACCCTTCGCTCTTCACTTCCTTGATCCGGATGTTCCGCCATTTGACCTGCATGGGTTCGGTCTTGTCGCCGACCCCGTGGACCTGGAGTGCGATGAAGCCGGACGGGGTCATATCGTCCGTGAGGTCGGCGCGGAGTTCGCCATTCACCCAGGTCTTGATGCTGTCGCCGATGGCTTCGACCTTGTAGTGGTTCCACTCGCCGTTCTTCCAGACCGTTTTCCCCTGCTCGGAGAACTTGGCCGCGAGGTCTTCGTTTTCTTTGGTGGGATACAGCCAGCCGCGGCGGCCCTCGTCGTAGATGCCGCCGGGCCATTTGCGCGGATTGTTCTCGTCTTCCATTTCGATCTGGTAGCCATGTACGCGGCCGTCCTTGTAATCGGGGAGGCTGTTGCTGCGAACCTGGCAACCAGAGTTCATCGTCGGGCTCGCCAGCGCTTCGAACTCCAGGATAAAGTCGCTGTAGTGTTTCTTGGTGCAGAGGAAGGTGTTCTCCGTATTGGGCGCGGACACGCCGACGATGGCGTCGCCTTCGATGTGGTAGGTCGCGGCGCCGCCTTTGACTTCCCAATTCTCCAGGTCCTTCCCATTGAACAGGTCGACCCATTCCTCTTCCGCGTGAATGACCGGCGCGAACGCGAATCCCATTACCAACACCAAGCCCAAAGCTGCTGCGCTTCTCATGATACATCTCCCTGAGGTTGAAACTGCGGAGACTACTATACGAATCCGGGGCCGATCATCTCCACCCCGGCCCCTTCTGCTTCATTTCGGATGCCCGTTGTGGTGCAGGCTATCAGCTTGCGAACGGAGGCAGGCTGGAAGCCTGCACCACAATGCCAGACTTCACTTGGTTTGCTCATGTTCATTCCCACGTGCCGTCACAATCTGGTATCCTCGGAACACGACTTCGGCGCGACTTCTCAGGAGTTTCCATGGCGAAGACCAAGACGACCTACGTATGCCAGAGCTGCGGGGCGGTGTCCGTCCGTTGGGCGGGACGCTGCGAGACCTGCGGCGAGTGGAACTCCATCGTCGAAGAGCAGGTGATCGAGACGGGCGCCCACGTGCGGCCCGCTATCAAGGACGGCGCGGAGCCCATACCCATCACCGACCGTTCGCAACCGCCCGCGGAACGCATACCAACGGGCATCATCGAATGCGACCGTGTGCTCGGAGGCGGAATCGTCCCTGGGTCGCTGACGCTCATCGGCGGCGACCCGGGCATCGGCAAGTCGACGCTCATGCTCCAGGTTTCCCACACCGTTGCCGAGCGGGTCGGCCCGGTGCTGTACGTGTCCGGCGAAGAATCCTTCGATCAGACCCGGATGCGCGCGGGACGTCTGGGCACGCTGAGCGACAATCTCATGATTTTCACCGAGACCTCCGTCGATGCGGTCCGGAAGGAGATCAAGAAGGGCGGGTTTTCCGCGGTGGTTGTCGACTCGATCCAATCCATGTATACGCCTGACCTTGCCGCGGTGCCGGGCAGCATAGGGCAGGTGCGCGACTGCTCTAACGAGTTTCTCCGTATCGCCAAGGGTCAGAACGTGCCGGTGTTTCTCGTGGGTCACGTGACCAAGGAAGGGTCCATCGCGGGACCGCGTCTGCTGGAGCATCTCGTTGATACGGTGCTGTACTTCGAAGGCGAAGGCAAGCAGGCGCTACGCATCCTTCGTTCCGTGAAGAACCGATTCGGGTCGACCAACGAGATCGGTGTATTCGAGATGACCGAGGCGGGGTTGCAGGAAGTGCCCAACCCCAGCGCGCTGTTCCTGAACGAGCGTCCGCGCGGCGTGAGCGGATCGGTGGTCATCCCCAGCATCGAAGGGACGCGGCCGTTATTGGTGGAGGTGCAGGCCCTCGTGGGCGACACGCCGCTGGCCTCCCCGCGCAGAACCGTCGCCGGCGTCAACCCGAATCGCGTGGCGTTGATTCTTGCCGTGCTCGAAAAGCGGGCGGGCGTCCACATCTCCGACAAAGAGGTCTACGTGAACGTCGCCGGCGGTGTGCGGCTGGAGGAACCCGCCATCGATCTCGCGGTCGCTGTCGCGTTGGCGTCCAGCTTACTGGAAGCGCCAATACCCTCCGACGTGGCGGTGTTTGGCGAGATCGGACTGGCCGGCGAGGTGCGCGCGGTCGACATGGCGCGGAGCCGTGTAGCGGAAGCCTCGAAGTTTGGGTTCATAAAGTGTATCCTACCCAAGAGTTGTGCGGCGGACGTCCGTGACGTGCCCGTGGAGATCGTACCCGTTACCGGGGTTTCCTCCGCGATCGACGTTGCGCTGGACCGCAGATAAGCAGGCGAGGGCAGTTTTTCAGATTGGTTTGACGGGATTGGCAGGACATGGCGAAGAAAAAGAAGAAGACAGGTAAGGCGGCGTTGCGGGATGCATTGACCCTTGTTTCACCGGGAACTCAGCTCCGGGAGGCCATTTCGGCGATCCTGCAGAGCGGGAACGGCGCCTTGATATGCATCGGGGATCCGAAACGTCTTGCCGATCTCTCGGAAGCGGGCGTGGCGATTAACGCCGAGTACACGCCCCAACTCCTCTACGAGCTTGCGAAGATGGATGGCGCCATCATCCTCAACGAAGACGCGAGCACCATCGCCTACGCCAACCGGTTCCTTAAACCCGACAGTTCGATTTCGACCGACGAAACGGGAACGCGCCATCGCGCCGCGGAGCGCATCGCGAAGCAATCCAGCGCGATTGTGGTGGCGGTATCCGAACGCCGCTCCAGCGTTACCTTGTACGTGCAGGACGTGAAGCACGTTCTCGACACGATTCCCACATTGTTGAACAAGGCCATGCAGGCCATCAACACGCTGGAGAAATACATTCACGTGCTGGATCAGGCAACAACGGATCTGAGCACGCGCGAGTTTGAAGACGTGGTCACCATCTTCGACGTATGCAAGGCGATCCAGCGTTGCGAAATGGTCGTGCGAATCGCCAAGGAAATCGAGCCCTACATCCTTGAACTCGGAACGGAAGGCCGGCTCATCGCCATGCAGTTGAAGGAACTGGTGATCCCCATCGAGCAAGCCGAACTGGTCGCGAAAGACTACTATCGCGAGAAGGCCGGGGTTACCTACGATCAGGTGCAACAGAAGATCGACGAATTGACCCAGCAGGAACTGCTCAACCTGGGCAGCATAAGCCAGGCGTTGGGCTACGGACCGAACCTCAAAAGTATCGACACGTACCTGTCTCCCCGAGGCTATCGCATCCTGACGCAGACGCACCGGCTGACGCCGCAGATCATTGAAAACCTGGTCGTCAAGTTCGGGTCGTTGCAAGCAATCATGCGGGCGCCGAAAGAGGAACTCTGCGAGGTGGACGGCATCGGCGAGGTGCTTGCGGAGCGCGTGCGTCTGAGTCTGAACAGCCTGCGGAGCCAGTTGGCTTTAGACCGGAGCCGGCGCTAGCGGGTCATCGTTCCCGATTCACCTCAACTTGTTCTTGCCCGATGTTGAATCGGGCGAATTCTGGAGCAGCAAAGCATCATGCGGTATCTGGTCGATTGTGAAATTCTGGAGAACTACGAAGTCGCGCCGGAGCAGTTCCGGATGGTCATTCATTCCCCCGAACTGGCCGGGGAAGCGAAGACGGGGCAGTTCTGCATGCTCGCGGTTTCCGAGGGTCTCTACCCCTTTCTCCGACGGCCCATGTGCTTTGAACGGATCTATGAGGACCGGATCTCGGTGCTCTACAAAGTCGAGGGCGAAGGCACAGCTTTGATGGCGAAGATGCGGCCCGGGGGCATAATCGCCGTGCAGGGACCGCTGGGGAACGGTTTTCCACTTGATACCTCATTTGAACGGCACATCATCGTGGCGGGCGGTATCGGCGTGGCCACGTTTCCGGGACTCGCCGAAACCCTCGTCAAAGAGTGCGGCGTTACGCCGGAAGTCATTCTCGCCGCGCGAACGAAACATCTCGTGCTCTGTGAAGACGATTTTCGCGCGCTGGGGTGCAAAGTCCACATCGCCACCGACGACGGCTCCGCCGGTGAAAAAGCTTACGCCGCCGATATGCTGGCGCGCCTCTCCCCCGGTCCCGGGACGCGGGTGTACGCGTGCGGTCCCATGATCATGATGGAAACGACCTCCGCTGTGGCAACCAAAGCGGGCGCGGATTGCCTCGTTTCGCTCGAAGCGCAGATGGCCTGCGGCGACGGCGCCTGCCTCGGTTGCGTCGTCGAATCGAAGCGCGCCCTCGAAGGCGAAAAGATGGTGCGCGTCTGTCTAGACGGTCCGGTTTTCGAAACATCCATCATCGACTGGGAAGCGCACAACACCGCCTACGACGTGTTTTGAATCCGGGGAGAAATGGGGACAGTTTTCATCTTTCTTCTCAGGCCCCTCAATACTCGGTGACGCCGAAGGTGTCGGCGACCTGGGCGCCGTTGGGGGCGTAGAACTGGTACGAACCTTCCATAGCGCGCACGTAGGGTTGCGGGTCGTTAGGCACGTAAGTCGTCTGGCCGTCGCCGAGGTAGTAGTTGCCTGCAATGCTGCCCGCGACTTGGCCATCCTGCGTCACAAGCCCCGCCTGAAACTGAAACTGGGTCTGGCTAAGCGCCCCCACCCGGACCGCGGGGACGCGCACCGGCAAGTTGTTGTTTTCGAGATTGTCGTTTAGCCAGGTGACGATCGAAAAAGGCACGTTGGCGTTCATCCATTCAAACGCGCCCGGAACCTTGAACGGGGCAAGATGGACGAGCGTGTTGTACTCGTTGAAGGTCGCGGTGATTGACGCGCCATCGGCTTCGCTCCAGCGCAGGGCGTACCAGCCTTGGGGCATGTATTCAACGACATCGTCGGCGGGCGTCCCCTCCGCCCCCATGATGGCGCTTACCTCGTCGTCGGTGAGTCCCAATTGCAATGCGTTCAACTTCGCTTCCATCGTGTCCGGCATGACCGCGCTTTCCCCAGGCGACGCTTCGCTTTCCGGTGTGACGGGGGGTAGCGATTCCGATACCGGTGTTTGCGCGGGGACGCCGGTTTGCGTATCGGCAACCTGCGTCGGGGGGGGCGCAGCAGGGTGTACGAGATTTCTCGAAGACGGCGGTGCAAGCGCGTTGGGCGTTTGACTGACACGCCCCTCGGGTTGGGAAGCTGAACCCTGTGCCGGCGGCGTCGCCGCGGGTCGGACGGACGGAACGCTACGCGCGGTCTTTGGAGGCGGTGTGGGCAGCTTGTCGGACGGCGGCGGCGTGGAAACCAGCATCCATCCGTAGACAGCGGCAACGGCGACGATGACCACGCCGAGCGTAACCCCGACAACCGTAAGAACAGTCTTCATTCGACACCTCGTCTACGTTGAAGCAGATCAAGCCAAACACGCGCTCCGCCCGTCACAGGAAAACTTTTGAGCTTTCCGCGGGCGGCGCGACTATAGCTCTTCGATAGCGGCCAATACCTCGTCGGCATGACCGTCAGGTTTCACTTTGGGCCAGACTTTCGCGATTTTGCCCTCGGGATCAATCAAGAACGTCGCGCGTTGTACACCCCAGTACTTCTTGCCGTACATGTTCTTCTCGACCCACACCCCGTACTTCTCCGCGACCTTGTGGTCCTCGTCGGCCAGCAGCGTGAATCCGAGGCCATATTTCTCGGCAAACTTGCAGTGGGATTCAACCCCGTCGGGACTAATCCCAAGCACTTCGGCCCCAGCCTTTGCGAACTTCGGCAGGGCAGCCTGAAAGCCTTTCGCTTCCACCGTGCAACCCGGGGTGTCGTCCTTCGGGTAGAAGTACACCACGACCGGTTTCCCGGAGAAATCGGATAGCTTCACCTTCTTCCCGGCCTGCGACTTCAAGTCAATTGCCGGTGCCTTCGCGCCTTCAGCAGGCGTTGCAGTAAGTTTTGGAGACACTACAAACTCCTTAGCCCAAACTCGAACTAAGCCGCGTTACGGTCGTCCCGCGCGGCGAATCGATACCATGCGTCATTTTTCCGCCCAGATCGCCTCGCGTAATTCGGTCATTGAGGGTAGTACTTCATCGGTGTTCTTGAAGTGATCGTCGATCCATCCGCATACTGTTTCGATGACATCGCGGCGCCAACGTTCCACCGGCCGAGCCAGTTCGTCGCGAAGATACTCAACATCCCGGAGAAGACACTTCCGCCTTTCCCCATCGAGCGAGGAAAAATCCGCCTCCGCGACCAGGCGCTCCATGAGCAAGGGAACCCCCGCCATCGTCTCCTCCAATTCGCCGAGCGCCGGGGGAAAGCGAAGGTTAAACTCGAATCGATTCTCCACCAAATCCATCCCGTCCGCCGTGATTCGGGCGGCCGCGAACATGGGAGGATTGTATCCAATCATGAGTTCCACGAGCCCCCGATCGCTCAGGTAGTGAATATTCGCGAGCAGATCGTTGCGGTGGACGGTGCCATCCTCGAGAACGTCCTCAGGCGCAAGCATTTCCAACGGATCGGCGAGATAACGCTCGTACAGGATCGTCAAGATCCTGCGCCGGACGGATTTGGGATTACTCAGTTGCATGCACCCAAAGTATAGCAGGGCCAATCCACTTTGCCAAAAGCAATACGGGATTGCCGTTCACACGACTGGACCCCACGTGAATCGACCTGGAATAGAGGATGGTGGGTGCGTAGTTTCTCAAACATTGAAAATATGATAATGTTTTGAAACAATAATGCAAATCACGTGAAGCCACATGAACTTACGAACCGGGTGCCCGGTTGACTGACCGCCAGCGGGATGATACCATCCATTCGACCATCCCCACGCAAGTCTTGGTGTCGTGTAGTGCGTCGAGTGCCGCTGCGCAGTGTACTGTTGCCACGGGACTATAGAGGGAGTTCTAACATGCGAGTATTTGAAGACGCGAGTTTCAGCATCGGCAACACACCGCTGGTGAATTTGCATAACCTGGCCTCCGGTTTGAAGGCAAAAGTCTACGGCAAGGTCGAAGGGCGCAACCCGGCCTATTCGGTGAAGTGCCGTATTGGCGCCGCCATGATTTGGGACGCCGAGCAGCGCGGTACGTTGAAGCCCGGCGGTACCATTGTGGAACCAACGTCCGGCAATACCGGGATTGCGTTGGCCTTTGTCGCGGCCGCGCGGGGATACAAGCTGCTTCTGACGATGCCGGAAACTATGAGCCTGGAACGCCGGCAGATGTTGAAGGCCTTCGGGGCGCAATTGGTCTTGACTCCGGGCGACAAGGGTATGCCCGGCGCTATCGCGCAGGCGGAAGAGATACTCCTCGAGCATCCGGAGTACTTCCTGCCGCAGCAGTTCAACAATCCGGCAAACCCGGAGATCCACTTCAAAACCACCGGACCGGAGATTTGGAACGACACGGATGGCGGCATTGACGTGCTGGTAGCGGGTGTGGGCACCGGCGGCACCATCACGGGCGTCAGCCGCTATATCAAGCAGGAGCAAGGCAAAGCCATCACCAGCGTGGCGGTCGAGCCGGAGGCCTCTGCGGTATTGTCGGGAGGCTCGCCCGGACCGCACAAGATTCAAGGCATCGGCGCCGGATTCAAACCGAACGTATTGGACATGAGCCTGGTGGACCGTGTGGAGCAGGTGTCGAACGAGGAAGCATTTGATATCGCGCGCAGGCTTGCCCGTGAAGAAGGACTGATCTGCGGCATCAGTTGCGGCGCAGCAGCGGCTGTAGCCCTTCGATTGGCGGCCATGGACGAATTCGACGGAAAGACAATCGTGGTGGTGTTGCCCGATTCGGGCGAACGGTATCTGTCAACCCCCCTGTTTGAGGGATAAGCGAGGAAAGGGAGAGAACGCTACATGGCGGAGAACAGCTATAAACTGGGAACGTTGGCGCTGCACGGGGGGCAAGAACCCGACCCGACGACGAACGCGCGCGCCGTGCCGATTTATCAGACGACATCGTATGTATTCAATGACGCGGCCCACGCCGCCCGTCTATTCGGGCTGGAAGAGTTCGGCAACATTTATTCGCGGATCATGAATCCGACGGTTGATGTGTTCGAGAAGCGCATGACGGCGTTGGAAGGCGGCGTTGGCGCGTTGGGCCTCGCATCGGGTTCCGCGGCGATCACCTTGGCGTGCATGAACATCTGCAAGACGGGCCAGAACTTCGTGTCGTCCCAGACGCTGTACGGCGGAACCTACAATCTGTTCCATCATACGTTCAAGGATTACGGTATTGAATGCCGCTTCGTCGATGCCAGCGACCCGAAGAATTTCGCCGCGAAGATCGACGACAACACCCGGTTCCTGTTCGTGGAGTCAATCGGCAATCCCGCGGGAGACGTGGTGGACTTCGAAGCGATTGCCAAGGTCGCCCACGACCACGGCATTCCCCTGATCGTCGACAACACGGTCACCTCGCCGTTGATGTTCCGCCCCTTCGACCATGGCGCGGATGTCGTCTGCCACTCCGCCACGAAAATCATCGGCGGTCACGGCACCTCCATCGGTGGCGTCATCGTGGACAGCGGCAAGTTCGACTGGAACAACGGCAAGTTTCCGGAATTGACGGAACCGTGCGACAGCTATCACGGCATCAAGTTCTACGAGGCCTTGGCGCCCATTGGCAACATCTCCTACATCATCAAGGCGCGGGTCACGCTGCTGCGGGACATGGGCCCGGCCATGTCTCCGTTCAACGCGTTCATGTTCCTCCAGGGATTGGAGACCCTGCACCTCCGCGCGCCACGCCACTGCGAGAACGCGTTGAAGGTGGCGCAGTTCCTGGAAGGTCACAAGGGCGTCGAGTGGGTGAACTACCCCGGCCTCAAGAGCCATAAGGACTACCAGCGCGCCATGAAGTACCTGCCCAACGGCCAGGGCGCCATCATGACCTTCGGGATCAAGGGCGGTCACGAGGCGGGTGTGAAGTTCATCGAAAGCTGCAAGCTTGCGTCGCATCTGGCCAACGTGCTCGACGCCAAGACGCTCGTGATTCACCCATCTTCGACCACGCACCAGCAGCTTGCGCCCGAAGAACAGAAAGACGCGGGTGTCGAACCGAACATGGTACGCATATCCGTGGGTCTGGAAGACATCGACGACATCCTGGCCGATTTTGACCAGGCGCTGGCGGCGGCAGCGAAATAAGCGGTATTCTATCCGGCGCGCGGCCAGTGAGTCGTGCGCCGGATTTTTTTGTCAGCGGGGATTAGTGAAATGGCTGAAGAAGGTTCTGTCGGCATCGTCCAAACGCAGCACTACACCTTTGCGGAACCGCCGAACCGACTGGAATTGGACTGCGGGCGCGACCTGGGTCCGATTACGCTGGCCTATGAAACGTATGGCTCCCTGAACGCCGACAAGTCCAACGCGGTGCTGATCGTGCACGCCCTCTCCGGTGACGCCCACGCCGCCGGCATTCACAATACGACCGATCGCAAGCCCGGCTGGTGGGACAACATGATTGGCCCCGGCAAAGGGTTCGATACCGACAAGTACTTCATCATCTGCTCGAACGTGATTGGCGGTTGCCAGGGTTCAACGGGGCCCTCGTCCATTAACCCGGCGACGGGAAAGCCGTACGGGCTGAGCTTCCCCATCATCACCATCGGCGACATGGTCCGCGCGCAACGGCAGCTCATCGAGCATCTTGGCATTGCGAAATTGCTGTGCGTCGCGGGTGGCTCCATGGGGGGCATGCAGACGCTGGAATGGATGACGCGGTATCCGGAGATGCTGCAGTCCGCCATCGTGATCGCGTCGGCGCCGCTGCTGAGCGCGCAGGGAATCGCATTCGACGCGGTGGGCCGGCATGCCATCCAGGCGGATCCCTCGTTTCACGACGGCGACTACTACGAAACGGGCGAGCAACCCGTGCAGGGCTTGTCCATCGCGCGGATGCTCGCGCACATCACGTATCTGTCGGACGAGTCCATGCGGATGAAGTTCGGGCGCGCCTTACGTAGCACGAGCGAGTACCGGTATGACTTCAGCAGCGAGTTTTCCGTGGAGACGTACCTGGATTACCAAGGCGAACAGTTCGTAAACCGGTTCGATGCGAACAGCTATCTCTACATCACGAAGGCGATCAATTATTACGATGTCGCCGCGCCATATGGCTCGCTGGACAACGCGATGGCCAAGACGCGCGGCAAAACGATGGTGTTGTCGTACTCCTCGGACTGGCTGTATCCGCCGTATCAGTCGCAGGAGATTGTGAATGCGTTGACGCGTCAGCGGAAGGATGTGACGTACTGCAACATCCAGTCCGATTACGGGCACGATGCGTTTCTGCTGGAAGTGGACGTGATGAAGAAGATCATTGGCGGGTTCCTGCAGCACGTGCGGC
>CAZWDH010000013.1:0-17816 GCA_964632865.1 uncultured Nitrospiraceae bacterium
CAGCGTGACGAACTCGTGCAGCGGCGGGTCCAGCAGGCGGATCGTCACCGGCTTGCCGGCCATGACCTTGAGGATCCCGATGAAGTCTTTCTTCTGATAGGGAAGAAGCTTCATGACGGCCTTGCGGCGCACGTCTTCGTTCTCCGCCAGAATCATCTCGCGCATGTGCACGATGCGTTCCGGCTCGAAGAACATGTGCTCCGTGCGGGCGAGTCCGATCCCTTCGGCGCCGAACTTGATCGCCTGCTCGGCGTCTTCGGGGCGTTCCGCGTTGGTGCGAACGTTGATCTGGCGCACCTGGTCCGCCCACGTCATGAGCTTTTTGTACCAGTTGTTGCGCTCGGGCTGCGCGGGAAGGACGCCGACCTGACCCACGTAGACCTTACCGGCCGAGCCGTTCAGGCTGATCCAGTCGCCTTCCTTCAGCACCGTGTCGCCGGAGGTGACGGTCTTTTCTTTGTAGTTGATGGCCAGCGCGCCGCAGCCGACGATGCAGCACTTGCCCCAACCGCGCGCGACGAGCGCCGCGTGGCTGGTCATACCGCCTTTCGCCGTGAGAATCGCCTGGGCCACGTGCATCCCGTGCACGTCTTCCGGCGAGGTCTCATTGCGAACGAGCACGACCTTCTTGCCCTGCTTCGACCAGGCTTCCGCCGTGTCGGCGCTGAGCGCGATCTGGCCCACGCCGCCGCCGGGGCCGGCCGGAAGACCGCTCGCGAGGACCTGCGCCTTCTTCTCCGCGGCCGGGTCCAACATGGGGTGCAGCAGCTCATCCAACTGCTCCGGCTTCACGCGCATGATCGCTTTGGTCTTGTCGATGAGCTTGCTCTCGGCCATCTCGACGGCCATGCGAATCGCGGCCGTACCCGTGCGTTTACCGGTACGGGTCTGGAGCATCCAAAGGACACCATCTTCGATGGTGAATTCGATGTCCTGCATATCCTTGTAGTGGCTTTCCAGCTTCAGACGGATCTTGTCGAGCTGTTTATACGCCTTTGGATTCACTTCTTCGAGCGACTTCTGGCTCTTCGACTCGGCGCGTTTCGTAGCCTTGTTCAGCGGGGACGGCGTGCGCGTACCGGCCACGACGTCTTCACCTTGCGCGTTGATCAGCCATTCGCCGTAGAACTGGTTCTCGCCGGTAGCCGGGTCGCGCGTGAACGCCACACCGGTAGCCGAGGTTTCGCCCATGTTGCCGAAGACCATCGCCTGCACGTTCACGGCCGTGCCCCAATCATGGGGGATGCCTTCGATGCGGCGGTAGGAAATGGCGCGTTTGCCGTTCCAGGACTGGAACACGGCCTTGATGCCGCCCCAGAGCTGGGCGTTCGCATCATCGGGGAATTCCTTGCCCAGCGTCTTCTTCACGATCGCCTTGAACTCTTCACAGAGTTCTTTCAAATCTTCCGCGCTCAACTCGGGATCGAGCGTCACGCCGCGCTTCTTCTTCAACGCGTCCATGGCATGTTCGTGTTGTTCGCGGACCGAGTGGCCGTCTTTCGTTTCCACGCCCGCGGCCTTCTCCATCACCACGTCCGCGTACATCGTGATGAGGCGGCGGTAGGCGTCGTAGGCGAACCGCGCATCGCCGCTCTTGGCGATGAGGCCCGGCAGGGTCTTGGACGACAGGCCGATGTTCAACACCGTGTCCATCATGCCCGGCATGGACATGCGCGCGCCGGAGCGGACCGACATGAGCAGGGGGTTCTTCGGATCGTCGAACTTCTTGCCCATGACCTTTTCGACACGGGCGAGCGCCTTCTCGACTTCCTTCGTCAGTTCCTTGGGAAGCCGGCCCTTGTTGTTGTAATACTCGGTGCACATCTCGGTCGTGATGGTGAACCCGGCGGGCACCGGAATCCCCAGGCTCGACATCTCGGCAAGGTTGGCGCCCTTGCCGCCGAGCAGTTCCTTCATGCCGGCGCGCCCCTCGGCTTTGCCGCCACCAAAGAAATAGACATTCTTCTTAGCCATTCGAATCTTCTCCTTCCGTGCTGTTCCCTCAAGCACGATACCCCGTTGAGCGCGGGGAGAAACGGTTACGGTGTGCAGTTCTCGTTCAACTGAACCCCCATGCACAAAATCGCCGGATTATAGCGTACCAATCCGCTCGGTTGCAAAAAGGAATTCAATGCGCTCGCCGGATCGCATGCGAGCCGAACCTCTTTCCAGTCGAGATTGGAGATATAGGTAGCTAATACGATTGCGTCACGCGGAAGCCTTACGTGCGCGACCTCCAGAAACGCTCGCCAGTAACGTCAAACCGACGGCACAGAGCGTGAAAATGATTCCGTTTGGCGTGCGGCCCGTCCACTCCGCCCAAGGCCAGGGGAAGTTGAAGAAGGCGTAGTTCAAGAGGAAATAGACCCAGACGTTGACCAGGAGAATGACGCGGAGTGCTGCGGCGGATGGTTCGGATTTCTCGTGTCTTGCCCCTGTCCAAATCGCACATCCTAACGCGACGAGCATTGGCACAACGAAATACACGGTCCATCCGACCCCTGGCGTCACGGTTTCCTGCCCATACGCCAGTTGAAGTACCGTCTTGCCGGCGATAGGGATCAGAGTAATGGGAAAAATCTGCATGTAGGGATACCACCGTCCGCCGGCGATGGCGACGATCGGGATGAGTCCCATGAAGAGACCCGGATCATACAAGGTTTCGATCAGGTCATTGCCGATCAATTCGGATGTGCTTAGTAACACCACATGTACGGCCAGAAAGAGCCACTCCAGACCCGGTGGGAAGCGACCTTCGATGGTATCTTCAGATGCCCGAATCATGGAGCGGTTCCACCAGAGGCCGAACCCGAGTACGGCGCCCATGGTGGCTCCGAAAGTTGTTTCCATCATGTTCCACCAGTTCATGTACTGGTCGAGCGTCGTAAATACGCTTTCGCGAAAGGATTCAACGTTCCACGCGTGGACGGCCTGAAGGCTTTGCCCTAACGGAAACCCGAGGGCGCCCCCAAGGACACCCCAGAGCGCCAATCGGCCCGCGAGCCGGTCCTGACGGCGCCAGCGCGCGTACCCGGTGGCCAGTCCAAGGGCGAAAAGCAAGCCGCCCCAACATTCGGGGCGCGGTTTTAGATCGGGCCCCGGTTCCCAGCGCCAATGGGCGGAAAAGTAAACGAGCGGAAGCCGCCCGTTCTCAGGGTCATGCGGCGCGTTTAGCAGGAATACCCCGGCGAAGTAGGCCCCGATCATAGCCAACATGAGGAGGAGCAGTTCAAGCGGCCGGTACTTCACGCCGCCGAGCCCGATGCCCAGAAACAATCCGGCGAACCCGATCCATAGGCCGCCTTTGATGGCAAGACCAATCATGCCCCACGTCAGTGCTATCCAGTTACCCAGAACGGGCGGGTTTTGCGTGAGGCCGATGGTCTGCCCATACGTCATGGAGCCGCCGAATCCCATCGCGACCGTCGTCCATGCGATTGCCTTGGCGGCTTGAAGGGGAGGGAGGTGCCGAGCCATGAGAAGCAACAGGACAGCACTCACCAGCAAGCCGGCTATCATCGCGCCGCTTTCGTGGCCGTACTGACCCCGAATCCCCCAAGCCATGCCGCCCGCGAGTGATGCAAAGAGGGTCGGCCACCACCAACTGGGTTGAGGCTGATTGGCCGTTGGTGCTTGCCCACTCATGACACAGATCTAGCCGCAGGTGCGTTCATGGACTCCCCCCTGAGAATCATCTGGACGCGCAAGGATCGGATCACCCTCGCTCGAACGTTTCCGAATCGGAAAAGCACTATAGCGTCAATGGATGCGCGTGCGCAATTTGCCGTCATGGGCACGATACCATACAGTATTCAGGGATCCTTGATGGCGAAACGACCCGGGGGGCGGGCTTGCACTCCCGATTCGGAATTGACAAAAATTGTCGCTGCGAGGACTTTTACGTCGGTTAAAATTGGCTTGCACCGATTTTGAACATTAGAACGAAAACAGTCTAAGCGGCATATTTGACAAGTGCTTATGCGAATGCGCGCCGGTCTGGCATGAGTCCTGCTCAGGCAACCGTTGCGCGAACGCGGTTAGGATGGGAACACGAAGTCGGATTACGGGAGTCGCGCTATGAAACGTACACACGGGTTCACCATGGTCGAGTTGATGATCGTCATGGAGATTATCATGCTTCTGACCGCACTCGCCTACCCTCAACTTCGGCGCGCGCTGATCAATGCTCGTGAAGGCAACGCCGTTGGTTCCATGAAGATGATCGTCACTGCCCAGGCTGGGTTCAAGGAAGCGGGATTCGTCGACCTTGACGGCAACGGCGAAGGCGACTATGGGACCCTTCCGCAGCTATCCGACCCTGACGGCGCCGGCGCGACCCAGGGGTTCATCGACACCGTGCTCGCTACGGGCGTGAAGACGGGATACATCTTCACCATCGCCGTAACACCCGGCACGGCCACCAACCCACCCTCTTACACGGTCACCGGAATTCCCACAATTCCCGGGAGTACCGCGTACAAGATGTACTACGCCGACGATACTGGGATTATCCGTTTCACCGGAGATGGAACACCCGTGGGGCCAACCTCGCCCGTACTGGACTAGTTGGCCAACGTCGCGCTCCAGTTCAGTGAACTGAATCGCCGCCTACACGCATACATTACGTACGGTGCGACTTGCCACGCCTTCCCGCTCCGCGCTACACTACCGCACATACCGCATCATCCCTGGCCAGGCGGGGCTTTCAACGACGACGAGTCGTGAACCCCGTCCGGTTAGCGACCTCTTCGCGCCTGTAGCTCAGTTGGATAGAGCAACGGCCTTCTAAGCCGTAGGTCGAGCGTTCGAATCGCTCCAGGCGCGCTTATTCTTCTAATTGCGACGAATGTTTTGTTGGCTGCATGCCATCCAAGGGACGGCGACGTCCGCACTTCCCGCCTCAGTCTAGTCCCTAATGTTGCAGACGAAACGCCTGTTAATGTGTAATATGAGGACAAGATTATGAATCACAGCGGTTGGCGATGGGGGTCTTGAGCCATTCGGCATCGATGTCTATTGTCCGGGGGGACTGCCATGTGGGAGCATTACGCGAGTTCGGCCCATCAGGCGATTTCGATAGGTCTTGTCGTCTTAACAACCAGGGGTGGAGCGTTCCCGGGAATACCCAATCACTCCAGCGAGATCGCTGCTAATCCCGCGTGGCGAATCGAGGTAGCGCACGCATGAGCCCCAACCTCATTTCCGTCATCGCCACCCTGGCAACTGCCGGCCTTCTCACCTTCCTTTACGGCTATCTGTATTTCAGGGAGAACGAAAAGGCCTTGAAGCTTTGCACCGTCGCTTGGGCGTTGTATTGTCTTCGCTTTGTTTTCGGTATCGCCCTCGAGGTGGATGGATTTCACCCGGTGCTCCTGGTTGCCAATCAATCTGCAACCGTCCTATTCAGCGTATTCTTATTTTGGGGGTCCTGCATTTGGGACGGCAAGCCGGTCTCGCGGATCGTCATCTGGGGTAGCATACTCTGCATTGCGTGGGTCGCGGTATCCACACTATGCGCCATGCCATTCGTGTGGATCTCGTTACCGGCATTTTACTTCGTTGGCGCGGTATCCATTTGGACAGGGGTTGTCTTTCTTCGTTTTCCACGGCAGCGTTATGATATCGGCGCGCCCCTCGCCGGCTGGGCGCTGATTATCTGGGGGATTTACAAATTCAACTTTCCCTTCCTCAGCACGGTTGAATGGTTTGAACCCTGGGGATACTTTCTCGCTTCGCTCTTGGCCCTGGCCACCGCCATCGGCACAGTCCTCTACTATTTCGAACGGGTCCGGTTCGCACTGATCCAGAGCGAGAACCGGTATCGGGATATTGCAGAGGATATGCCCTTGTTCGTGTTCCGCACGACGGCTGATGGAAAAGTTACCTTTGTAAATTCTGCTTACTGCAATCATTTCGGCGGATCCTCTGAATCCTATTTGGGTTCGCCCCTTCCATCGATTCTTCCGAAACGAAACCTCTGCACCCTTCTGGATGAGTCCGCTCAACTGAGGGCGGATTCGCCGGTCATTACCAAAGAGTTCAAATTTGCGGAACCCGGCGGGGAACATCGGTGGGAGCGCTGGACCATTCGAGCCCTGTTTACCAGTTCCCAAGAGTTGACTGGTTTCCAAGGTATTGGTGAGGACATCTCGGAGCGCCGGCGCACCGATGAAATCATTGAACTCATTCACGCCGGCACGGCAGGGATTACCGGCGAGGCGTTCTTCAACGAACTAACCTGCCGTCTTGGCGAATTGTTGCACGTGGAATATGCATTCGTCGGTACGGTTGGAGAGGACAGAAAAGTCGAGACGGTGGCCATCTGGAATGATGGAGAATTCGGGGAGAACTTCACCTATTCCCTTGAGGATACACCATGTGAGAACGTAGTTGATCAAACGACGTGCATATATCCTGCCGATGTCCAGCAGCGATTCCCAAGAGACGTCTTTCTTCAGGAGAACGGGATTCACGCCTACATGGGCACACCCACCAGGGATGCCGCAGGCAATGTTACGGGCATTCTGGTGGTCATGGACACCAAGCCTCGCGGTGACATCGCCTCGTTCGCGCGCGTGCTTGAAGTATTCGCGGCTAGGGCCGGGTCGGAGCTGGGCAGGCGTGAAGCCCTGAGCGCGCTGCGCGAGCGAGAACGCCACTTGAAAGTCCTGTTTGATGAAGCCGCAGACGCGATCTATGTCAGCGACCTTGACGGAAACTTGGTGGAGGTCAACCCGCAGGCATCCAAGATGACCGGATATACGGAAGAGGAATTGCTGGCACTGAATGTGATTGACGTTGACGCGAATATACAGACACTCGTCGAACTTTCGGAGTTCTTCAAGACGGTCATGGCCGGTGAGCCAGTGACCTTCGAGACGCGTCACCGTCGAAAAGATGGTTCCGTGTTTCCCGTCGAAGTTCGGGCAACAAAGCTGGAAACGGTAAATGGAACCAAGATTCTCGGCATTGCGCGTGATATCGCCGAACGGTTGGAACGACAGATTCGATACGAGCACATCTTGAAAACGACCATGGACGGGTTCTGGCTGCTCGACCAGACGGGAAAACTGATCGACGCTAATGCCGCGGCAGCGGACATGCTCGGGTATAGTCGAGACGAACTTCTGAAGCTCACGATACGGGACATCGACGCGATCGAAACGGAGGACGATACCCGACGCCGTACCGTCGAAGTAAAATCGCAAGGGTATGCCCAGTTCGAAACAAAGCATCGCCGAAAGGATGGAAGCCTTTTTGATGTGGAGATGAGCGTGAGCTACCTGGGTCCCGAGGACCGAACCATGGTGGCGTTTGCGCGTGACATCACCGAGCGCAAGCGGGCGGCGGAAGCGCTTTATGAGGCCACAACGCAGCAGATCCAAGCCGTGAAGGCGGCCAACGTGGGGCTCTGGGATTGGGACCTTTCCACCAACAAGGTCCGGTACTCCACGGAGTGGAAAGCCCAGATTGGTTATGCCGAACCCGAAATCGGGGACGATTACGCGGAATGGGAGAGCCGGGTGCATCCGGACGACCTTGCGCCGACGCTCGAGATTATTCGGCAAAGCATCACACAGGCACGACAAGATGTACAGGTCGAATTTCGGTTTCGTCACAAAGAGGGAACGTACCGATGGATTCTTGCACGAGCTTCCGTTGTTACGGATGAATCGGGGAAGCCGGTTAGGATGCGCGGATCGCACCTCGACATTACCGATCGAAAACTTGCCGAAGAGGCCTTGCGGGAGAGCCAGTCGAATATCTCCGCCTTGATCGAAAATACAGACAGCGCGATCTGGTCGATCGATCGTTCGTTTCGGCTGATTGCGGGCAATACGACATTCTATGAAGGGATGCAGCTGTTTCTGGGCCGTAAAGTAGAACCCGGCCAATCGGTGATTCACTCGCTTCACCAATCCGCTACGGCCGATCACTGGCAAGCGCTCTATGAACGGGCCCTCAGTGGCCAGAGTTTTGCGGAGGAACTCGATGTCGAAATCGGAGAGGCAACGATCAATATCGAATGCCGGTTCAATCCTATTCGCGGAGTCGACAATGAAGTGACGGGGGTCGTCTTGATTGCACAAGATATTTCTCAACGCAAGCGAGACGAACGGGAGCGCCAGGAACTGGAGGAGCAATACCGACAAGCCCAAAAGATGGAGGCCCTGGGGCAACTGACGGGTGGCGTGGCCCACGACTTCAACAACTTACTCCAGGTCATCAATGGTTCTGTTGATATCGTCGTCAAGGAGGTTTCCCTTGATGCCGAAGCCCGAGAGCTTCTGGATTCCGTTGCAGCGGCCGGAGCGCGCGCGGCAAATCTGGTTTCTCAGTTGCTGCTGTTCAGCCGACGCAAGGTAATGCGCCGAGAAGTACTCGATTTAAACGATACGGTAACCAATCTCATCAAGCTGCTGGGCCGCATTATCGGGGAGCATATTCAGTTGGAATGGCATCCACTAAGCGGTGTCGTCACCATTGAGGGCGACCGCGGCATGATCGAGCAAGCCTTGACGAACCTCTGCGTCAACGCCCGGGATGCGATGCCGGATGGGGGAAAACTGCGCATCGCGACCCAGGTCGTGAATCTCGATGGGCATCCTCACGCGGCCCCGGTCGACTTTCTTCCAGGGCGCTACGCGGTTTTGAGCGTTGCCGACACCGGTTGCGGAATCGAGGAGGAGAACCTGGCCCACATTTTTGAGCCATTCTTTACCACGAAAGCCGTGGGGAAGGGTACCGGCTTGGGCCTGGCGACCGTCTACGGGATTGTGAAACAGCACGGTGGATTCATCGACGTAAAGAGTCGCCCTGGCACGGGTACAACGTTCATGCTGTTTTGGCCAGTCAGCGAGGATATTTGCGACTCTGCTGAACCTGGGGCGGAAGAACCAGTTCCGAGCGGATCGGAAACTATCCTTGTGGCGGAGGATGAGGCCATGGTTCGCGGCGTTGTCAAACGAATGTTGGAGTATGGTGGCTATACCGTCCTTGTCGCATCCAATGGCCGCGAGGCCATTGATCTCTTCACGAAGAACTCCGACCGTATTGACATGGTTCTTCTCGATGTAGTGATGCCTGAAATGGGGGGATATCAGGCTTTCGAAACAATGCAGGGACTCCGGCCAGGTCTTAAAGCATTGTTTGCGAGCGGATACACCGAGGATACTTTACACACGGACTTTGTGCTCCAGGAAGGAATCTCGCTAATCACGAAGCCCTACACGCGTAATCAGCTGCTGCGTACTGTGCGAAAGATTCTCGACCAAGAACTGTAAGGTAGTCTTCGCCGCCAATCCAGTTCGCCGTAATGACAAACTCTGTAGATGCAATGCGGACTTTCCTATCGTCAAGGATTCCCAACGACTTCTGGCGTGCACGGCGGCGGGATCCGCTTGGACACCGGCCGCCGCGTTGCGTTGGGAATGTTGGGAAGGAGGCTTACGCGAATTCGAAGATGGCGAAGAGTGCGGCGAGGAACTCTTCGATGTCGAGTCTGAAGATTGCCGTGACTTATCCGAGGATGACCAAGAGGATTTCCATTTCTGTACTCCTTGACGGGTTCGTTTTCGCGGTCGCGTCACCGCGATTCGCCCTATTCGTTTATTCAGCTGACAGCAGGGGTGATTCTTTCAGGATGCGTCTGTCGCATCGTAGGGGCAAAGGGGACTTGGCGGCGACCTGTCGCATCGCGATTCGGCTTGACGTGATAATGTAGAATGCGTGTGGCATCGTCCGCTCGCGCGACGAGGGCCGTTGCAATGGCGCTAGCGCGAGGGGGTTGGAGTCTATGTGACAAACGTTATTGAACATCCCGTCTGGCGCTACGGCTCTGAAAACAATAGCCTAATGTCCCGTACGTTGGTTGGAATTGACCAACTGCCGTCAGCGTTCGACGGCGCGGAAGAGCATTCAATGAAATGAATCCCAGGACACCTTGACTGCGAGCGAAGATACCGGCAATGGGAATCGCATTGAACACGAAGGATCACTTGGACAGGCGGCATTTCATCAAATCGGCGGCGGCCATGCTGGCTGTTCCGGCCATTCGCTCCATGGCCGCGGAGGAAGAGGGGCGTGAATACGAACGCCCGAACATTATCTTCATCATGGCCGATGATCTGGGCTACGCGGACCTTGGTTGCTATGGCCAGAAGCGAATCCGGACGCCCAACATCGACCGCCTGGCGGCTGAGGGAATGCGTTTCACCCAGTGCTACGCAGGCGCGCCAATCTGTGCGCCGAGCCGGTGTGTGCTGATGACCGGCCTCCATACGGGGCATACTACCGTCCGCGGCAACCACGGCCAGAACGCGCCCCCCCACGACGGCGAGGAGAATCGCATCCCTCTCACGTCCGACGATGTGACGGTGGCGACCCTCTTAAAGCGGGCGGGATACGCTACGTGCATCACGGGGAAGTGGGGGCTCGGCGAGCCCGGATCGACAGGACTTCCCAACGACCACGGGTTCGACGAGTGGTTGGGTTACCTGAATCAGAACCACGCAGCCGATTACTACACCGATTACCTCTGGCGCAACAAAGAGCGGCAAACCATAGACGGGAACTTGAACGGTCAGCGGACCGTGTACTCCGCTGATCTGTTTTCGGAATTCAGCCTGGATTTTATCCGAAAGAACCAGGCCAATCCTTTCTTCCTCTATCTAGCCACGACGATTCCCCACAAAACCCTCGAGGTCCCCGATTTGGGAGCCTACGCGGATGAGCCCTGCCCAGAAGAAGCCAAGGTGTTTGCTGCCATGGTCACCCGGTTGGACACGCACGTGGGGCAGATCATGGATCTGCTCAAGGAGCTCGACCTTGAGAGGAACACGATTGTCTTCTTCACGTCCGACAACGGGTCGGCCAAGGGTTGGGATGGAATGTTCGACAGTTGCGGGCCGCTGCGCGATAAGAAGTTCACGTTGTACGAAGGCGGAATTCGCTGTCCCATGATCGTGCGCTGGCCGGACAAGATCCCGGCCGGAGCTGTCAGTGAGGCCGTCTGGTACTTCGCGGACTTTCTACCGACGGCGGCGAACCTGGCAGGTACGAGCACGCCGGTGCCCGCCGACGGAATCGATGTGACGGCTGCACTTCTGGATAACACACAGGATTTGCCCGATCGTTTTTTCTACTGGGAGTTGCCCCAAGGCGATACCCAGCCACTCCGCCAGGCAGTCCGTTGGGGAGATTGGAAAGCAGTCCGCCATGGTCCCGAGGCCGAACTTGAGTTGTACGACCTGCGCAATGACGTCGGTGAAGAACGCGATGTGTCGGCTGAGCACCCGGAGGTTGTGGCAAGAATCCAGGACTTTTTGAAGACCGCGCGAACCCCATCGCCATACTGGCCCGCCGATGGTGATTAGCTGCTACGCCTCGTAATCTGCCGTTTGGGCCGCACTAACTCCTGAAACAAGGAGAAGGAGTCACGACGATGTATCGAAGCTTGCTTGCAGTGTTTGCGGTTTCCTTGGCCAGCATTGGTTTGCTTGCTGAGCCCGCGCGGGTCATCGAGAATGTCGTGGTCTATAAAGAGCTGGACCGATTCGCGGGATGGCCGGCCAATGCCGGAATGTGGACTTGGGGCGATGACGAAATTGTCGTCGGGTTCACGCAGGGGTGGCACGAAGAAAGAGAAGGCCACACGATCAACCGGGAAAAAGGAAGCGAGAAACGGTTTGCGCGCAGCTTGGACGGCGGAAAGACGTGGACCTTGGATCCCACAGAGACGTTTGACGACCCGGGACAGGATGCGGCCGTGGACCTGACGGAGAGTCTCGATTTCACCCACCCGGACTTCGCCTTGATGTTCGCTATGAAAAATTCCAAGACGGGATTCTCGCGCTTCTTCTACTCCACGGACCGATGCAAGACCTGGAAAGGACCCTTTCGCTTCCCGGCGCTCGGGCAATCCGGCGTCATGGCTCGCACGGACTATATCGTTGAAGGACCGAATTCGATCAGCGCGTTCATGACCGCGTCCATAGACGGGGTGCGCGAAGGAAGACCGTTCTACGCCCGTTCGCAGGACGGAGCCTTGACCTGGGAGTTTGTTTCCTACATCACCCCCGAGCCTCCGGACGGAGGGTACTCGATCATGCCCGCCACGGTACGGGTCTCGAAGGATGAACTGGTGACGATTATCCGGCGCAGGGAACGGGTGGTCAACGGCGAGGAGGCCTGGTGGATAGACGCATGGAAGTCCTACGACAACGGCAAGACATGGCACATTAAACACAATCCGTTGGCCGCAAACGAGGGGAATCCCGCCAGCCTCAATCAATTGAGTGACGGGCGGCTTGTGGCGACATATGGCCATCGCGGCGCACCTTACGGTCTGCGCGCGAAAATCAGTGTCGACAAAGGCGAAACCTGGGGGCAGGAAATTATCCTCCGCGATGACGGCGGGTTGTGGGATATTGGATACCCCAGGACCATCGTCCGCCCCGACGGAAGACTGGTGAGCGTCTATTACTACAATCTGCCCGATGCAAAAGAGCGCTTCATTGCAGCGACCATCTGGGACGCGGGCACTGGCGAAGGCAAGGAGTGAGCGCGCCTATCGTGCGTCCGACTATCGTGGAATCACGAACGAATCCCCTAGGTAAGTGAGAAAGTCTTTCCATCTTCAGGCACGACGGCCACCGAACGCCCATGGTCTAAGGCCCATTCTGCCACCCGAAAAGCGGTGATCCGTTCACTCCGCCGCGCGTCCATTATCCTCCCACCATCACGATTACAGAATCTGCGAAATGGACTTGCCGCGGGACACCCTTCTCCCGTCCGAGCGGGACCCTGTTTTTGCTGTCCTGCAGTTGTGGGCAGCACGGCGGCCGGGGGCCGCGTGGATCCGGCCGCCGTGCAACGTACGGAATGTGGAGAAATTAGGGTTACGCGAATTCGAAGATGGCGAAGAGCGCGGCAAGAAACTCTTCGATGTCGAGTCCAAAGATCGCCGTGATCAGACCGAGGATGACCAAGAGAATTTCCATTTCTGTACTCCTTGACGTGTTTCGTTTTCGCGGTCGCGTCACCGCGATTCGGGCCAGTCGCCTATTCAACTGACGGCAGGCACCAGACCTTATTCATGATACGCCCCTCACTTCGTTTGGGCAAAGGTGGACATGGGGGTGCAATGCCGAATCCAGAAAGTGCAGTATATGCTACATGCAGTCTCGATAGAGGTCCTTGACTTACGCATAAGTATATTTATTTAAGATATTTATGGCGTCGAGGATGTTTGGTAAATGGAAATTAAACACGACATATGTTTCGCATGCATCTTTTGACCGTTCTTATGGATAGTACATATGAGGGGGATATTGTATCCAGCATTATCGAACTTACAGGGGGAACTCGATGACAGCCTACGCATGCGAAACCTGCCGAATGCGCACCCACTACGAAGAGAACCCGCGTTCCTGGCGGGGACGACTCTGGCTGTGGCACACCAAATGGTGTCCCGGTTGGAAGGCGTACGTGAAATCGCGCAAGCAAGAGATTGCGGAGCAAGAAGCCGGGGAGCCGAAGGCTTCCTGATACGTTTGGGGACTCCGTTCAGAGGTCGGTTGGTGTCGCGCCATAGGCAACCTCAAACCGACGCTTCGACTCCGACACACGCCCGGGGTGGAACCCGGGCGCTACAAAGCGGTGCGGCGATCCCGCCACGTCCCTTCCGGCCTTCGAGCGGGCAACAGTAACAACACGATAGCCTCGAGGAAGAGTGCGCTTCCCGAGCCCTCCCCATAGATGAGGAGGAAGCCAAATCGCGCAGCTGGGGGACGTTCTCCGGATCGTTTTGCTATAGTGCCCCTGCCCACGCGACGAGCGTGGCAAAACGAAGCAAGGAGGTTTCCCCGTGCGCCAAGCCCTGATCGGGTGTCTATTGACAGCCGTCGTTGTGATCCTCGCGCTGGCAGGCGGCGCGGCGCTGTATCTGTACGCGCCGTTCGGTTTGTCGGGCCTCTTCGGGTTCGATGTTTACGACGAAGGTCCGCCGGAAGGCGTCCACGTCGGGGAAGGGTTGTTCGCGAAGCGTTCCGTTAAATTGGACGGACGCATTAATTGGGTGACCGATATCCTTCGCACGGACCTGGACGGCAGGCCCGGCCTCGATCTGGGCGTGGCCAGCGCTGAAGGGATTCTGTATCTCGACAGCGAATACAATCAATTGCGATACGCGCCGATTGTCGAGTACGTGGACAATATCCGGTTCGTACAGGTCCCTTCCCGGAACGAAAATTTCGTCTACAACAACCAATCCTGGTACGAAGACGACGCGCTGGCGCTTTTCGACTTGAGCGGGAAGCAACTCTGGACCTTCGAGAACCCGAACGGTCCCGCCGCAATGGCGCCTGGCGACCTGGACGGGGATGGCGAACCGGAGTTCTGCGTGATCTATTCGGACGACGAGTCCGAGGATTCGGAAACCTTGCTCGTGCTGGATGCATCCGGCAACGAGTTGTGGCGCAAGGCCATCCCGTATACGTGGGATTTTGAGGTCGCGGATATCACCGGAGACGGGCTAGATGACATCTGTGTCTTCGATGAGACCGACGAAGTGTTTGTCGAGCGGCGCGAGGGTGAACGCCAACGGGTAACCACCGATCCGGTTATGGAGGCGTCCGTATTTACTACAGTTGCGTGGCCGGCCAATGAATCCGGCGCAAAGAACATCTGCCTCGAGGTCTTCGAAGGGCTTTACATTATCGACTCCGACGGGAATCCGCGGCTGGACCTCGATGCGCCCGGCCTGGACTATCCGGATGACATCCGTGCAGAGGCGTTTACCCTCGAGCCCGGAGGCCCAGCCCATCTCGCGGTGATCGCGAATTGCTTCTATCCCGAATACACGCAGTTCTACGTCTACGACCCGGACGGGGCGCTCATATACTACGAGGTGCTGGGTTCGTACACGTCTGCGTTGACTCCGATCTATACGGAGTCCGGCGAGTGCCGCATTCTTCTAGGCGGCGACGATTGCTTCTACGAATACACTCTCGCCGCCGCGCTTCCCGAGGACAGCGCGTAGCCTATTCCTATTCCGCGGCCTCTATCGATTCGTAAAACGCCTGCCGGTGTGGCTCGCCCGCTTCCGCGAA
The DNA here is from genome assembly GCA_964632865.1 of uncultured Nitrospiraceae bacterium. Classification (GTDB taxonomy): domain Bacteria; phylum Hydrogenedentota; class Hydrogenedentia; order Hydrogenedentales; family SLHB01; genus JAHDWY01. The sequence continues at coordinate 15,111 of CAZWDH010000013.1, forward strand.
ATGGGTGATGCCTTCCCGCTCGACGATGCCTGTGAATCGGGCCAGCGTACCGTCGGCCTTCGCCCGCGCCGGCATGCGCTTGCACTTCAGATACATGATCGGCAGGCGCGCCACCTCGACCCGTTCGCGAACCTCCGGCGAATCGGCAACGATTTCTGCTTCGTCGAAGATTGCCTCCGCCTCGCGCACGAAATCATCGCTGAAGAGCGTGTCGTCCGGCTGAAGTCCCAGGTGGATGTGCGTGTTCGGAGTGAGTTGACCGTGGAGCAAATCAAAATACTGCCGGACGTATTGCCCGCTGCGTCCGTAATATCCGTACATGAAGTCATCGATGGTGGCGTTTACGTCGCAGTTATCGGGGTCCCAGAGCAGTTTGGAAATCACGTAGGCCCGAAGTTCCGCGAATTCCCCGCCCCGGCTCTGGTAGGCCGCCTGTTCCATGATGCCGATAGCATTGTGGTCCCGGAAGAACTGGATGTTTGGTTTCAACACACGGAAGTTGGGGTAGGGCATGATGTAGTGGCTGAAGTTGACCACATAATCCCAGATGTAAATGTGCGGCGCGATCGCGGCCCAGCCTTCCATGTCTTCCACAAAGGACGCGTTCTCCGGACACTCCGTGAAGGGGTGTGCGAAGCAGCATTCGATGCTGCAAAAGCGAATGACCACGTTATGGCGCGGTTTTAACGTGGCGCAGGGTTTCCGCGTGTAGCTGTAGGCCAGCGTGCCGATGAACTTGTCCGGGAACTCCGTCTCGACTGCCTCGGCCACCTGGTTCACGAACCAGATGATGGGCCCCGACTGGCTTTTCTCGCGATCCACGATGGCCTGACACTGATCGCACTCGCAGGGATTCGACCAGTCGTTCTGCGACACAGAATAGATCAGGTACTGCGGGTTCTCGCGCATGACCTTCCGGACGCGTTCGGTGATGATGCGCAATACGTCCGGGTTGGTCAGACAGAGCTGGGCGTGGTCATGGACCCGTTCGCCGTCGAGGAGGCTGTAATACTCGGGATGATCCGCGAAAAACTCGTCGGGCGGCATGAGCGGATAGAACGTGTGCACCGCCCAATAGCCCTCCACGCCGCCGGGCTGTTCGCGGTAGCTCATGGCGCCGTTGATCCGGTTTCGCGCGGCCCAAATGGGATCGAAGGCCTCGAAATAGAAATCGTTGCGCACGCGAATTCCCGGCGCTTCGGAGTGGATGAGACGCACGAAACGGTAGTCCGCTTTCCTCGGTGCGACGGTCACGCGCGGGGTGTAGAACTGCAGCCCCAGTTCCCGCTCGAGGAAGCTCATCACGCCGTACATAGTGCCGCGGGCGCGGCCGCCCCAGATCGCGATGTCGGCGCCCACGTTTCGGTAGCGAAAGGACTCGTCGTTCACGTCCGGCTCGGCCGTCTCGGGCAAAACGTCAAGCAAAGGCTCTCCGTAGCCAAGCAGGATCGCCGGGCCCGATTCCGCCCGCGCGTCCACGACGGGGAAGTCCGCGCCGCTGACTTTGGCAAGCCAGTGCTTGAGTTCTTCCGCAGCCCAACGCTCCGAATCCGATGCTTCCTCTGGCAGCACGATGGAGTAGTCGGTCTTACCATTCTCAAAAAGGGCGTATTCGACGCGGATGCCGGCGCTGAAGGGTTGCTCCATCACGATGCGTTGTCCTCCGGCGAAGGTGGCTTCGGCCCGCAGGGTATACTCGTCAAACTGCGTCGTATCCACCGGGAGCGCCACATCGGGTTCCTTCGACCATTCGCCCTGCCAGATCGTCGTGCCGGGCTCGGACACGGGCGATACAGTCAACGACACGTTCTGCAAGAACCCGTCCAATAGTTTTTCCGTTTGGATGTACTGAAGGTGGGGGACGCCGCCGGCATCCGTGACGACCCGGAAGGGTTGAAGGTTGTCACGAACGAGTTCGTCGTCGAAGGGGAGTAGCCTGCAGGCGAACTGCCAGAGGTTGCCGCGCTCTTCGACTTTCAGCAAGAGGTGATTTCGGCCCGGCTGTAGGACCACCGGCACGATGTCGTCATCGACGCGCAGTCCACGCGCGCCGGGGTGGTCCCACACGCGCTCGCCGTTCATCCAGACCTGCACGCCGTCGTTGGTGCCCAGGGCGAGCGCGCAGGCGAGGGTCTCGGCGCTTTCGATCGCGCAGTAGGCATAAGCGATGACGGCGTCTTCCTTGGAGATAGCTTCGTCGAGATCGATGTAGTCCGTCGGGCTCTCATGCAAGATCCACGACTGGGTCGTGCCATCGACGGAAACCGCTTTCGTCACATCGACCGTTCCCGCGGTTTCACCGCCGGACCCGGCGAGGTAGTCGCGGTAGAATGCATCGATCCTAATCGTGTCGATCGTTTCGTCGGCGTCCAGCGCCAGCGGGAACGGCCCGCACAACGACCACGTTCGCAGAAACTCGCCCGACGGTTGGTCCGTGTATACGGGGGCTTCGGCGGCGGCGAAACCGGTGATGGAACACAGAAGCGCCGCAAAAATTGCCAATCGGAAGGGCTGGGTTTGTGAATTGCGTCGCGTGCGAAGTACGTCGTGATTCATGGAAGGCTGCTCCTGCATCGTGCGGATACCCCGTGGCGTCGCCGGACTTCCCCGTTGCGCACCCAATTGGCGACGGTATCTGATGGTACACGATTAAGGACGGGATTTTCCCCGTCGCCCTAACAAGTGCCCTGAATCCATAGTCGGTTC
>CAZWDH010000013.1:17826-43084 GCA_964632865.1 uncultured Nitrospiraceae bacterium
GACCTTAAGAAATCGTGTTTTATCAATAATCCTGTGCGTGTTTTTTTTAATGTCCCCGTTTCATGGGTTATTTTGGGGTATGTTCACTCAGATTCCCCGTACTTAGCGGACGAACCGCTTATTCAATACAATAGAGTCCCAGGGAAAAAGAGAGGCGAGAGGCCGGGGCAGGTCTCGCGGATTCGCGCTATACGATGCGCCGGCGGCGTCCGCCTATCGCTTTAGCGACGATCAGCGTGGCGACGGCTCCGGCAGTGGCAACCGCGATTCCGGACGCGACCGCGAGGATGCGATCGACCTGACGGCTCTCGCAGATCCCCGTGGCGCACCAGCGGGCGAAATGCTCGCAGTTGTTGGCGAAGGCGCAGTAGCCGCTCTCGCCCAGGCGCGATTCGGCCCGTCCCACGACCGTGTCGGGGTCGTAGGTGAAGGACTCCGCCACCGTCCGAACGTCGCCATTCCGGGCGAATTCCCGCATGGTCACCCGCCGGATCTTGGCGAACTTGGCGCGGAACACCTCCCCTTCGTAGTGGATGACTGTACCGTCGCCACAGTCAATCCCGTGGTGCCAATACCCGAACCGCCGGGCCCGGATGTGATCTCCCCGCGCCATAGTCGTTTACCTCATTCGAGTGTTTTATCAGGGGCGCTTATAGAAACGCTCCCGTGCACCGAGATCTTCCTGATCCTATTGGATGCTCGCAAACCTATTATGGTTAATATTCCGCGCCCAGTCCACAACCGCCGGTTGGGGCCGGCGCGTCTCCGGAATCAAAGCCGTGGCGCGAGCATTTCCGCCAAGGCCGTCCCGACGCGACGGTGTCCTTCTGTAGTGAGGTGCACGCCATCCAGGTACAGGTCGGAAGTAGTTTCGATGCGGTCCGCAAGGTTTGCAAACGGTACTTCTTTAGCTTCGAGCGCTTGCTCGATCTCCCCAATCCGGTCCGCGTCCTTCGTGCCCTCCGCCGTAGGCATGAGTACGAGAAGGACGGAGCCTGCGGGTCTTTCAGCGGCAAGCGCAACGACGGAAGCAACGTTTTCGCCCAACGCGTCGCCTTTGAATTGAGGTTCCGGCAGCACGTCAGGCCCGGGTTGCAACCAGTCCCAGCCATAGCGGTGGGCTACGGTAAAACGCGCCAGATTCGCGGCGACGATTATGGCACTACTTGGAGACTCTTCGGGAAACGCCACGCCAGTCCCCGTCAGGCGTACCACCGGAGGTCGAGTGAAGTCGCGGGGTATGGCAAAGACTACGACGAGGTCGGGTGCGAGGGAGTTCAAGTGGTAGCGGTACAATGCGATCATCTGTGCAACGGAATATCCGTTTACGCCGCAGTTGATGACTTCGGCGTCCTTCAACTGGGACTCGGCCACGGTGGTGAAGATGTTCTCCTGTTTCTCTCGGATGCCACCCCAGGTTACGGAATCGCCCAGAACGAGGATGCGGCGCGTGTCAGGATTCTTGGTTTCCAACGCGCGCGGGTCGCGGACTCCCCATCGGTTGACCGTGAGTTCGTTGCCGAGGATGGTGACGTGTTGATCGGGTTTCAACCGGTATCCGGCGTGTTCGTCCGCTGCGTACAGCACCGGATCTGCGAGGCCCAGGAAGCGAAGAACCCCCTCGAGGAGCAGGAGCGTTACCAACAGAATCACAGCGACTTCAATCATGCGGCGCTTCCAGGTAGGCGGCTTTGAAGCAACTGCGGAATCGCCTCCGTTCCGCGAAGGCGCAAGGGATTCCGCAGACTCGCTCACTCACTGGACTCCAGTGGCTGACCGCGCCAGTAGTCGAGCAAGTCCTTCAGCATGGTCTCGAAAGTTGCCTTCGGTTCCCAGCCCGTAGCCGTCGAGAGCTTCTCGCGTGAACCACGCACCTCGGGAATGTCGACGCGCCGAAGCCGCTCCGGGTCGACCTCGATTTGGACGTCAAACTTTACCAGCTTCTGCAGCGATTCCAATGCGGAACCGATGGTCCAGGAATCACCGGAGCAGACGTTATAGGCTTCGCCAGCCTGACCGTGAAGCGCGATGGCCTCGTAGGCCCGAACGACGTCGTTCACGTGCAGGAAATCCCGCGCCACGTCCAGGTTTCCGACTCGAAGCACCGGTTCGGCCAGCCCCTTTTCGATCCGTGCAAACTGCCGCGCGAAGTTCGACAGCACGAACTGCGGCGATTGGCCGGGGCCGGAATGATTGAACGGGCGGAGGCGAATCGCGTCCATGCCGTAGTTTCGGAAGAGGTACTCGCAATAGGCGTCCGCGGCCGCTTTGGAAATGGCGTAGGGTTCATTCGGCTGAAGCGGGTGGCCTTCGTCGATGGGGATCGCGCGGGGAATACCATAGACGGCGGCGCTTCCGATGTACAAGAAGCGCGCGTCCGGTGTTCGTTTGCGAACCGTTTCGGCAAGCCGGATGGTTCCGTTCAGGTTGATGTCCATGGTCCGCGCGGGGTACGCCTGTGACGAGGGGATAAAGGTGACCGCCGCCAAGTGGAACACGTGGGTAACCGGTCCTGCCCAACGGACCAGCGCATCCACCTGGGCATCGTCCGAGATGTCGCACCCGAAGACCATTTCGTCATCTGCTGTTCCAGGTAGTACGCTGGATCGTACTTTCCAGCCTGCTGAATGGAGATAGTCTGTCAGGAAGCGTCCGACGAATCCATTTGCTCCGGTTACCAGCGCCAATCGTTCCATGAGCGAATCTTACACGCTGGGACGGCCGACACTGAAGTACCGGAAGCCGGCCTTTTCGAGCACGCTCGCCGTATAGAGATTGCGACCGTCGAAGATGACCTTTTCCCGCATCAGATTCCCCATGCGCTCGTAGTCGGGCCGCCGGAACTCGTTCCATTCCGTTGTGATGACCAGGCCGTCCGCTTCCTGCAACGCCGCATAGTTCTTAGGCACGACGGTGATGCGGTCGCCGTAGACGTGCGCGAGATTCCGGTCGGACACGGGGTCGTACACGGTGATTTCGGCGCCTGCTTCGAGTAGCGCGTCGATTACGTGGAGGGCGGGCCCGTCGCGCAAGTCGTCGGTCTTGGGTTTGAAACTCGCGCCCCACACCGCAATGCGCTTTCCTTTTATGCCGGTGCCGTAATGAGCGAGTATCGTTTCGATGAACCGTTGCTGCTGCTCGCGATTCACCGCCGTTACCGCTTTCATGATGTGGGACTCGAGTCCCTGCGACTCGGCCATCTTCGCGCAGGCCACCACGTCTTTCGGCAGACAGGATCCACCGAAACCTATGCCGGGGAAGAGGTACGCGGGTCCGATGCGGGAATCGGCGGCGACCCCCTCGCGGACCTCGCCGATATCCGCTCCATAGGCTTCGCAGAGGGCCGCAATCTCATTCATGAAGGAAATGCGCGTGGCGAGCATGGCGTTGACGGCGTACTTCGCCATTTCGGCGCTGCGAATGGACATAAGCAACAGAGGTTTACCCGTCCGGAGAAACGGCGCGTATAACTCCTTCATGATCTCTTCGACGCGCACGTCATCGCATCCGACGACGATGCGGTCGGGCCGCATGAAATCGTCCACCGCCGATCCTTGCCGCAGAAACTCCGGATTCACGACCACGTCGAAGGATTGAGACGTGGATTCGGCAAGCCGGTCACGGATTTCTTCAGTGGAACCGACGGGACAAGTGCTCTTGTTCACCACGATGCGGTAACCTTCGATGGCCTTACCGATGGCGTCGACCACGCTGAAGACCTGGGATGTGTCAGCTCCCCCATCGGGAAGTGGAGGCGTTCCCACGCAAATGAAAATCAGGAGTACGTCCTTGACAGCCTCGTCGAGATCGGTTGTAAACTTGAGCCGCTCTTCTTCCATGTTGCGCACGACGAGTTCTTCGAGGCCGGGTTCGTAGATGGGCATCTCCCCCGCTTGAAGCATGGCAATCTTGGCCTCGTCAATGTCCATGCATTTGACGTAGTGGCCGTTTTCGGCGAGACCGGTGCCGACGACCAGCCCGACGTGCCCGGTGCCGATTACTGCAATTCTCAAGGCTATCTACCTCCTTTATCCGGAGATCATCCGCCGTACCCTAGTGAGTCAAGTTCTTCGCGAAGCGCTGAGGAATCTTCGACCGCTTGAGGCTCTACCGCATTCTCCAACGCGGCCGCCTGCATCTGGTCGATGAGGCCAAACATGGTTTCTTCCAACGTCGGATCCTGCCCGGCCAGGTTGTTCGTCTCGCCCGGGTCAGTCGCCACGTCGTACAGTTCCACGGGCAGCAGGCCGCGCTTGTTGCCTTCGTTCGCTTTGATAAGTTTGGTGTCCATCGTGCGCGCGGCTTGCAGGACGATTCCCTCGAAGTCGAGGTGCGAGTAGGTGATGCGTCCGTCGGTATTTCCGGCACTGAGATTGTCTGCCAGGAACAACGACTTCCCTTGCATGGCCGGCGCGGGACTGAGCCCGGCGAACTGAAGCAGCGTGGGCGCCAGATCCACGTGGCGCGTCATGTGCGCGTTGGTTTCGCCGGCCAGCTGATTCCCCGGCAACTTGATCATGAGCGGTATCCCGATCTGCTCGTCGTACAGGGTCAGCCCATGCCACCAGCCTCCGTGTTCGCAGAACTCTTCGCCGTGATCCGCCGTGAACACGATAACGGAGTCGTCGTACAACCCGCGATCTTTCAACTCCTGAACCAAATTGCCAAGTGACGCATCAAAATGCTCAATCTCGCCGTTGTACACGCGCTGGAAGAGTTCCCGGTAAACTGCGGGGTCCAAGTCCGTGCCCAGTCGCACCCGCGCGTAGCCCACGCCGGGGTCGGTGTGATCCATGTAGGGATCGTGCGGGTCCATGTAATGCAGGAAGAGCAGGAACGGCGCATCGGACGGCCGCGCTTCGCTATCGAACCAATCCACGGCGCGACTCGTGACATCTTCCGAGGGTTGATAGAAGTCGCGCACGTTGATGCGGCCGCCGGTCAGGCTGCCCGCGATCTTCTGGTAGACCTGGCGCAGCGTCTTGTAGAGCACCATCTTCTCCGCGGACTGCCCTGCGCCAAAGAGATACTGCGGCCGCAGGTATTCGTATTCGACAAATCCCTGACCGTAGTTGTAGGTGTCCGCGATGTTCGGGTTGTTCGCATAACCTTGCGTGAAGTAACCCGCCTCGCGAAGGACCTCCGGAAACGTCGTCACATCATCGGGCAGCACGGAATCTTTCTGCACCGCCGTATGGGCTTCCGGATACATGCCGGTGAAAATCGTTGCGAAGGACGCCTTCGTCCACGAGGACTGCGCAAACGCGTTGTCGTAGAGAACAGAATCGGACCGGAGCGCATCGATGTTCGGCGTGTTCGCGGCCGCGTCCGGGTTGTAGGCGCGGAGGTAGTCCGCCCGCAGGGTGTCTACTGCGATCAGGATGATGTTTGGCCCGGACGCGCCCGCTGCGCCCTCGAAGGATAGCGCCTTCGCGGGCGGAAGCTTGCCGATGGACAGACCCAAACCGATCAGCACGATACCCACAAAAAGCACCGCGGCGGTGATACCGGTCTGCACGCGGGTTCGACCAGTGATGGCCATGATCGCGGCGCCACCCAGCACGCCGAGCACGGCGAGAATCAAGGCCAATCCACCCAGAGCGCCATAGTTCAGGATCGAGAGCCCGTGTTCCCCGAGCACATCCTGCGAGTACCGGAATCGTCCGATAACGATCATGCCCGCGGCGAGGGTGCCGCCGAGACACAAACCGAACGCGATGGCCCTGGATACGAAGCGGTCGACGAGCAGAGACAGAAACCCTAGTGCGCCCGCTATCCCGAGGCCTAGTCCGGTGAACAGAAGTCCATAGACCAATGGGCCCCACCAGAACGCGACCATCTCGGTGAGACCGGCTTGACGGCTGACCAGCCAACTGCCCTCGCCCAATCCCACGATGGCGCCGCCCACAAGCCCGGCCGCCGCGCCCGAGACGGCATAGTCCGTCAGCTTCTCGCGATAGCCGGCGATTGCTCCCGGCGCGAGATGGAGTCCTTCGCCCTCGATCTCCTTCGCGGCCTCGCGCGCCTCTGCCAACCGCTCCTGAACCTGCTCTTTGGACGGGCGCCGATGGAAGGGAAGCAAGACGATCCCGATCAGGAAGGGCACCAGCTCGCCTATCCACCAGCCCAAATGGGCGAAGGTGGCTGCCGTCGCCGCGCCGCTCTTTCCGGACAACAGGGTGACGAACACAATCTCGCGAATGCCTTCGCCTCCGATGGAGGGTCCAAGCACGGTCCCGTAGATCATCAAGGGACTCGCGAAGAGGATGTCGGTCAACCCGGTATTCTCCGCGCGAATCGACATCATGGTTCCGAAATACATGAAGCACGTGGCCAGGTGTACACCCAGGCCGAAAAGCACCGCCAGCATGAGGTTGCGGCGGCTGCCGCTGTATGCCGTAACGGCAGCTCCCAGCTTGTCGACTTTGGTCCGAATCGCGGCGGGAGTGGGGAACACCGCGACCAGCACCTGGATGATGCGGGGATTCAGAAGGGTTACAAACGCGACCGTCACGAACGACGCCAGAACCAGCAGGATGATGCCGAGCACGGCAACATTGATATTGAGCAGCGCGAACCCAAGCGGAAACGTAAGAAAGACCAGGAACGTCAGCGCGACGAAGCCAATCAGTTTTTCGACCGCGATCACGGTCGTGCACTTAATTACCTCGCCGGTGTACCGCGAAGAATCGATCAAACGCCATCCATCGAGCCCAATCGTCCCCGGCAGAAAGATCCCGATGGTCCGCCCGATGAACCAGCTACGAACCATGTAGATGAAAGGAAGGGATATACCCTGCCCATGCAGCAACAAACGCCAGCGGATGATGCCGCACAGCAGCCCTGAAAGCTTGATGACCGCCGCGAAGGTCAACCAGAACGCGATGTTGTGCGCCCCTGCGTCCTTAAGCTCTTGAAGCATGTCCGCCGGTTTGACGCCGCCGAACGTGTCCGGCGCGAACCCGAACGCTTGGGGGTAAAACAGCAGTGCCAATAGTCCGACCGAAACGCAAAGCTTTACGAGGAATAGAATTACGTGCTTGATTTTCATTGGGTGTATTGGGAGTCCTGATGGTTACATCGTCACGCAGACCATACGCCTTCAACAGGTCCACGCGAAGCCGAAGTCTAACACGCGGGCACTTGTCGCGCAACTGGCAACGCTATTGGGGCGTCGTGACTTACGACCCCGCCGATGGCCGCCGGTTGACACACCCATTGCGACCCCGCTAGATTCTGCGGCGTTACACGTTTGCGGGAAGGGGAAGAGCAGTATGCCGGTTCAAATGTTGTTTGTCATCAGTTCGCCGCGGTCCGGGAGCACGATGCTGGAGCGCATGCTCGAATCGCATTCCATGATCAAAGGCGGACCCGAACCGCACCTACTCACCCCGCTGGCCCATCTTGGCGTGTGGGATAACGTGCAGAAGGCACCCTACGATCACGTCCTCGCTGCGGAAGCCCAGAAGCTCTTCATCGATCAACTCCCGAACAAGCAACAGGACTACTGGGACGCCTGCCGCGCCTATTGCGACACCCTGTACGGCCGGTACTTGGAGGGCGGCAAGGAGACCATCTGTCTCGACAAGACTCCCGCCTATGGGTTGATCCTGCCGTTCATGATGAAGGTGTTCCCTGACGCCAAGTTTGTGGTTCTCACGCGGCATCCTCTGGCGACGTTCTCATCCTTTGCGAACTCGTTTTTCGACGGCGACTACCAGGTCGCCCAGAAGTACAATCCCATTCTCAACCGCTATGTCCCGGCAATCGCCGCGTTTCTGCGGCAGGACACTGTGCCGTTCATCCACGTGAAATACGAAGACCTGGTGAAGGACCCGGAATCGTGGATGGAAAAGATCTACGGCTCCATCGGCGTGCCTTTCGAGAAAGACACGATCAATTACGGCAGCAAGGAATCCGAGTCCGCAAAAGGCCTCGGCGACCCGATCGGCGTCAAGCAGCACTCGCGTCCCACGACCGCGTCGGTGAAAAAGTGGGTCGAAGACCTTGCCGCGGATCCGGCGAAACTAGCTTTGATGCGAGACGTGATTGCGCAGATCGATGCGGAAGACCTGGCAACCTGCGGGTATCCCGCGGACACGATCTGGAAGCCCCTCGAGGAACTGGGGGATCACCGTCCCGAGATCAAGAAAGCGCCCATGAGCCGTTACCGGCTCCAGCGCAAGCTCATCGTGAAACTTCGCGCCATGGCGCAGCAGGGAGGAGCATTCCGCAAACTCCTCCAGAAACTGCGTCTCACTTGCGACGTGCTCCTGCGCGAATAGTTCACCCCTTATACACGAAGTTATACTCGGCGTCTCGCAATGGCGGCGCGACTGCATCTTTATCCGAGACCACCGTCGGATCGAAAGGCCATTCGATACCGACTTCGGGGTCCGCGTAGTGGAGCGCGCGCTCTGCTTCCGGTTTCCACGTTGACGTGCACTTGTACAAGACCAACGTGTCCGCCTCCAGCGCGAGGAACCCATGAGCAAAACCCACCGGCACCCACAGGGCTTCGCCGTGCTCGGCGCGCAGGGTGCGGCCAACCCACTTCCCGAAAGTCGGAGAATCTTCGCGGAGGTCTACGGCTGCATCAAAGATTGAACCCGAAACGGGCCGCACAAACTTGCCCATCCCATGCGGTTCGATCTGATAATGCATACCGCGGATGGTTCCCTTCGCGGAAAAGCTGAGGTTATCCTGTAAGAAGGTTTCATGAAAGCCCGCGGCATCGTAGTTGGGCTTCGAATGAATCTCCGTGAAGTATCCCCGGTTGTCGCGAAACAAAGGGGATACGACGAACTGAACGGCCTCGATCTCGGTCGGCGTAATCGTTACAGGCATGGGCCATTCGTCTCCATCAAGGAACTGGGGCAGCGCCGGCGTTTTGCTCGTATTGCGCGAGCCGCAGGTCCGCGTCGGTCATCAATCGCGCCAGTTCTTCAAAGGTCACCTTGGGTTCCCATCCCAGTTCCTTACGCGCCTTGCTCGCGTCGCCAACCAGGAGGTCAACCTCCGTGGGCCGGAAATAACGCGGATCGATCTCGACATACTTCTTGTAATCCATATCGAGATGCGAAAAGACGACATCGAGAAACTCACGTACCGTGTGGGTCTCACCGGTGGCGATAACGAAATCGTCGGGCTTGTCATGCTGGAGCATGAGCCACATGGCTTCGACATAGTCTTTCGCGTAGCCCCAATCGCGCTTCGCATCCAGATTGCCCAGGTAGATCTTGTCCTGGAGTCCCAACTTAATCCGGGCCGCCGCGCGGGTAATCTTCCGAGTGACGAAAGTTCCGCCGCGCCGGGGCGACTCGTGATTGAAAAGAATGCCGTTGCAGGCGAACATGTCATAGGCTTCGCGGTAGTTCACGGTCACCCAGTAGGAAAACACCTTCGCCGCGCCGTAGGGGCTGCGCGGATAGAACGGCGTCTCCTCGCTCTGCGGCACTTCGCGCGCCTTGCCGTACATCTCGCTGCTGGACGCCTGGTAGAACCGCGCCTTCGGTGCAACTTTCCGGATCGCTTCCAGCAATCGAATCGTTCCCACGCCCGTAACGTCCGACGTGAACACCGGCGCGTCGAAGCTCACACGCACGTGGCTCTGCGCCCCAAGATGGTAAACTTCGTCCGGCTGAATCCCGCCGACGACAGAAACCAATCCCGCGTCGTCTGCGAGATCGCCGAAATGGAGAAAGAGGCGCGTGCCGGATTGGTGCGGATCCTGATAAATATGATCGATGCGTGCCGTGTTAAACGAACTCGAACGGCGGATCAGACCATGGACTTCGTATCCCTTCTCCAGCAGCAGTTCGGCGAGATACGATCCGTCCTGTCCGGTGATTCCGGTGATGAGTGCTTTCTTCAACGTAATGCCTTCCACTGGCCGGCGGAAATGCCTCGGCCGTTGACCCCTAGTCACAGTAGCGGGCAATTATGGCAGATTGAATTCGTGGCATCAATGCTTTGCGACTGGCGCAGAGGCTGCGGTTGTCGGCACAATGTCGGTCAAGACCGATGGGAGGATCTCACAGGTGAAGGCGGTCATCATCGCGGGCGGGAAGGGAACCCGCATTCGTTCCGTGACGGGCGATGCCCTACCAAAAGCACTCCTCCCCGTGGCAGGGACGCCTGTAATCTTCCGGCAGTTTCAATTGCTCAAGCGCTACGGGTTCTCCGACGTGGTGGTCACCGCGGGACACCTCGCCCCGGTGTTGAGTGACGCCTGCGCCCGCGAAGCGAAACGCCAAGGACTCCGGGTGCAGGTCGTCGTGGAGAGCCAGCCCATGGGTACGGGGGGAGGTTTGCCCCTGGCCCGCCGGTATCTCGGCGAGGAGCCCTTTCTTGTTGTCTGCGGTGACATCGCGATCGACATGGACCTGGAGCGCCTGGCGAAGTGCCATTGCGAAGCGGGGGCCGATGCGACGGTAGTGGTCCACCCAAACGATCATCCTCAAACGTCCGATCTCGTCGTCGTGGACGACGCGGACTCCATCCGCGAATTCCTCCCGAGAGGAACTCGAACCGGACTGGATCATCGAAACCTCGTAATCGGTTCCGTCTACGTGCTGTCGCCGCGCGTTTTTGATTTCATTCACCCGGACGCGAAACAGGATCTGAATAACGATATCCTGCCGCGCATGGCCGCAGGCGGTGCGAACGTGATCGCCTATAACACGCCCGAGTATCTCCGCGACGTGGGAACGCCGGAACGACTCGCCCTCGTCGAGGGCGACATTGCGACGGGCCGAATGGAGCGATTGAACTGGAGCAATAAACGGCCTGCCGTGTTCTTCGATCGCGATGGCGTCCTGATTGAGGACGCAGGCGAGCGTGGTGTGACCTCGCCCGATGAGGTCGTCCTGCTGCCGGGCGTAGCCGAAGCGGTGCGCGCCGTAAACGAAGCGGGCTGGCTGGCCGTGGTAATCAGCAATCAGCCTGGTGTGGCGAAGGGGTTCTTAACTTTCGAGGAACTTGACCAGGTCACGGGCCGCATGGAAATGGAATTGGGCAAAGAAGGCGCGTGGCTGGACCGGGTTTACTATTGTCCGCACCACCCGGAATTGGGTTTCGACGGCGAACGACCCGAACTCAAGGTTTTATGCGACTGCCGCAAGCCCGCGCCGGGACTTCTAGTGCGCGCATCCGAGGAGTTTCCGCTGGATTTGCCGTCGTCTGTATTCATCGGCGACACGGCGCGCGACGTCGGCGTGGCCCGGGCGGTGGGGATACCGGCTCTCGGCGTTCGGACCGGCCACGGTTGTCAGGACTGCAACGGCGATTTGCAGCCGGACAGCATGCATGACACAGCGCTTGAGGCAGTTCGACACGTTCTCGCGCAACGCGGCTCGAGTTGCTGACACCGCCTGGATTCCTGTTATACTTCCGCCGAACGCCCGCCGACCGTATCCGGCCCGCTTCATTCATAGAAACCGAAGGAATTGCACTGCCATGTCGTACGCGCCCGAGATTCAGAATTACTTGACCGGTCTTGTCGACGTTCTCCAGAAGCTGGACGTCGCTCAACTCGATACCTTCCTCCAATTGCTCGACTCGGCCCGGGAAGAGAAACGGCAAATCTTCATCTTCGGCAACGGCGGTTCGGGCGCGAATGCGTCCCACATCACCGGCGACCTCGTCAAAGGCGCGAGCTATGGCAAGGAGAAGCGCTTCAAGGTGCTCTGCCTCAACGACAACGATGCCGGCGTGCTCGCCTACGCGAACGACGTAAGCTACGATGAAGTCTTCGTCGAGCAGTTGAAGAATTTCCTGAACCCGGGAGACGTTGTCGTGGGCATTTCGGGAAGCGGCAACTCGATCAATATCCTCAAGGCCATCGACTACGCGAACGCGCAAGGCGCGATCACGGTCGGGTTCTGCGGATACCCCGGCGGCAAGCTGGAAACGCAGGCCAAACACGTCGTCCACGCCAACATCCACGACATGCAGTTCGCCGAAGACGTTCATCTCATCGTAGGACACATCGCCATGAAGATCCTCAGCGGTGGCGTTTGCCACTGAGAGGATTAGGGACGAAAAATAGGGACAGGCACCATTTTCCTTCTGAACCGGTGAGAAGAAGCTGGCGCACTGATGGAAAATGGTGCCTGTCCCTGTTTTTCCCTTGAGCACACCGCATTCAATTTGCATGGGCATGTGCCGTGTCGTAAACTCCTGCCGTGAATGGCAGCGCCCTCTCTGAAGGCGCTCCTTTGTTCGATCGAACAGCGGATGGGCACGTCCTGATGGCAACAACGACAACGATACCGTTTAATCGCCCGAGTATGATGGGCGAGGAATTGGCCTTCATTACGGAAGCCGTCAATTCAGGAAAGATCTCGGGCGACGATCCGTTCACCGGCCGCTGCCAGGAACTGTTGGAACAGGAATTGGGAGTCGGCAAAGTCTTGCTCACGCCATCCTGCACGCACGCCCTCGAAATGGCGGCAATCCTGTTGAACATCGGTCCCGGCGATGAAGTCATCCTGCCCTCGTACACCTTCGTATCCACCGCGAATGCCTTTGTGCTTCGCGGCGCAAAACCCATATTCATCGACAGCCGCCCGGATACGCTGAACCTGGACGAGACGAAGCTGGAGTCCAGGATCACGTCGAAGACGAAGGCCATTGTCCCGGTCCATTACGCAGGTGTGGGCTGCGAAATGGACGCCATCCTCGCAATTGCGGCGAAGCATGGCGTGCCTGTGGTTGAAGACAACGCCCACGGCCTTTTCGGCAAGTACCGCGGGAAGTATCTCGGTACGCTCGGCGCTTTTGGTACACAGAGTTTTCACGAGACCAAAAACTTCACCTGCGGCGAGGGCGGCGCCCTGCTGATTAACGATGCTGCAATGTGCGATCGCGCTGAAATCATTCGCGAAAAAGGCACGAACCGGAGCATGTTCTACCGGGGGCAGATCGACAAGTATTCCTGGGTCGATCTGGGCTCGAGCTACCTCCCTTCCGGAATCGCGTCCGCCTTTCTATATGGGCAGCTCATCTGCTGGAAGGACATCCAGGCCAGTCGCAAGCGGGTATGGGACACGTATCGTGCGCGTCTGGCAGACTGGGCCGGAGAGCATGATGTAGGAATGCCCACCGTGCCGGACGAGTGCGAGCAGGCGTATCACATGTTCTACATGATCATGCCATCCCTCGACGCGCGCCAGGCGCTCATCGGGCACCTTCGGCAGGAAGGCGTTCAGGCCGTATTCCATTACGTGCCGCTCCACCGATCGAAAATGGGCCAGCAGTTCGGGGGGAAGGAAGGGGATTGTCCCGTCGCGGAGGATCTCTGCGATCGGCTCATTCGTTTGCCCTTCTACAATACCCTGACTGAATCGGACCAGTTGCACGTCATCGACGCAATCAAAAGTTTCCGATGGACTTGACGATTCACGCGTGCCCTGATGGAGCGGACAGTTTATGACGGGTAGCACTGAGATCCTGCGCAGCAAAGCGCCGCTCCGGATCAGCTTCGGCGGCGGTGCCACGGACGTGGAGCCCTACCGCTCGCTCTACGGCGGCTGCACACTCAGCACGACCATCGACAAGTACGCCTACGTCAGTTGCCGCCCGCGCAAGGACAAGGTCATCGAAGTCCAGTCCCTCGACTACAACATCACTGCCAAGTACGACGCGGCGCAGCCCTTCGTGATGGACGGCGAACTGGATCTGGCGAAGGCCGTTATCGCGGAGTTGAAGCAGAAGCGCGCTTCGCGCGGGTTCGATCTCTTTATGCACAGCGACGCGCCACCGGGGAGCGGGCTTGGATCATCGTCGACGATGGTGGTTGCATTGGTCAGTTTGTTCAAAGAGTACTATCGCCGCCCGCTCACGTCGTATGAAGTCGCGGCGCTGGCGTATCACATCGAACGCGACGTGCTTGCGCTGAAGGGCGGCATGCAGGATCAGTACAGCGCGACCTTCGGCGGGTTTAACTTCATCGAATACGCCGGGGACAAGGTCATCGTCAATCCCCTGCGCCTCGACGCCGCGACACTCCACGAACTGCACTACTCGCTGATTCTCTGCTATACGGGTCGGACCCGCCAGTCCGCGGGCATCATCGATCATCAGATGCAGAACGTCGAAGAAGGCGACCGAAAGGCGGTTCACGCTACGCACGCCCTGAAGGACCTTTGCGTCGAGATGAAGAACACGCTGCTCCAGGGCGAGCTTGCATCGTTCGGAAAACTTCTTCACGAATCGTGGCTCCAAAAGAAAAAGATCGCGAACCGGATCAGCAACGCGCGCATCGACAACCTCTATGCTGAATCGCGCAAGCTCGGAGCCATCGGCGGAAAGATTGTCGGCGCTGGCGGGGGCGGGTATCTGTTGCTGTTCGTGCCTTTCGACCGCCGTCACGTCATCAAGAGACGTCTCGTCGAACTCAAGGCCCAACCGGTCGACTTCAACTTCGACTTCGATGGTGTCGTAACCTGGCGCGCTCGGGTGTAGATGGTCCAGTGCTTCGCTCCGATTAGCCTTTCAAGCTCCAGAACATCCCCCTTAGTCCCCCTTCGAAGGGGGGAATCGTGCGATTCCACACTTTGAATGCGAACTCGATCAAAAGTGCTCAAGCGCGCGCCCTGCGCTTTTCTTCGCACTGGCGCAACGCAAAGCGTTGCGAAGAATTCCCCCTTTGAAGGGGGACAAGGGGGATGTTCTTCCGTGCGGAGGTTACATGTGCAGTTCCACGATGTCGCCGTCGTGGAGAACGTGATCCCGCCCGACCGGCTGCCCATCATGGACGCCTTCGCCCCAAACCCGCGCGGTCTTTAAGTGTTCGAGAAAGTCTTTGTGCACGCATGCCGCGAACGCTTCAACAGATTCACCCTGACGCAGTACGAACGGCGTCGACCGGTCCGCCTCGTGGTGAGGCTGTTTCGAATAGACCCGGATTAGGCGGAGTCGCTCAAACACGGCATCCTTGAACCGCTCCAGGTTCCGGCCGGTTTCGACGGACACCGGCAGCATGGGCAAGCGATCTTCCTCCAATTCGCATAGCACGGCATACTCCTCATCCCAGAGTTCATCGTCCGTTTTGTTGACCAATACGAGGCACGGCAAGTGAAAGTCGCCGCGCTGTTCCATCCGGCCGTCTTGTTCATGCGTAGCAACAATCCGGTGCTCCTGGAGGATATCGATGGCATCATCAAGTTGCTGCATGGATCGAGACTGGATATCGATCACGATGAGAAGCAGATCCGCGGTACGGATCAAGTTAAACAACTCGGGTTCCACATGCTCCCGGCTCAACGGCGGCGTGTCAATCAACTGCAACTGGATATCACGCACCGGCATCATCCCCGGCGTAGGCCCCCAGGTGGTAAAGGGCGCTTCGGACACTGCGGGTGTCGCGTGGGTGACTTTGCACAGTAGGGCAGATTTACCCACGTTTGGCGCGCCTACAATGACAACACGTGCGGGGCCTTCCTTGTCGATGTGGAATGCCGATTCCTGCCGGTTGGTTTTCTTGCTGCTTTCGGCGGCGTTCTTGAGTTTGGAGAGTTTCTGCCGGATACTCGCCCGGAGCTTGTCGGTTCCCTTGTGCTTCGGGACCGTAGCGAGCAGTTCCTCCGTCAGCTTGACCTTCTCTTCCGGAGTCGTCGCCGCCTTCAGGCGGGTTTCCACTTCATAATACTCTGGTGGCAGGTTTGTCGGCATTGATACAACCGCTTTCGCAGTTCCCCCGCGTCTCAACCTGCATCCAGCATACGACCTCCGCGAAAACCTGTCAACCGGGAGTAACCCATACGGGTTGCAATTCCTCGACCCAATCTCCTACGCTCCCTCATCATCGGTTGGGGTTGACGCGAGGCAGTTGCATGTTTAGACGAAGCTTCCTGGTTACACTTGCCACGATACTATCTTCAGTTGCAGCGCACGCGGGCTGGTGGGGGACTCCGGAGCACAAGGAATGGCGCTGGTATCTGGGCGATCAACAGAGTACGCAGTATTCCAAACTCGACCAGATCAACGCCGGCAACGTCGCGGAACTCGAACAAGTCTGGACCTACCACAGCGGCGGCGAAGCCCAGATCCAGACCAATCCTATTGTCGTCGATGGCCTTCTCTACGGTGTTTCCGCCGAACGCAGGGTCTTCGCCCTCGAAGCGGATACAGGCCGCGAGGTATGGGTCTACGAACCCGAACACGCGGAAGGCAGCGGCGCGGTCGTGCGCGGGCTTCTCTATTGGGAAGATCGGGACGACCAACGCATCTACGCGACAATCGAGCATCATCTCTACGCCTTAGACGCGCGCACGGGAACGCCCATTGCCGATTTCGGCAATGGTGGCGCTGTGGACATCAAGTTAGCGTACGATCGCGATGTATCGAAGCTGCACATCGGATCGACGTCCCCCGGGGTGATTTATGACGACATTCTCGTTATGTCCGTGCGCCTGTCGGAAAGTCATCCCGCCGCACCGGGCGACATCATTGCCTTTAACGTGCGAACGGGCGAGCGCGAATGGATCTTTCATACGATTCCTCACCCCGGCGAGTTCGGTTACGACACCTGGCCGGAAGACGCGTGGAAAACGGCGGGCGGCGCGAACTGTTGGGCCGGGATGAGCCTCGACGCGAAACGCGGCATCGTCTATATCCCGACCGGATCGGCGGCCTTCGACTTTTACGGCGCCGATCGCAAGGGTATGAATCTCTTCGCGAACACGTTACTCGCCCTTGACGTGGAGACCGGCGAGCGCGTCTGGCACTTTCAAGCCTTCCATCACGATCTCTGGGACCGCGATCTGCCCGCGCCGCCGAATCTCGTCACGGTACGGCACAACGGGCGCAAACGTGATGCCGTCGCGCAGATCACGAAGTCGGCTCACGTCTTTCTCTTCGATCGCGAAACGGGGGAGCCCTTGTTCCCGATCGAGGAGGTCCCCGTACCGGCCAGCGACGTGCCCGGCGAGGAAGTGTGGCCGACGCAGCCGGTGCCCCTGAAACCGCCGCCCTTCCAGGCGCAGGCCTTTACGGAGGACATGGTCACGACGCGCACACCGGAGGCCCGAACCTACGCACTTGACCGCCTCCGCCGCGCGCGCACGGGCGAGCCCTTCATCCCGCCCAGCCTGCAAGGATCGGTCGTTTTCCCAGGATTCGACGGCGGGGGAGAGTGGGGCGGCGCGGCCGTCGACCCGAAGACGGGCATCCTCTACGTGAACGCCAGCGTGATGCCCTGGATCACCACGCTCTATGAAGTGACCGAAAGTGCCGCCTCCGGTCCCAATGGAGCCGCCGCCCGGGTCTATGCGCAGAACTGCATCTATTGCCACGGGCCGGACCTGAAAGGTGATCCCTTGAACGAGTTTCCACCCCTGCGCGACCTCAAAACGAAATACACCACCGACGAAATGGCGGCTATCGTGCGCCAGGGCCGCGAACGCATGCCGTCCTTCGGGCACCTCACCGACGAAGAGGTGGAGGCGGTTACCCAGTTCCTCTTCGACCTCGACGCGCGTCAGTTGGACGCCGGTCAGCCCATCGTGCAAGCCGAACCTGCGGCACCGGAAGGCGAGCGCTGGTTCACGCACACGGGCTACCACCGTTTCGTCGATCCGGACGGCTATCCCGCCATCCAACCGCCCTGGGGCACGCTGACCGCGATCGATCTGAATATAGGCGAGATCGTTTGGCAGGTTCCGCTGGGCACCTTCCCCGAACTCGCCGAACAGGGACTCACCAACACCGGAACAGAGAACTACGGCGGACCCATCGTCACGGCCGGGGGACTCGTCATAATCGCCGCGACGAAGGACAACTGCATCCGCGCCTTCGACAAGGATACCGGCGAAGAACTCTGGAAAGCCCCGCTGCCGCACGCGGGCTACGCCACCCCCTGCACCTACGAAATCGACGGCCGCCAATACATTGCCATCGCCGCCGCCGGCGGCAAGATCGGCAGCGAAGCCGGCGACGCCTACGTCGCGTTCGCTTTTCCGGAACGCTGAAGAAGCGTGTGTGTCCACCGATTTCACCGATGCACACCGATCTGCGCTAAGACGAAACCATCGGGACCGCGTACGGCGCTGATCAACGCAGTTGACGAGGTCGGTCGCCTTCTGGAAAAGGCGTTTGCTCGCTTTCTAAAGGACATACCGCAACGTTATATGATCTTCAATCGGTGAAAATCTGTGAAATCGGTGGACACCTCTTCTTGCGTTCGTCTCCAGCGTTCAATGCCGTCTCATATTTTTCCGATTCTTCCCTCCAGTCTCCAGCCTCCGGTCTCCAGCCTTCTCCCAATCCGCAATCCGCGGTCCGAAATCCGCAATCGTCTTGATTGCCCCGGCCGCGTCGGGCATATTCACAGGGACCGCAGTTCGAGGGAGGAGACGCCGCATGGAGTTGGGTTACGAAGCGATCGGCTGGTACTTCGTGTTCCTGCTCGCCATTACGATTCACGAAGCCGCGCACGCGTATGTCGCGTATCTCGGCGGCGACTCGACGGCCTTCGACAACGGGCAGGTCACGTTAAATCCCATTCCTCACATTAAGCATGAGCCCGTCGGAACGGTCGTCGTTCCCATCATCGCCTTGTTCGTCATGGGCTGGCCGCTCGGCTTCGCCAGCGCTCCCTACGATCCCCTTTGGGCAGGCAGGCATCCATACCGCGCCGGTCTCATGGCCCTTGCCGGTCCGCTGTCCAATCTGCTCCTCACCATGCTTGCGACCGTCCTAATCTGGATCGGTCTGTTCTCCGGCGTATTCGAATCACCCGCATCGATTCGGGGTCTGGACCACGTCGTGACTGCTACGAGCGACGGCGTCTGGGCCAGCCTTGCGAATGTGCTCAGCATTGTGTTCTCCCTGAATCTCCTGCTCTTTGTGTTCAACCTGTTCCCATTTCCGCCGCTGGACGGCAGCGGCGTCATTTCGCTGCTGCTACCGGAAAAGACGGCGGTCCGGGTTCAGGAGTTCCTCCACAATCCCATGTTTTCCCTGATCGGACTCCTCATCGCGTGGAAGACGTTCTGGTATGTCTTCGACCCCATCTTCGTGATTGCGTTGAACATCCTCCACCCATTTGCAGGATACGGCTGAAAAGGTTGAAGTCTGGGAATGGGAGGGACAACGAGTCGCGGTCCCTGCGGTTTGCCCAGACCGGTGATCAATCGGGCGGAGTCATACAGGATGGAGGCAAGCATGAAACAGAATGCATGGATTGTACTCGTCCCTGTTTTGGTCATCGCCTCAGCTTTTCCGAAGGCAAACGCGGAGAATCCCCCAATCGCCCTTTCCGGCAATCCCCAACTCTTCCTCGACGACTACCTCATCCGGGACATGCAGAATCTGGAACGCGTGATGGTCCAACCGGAGAAGCACCCGGACAACCCCGTCATCGTGCCGGAGCACCCGTGGGAGAAGCGCATCCTCGAGATCTACGGGACCGTGCTCTACGACGAAACGCGGCAGCAGTTCCGATGCTGGTACCTCGCAAACGAATATAAGGACGGCATCCCGGACAATCCGGAGCACCCAAAAACCGCGGAGTACTACACCTGCTACGCGGAATCGGCGGACGGCATCCACTGGACTAAGCCGATGGTGGGCCGCGAACCCTTCGGCCGTCACGACAAGCACAACGTCATCATCGAAGGCACGCACGGCTTCTGCGTGCTCCCCACGCCGGACGAACCGGACCCCTCAAAGCGCTACAAAGGCGCGGGCGGCGCGTCGGTGGGCGAATCGCCGGATGGGTTGACTTGGAATATCCGCAATTGGCGCGATGCGGTCGGCAAGAACGACACGAGCACCTGCGTGGTCCGGTGGAACGGCGAGTACCTCGCATACGCGCGCGCGCAGGTCCCCGACCCCGATTGGCCCGCCGTCATGCGCGGAGTGGGACTCTCCGTAAGCACGGATTTCGTGGAGTGGACGCCCAAGGAAACAGTCTTCACGACGGACGAAGAAGACGGCTACCCCTGGACCCAACCCTACGGGATCTCCGTGACGCCCTACGGCGATGTGTTGATCGGCATTCTCTGGCTCCTGCATCTCGACGAAGCCGAAGGCAACAACAGCGAGGGTCACATGTACACGCAACTCATCGTGAGCCGAGACGGGCGGACTTGGGAACGCGTCGCGGGCCGCGCCCCCTTTCTCACCCCCACGCCCGGCACCTGGGACGCGGGCCGCGTATTTCCAGGCACGACCGTGTTCCGCCGCGACGGCAAAGTCTGGATTTACTACACCGGCGTCAGCACCCGCCACGGCGAAGGCTGGGGTGAGATGGGAATCGGCTTGGCCACGCTGCCGGAGGACCGGTTTGTTGGCCTGCGGGTACGGGAAGGCGCAACGAACGGCGTGCTGGAGACGCACTGTCTCTCGTTCGAAGGAAACGAACTCGTCATCAACGCCGACGTCGCCGCGAACGGCCTCACCGTAGAACTCGTCGATGCGGAAGGCAATGTTATTCCAGGTGCGGCACACGGAGCGTCGCATCTGATCCGGCACGATGCATTGCGCCACCGCGTGGTGTGGGACGACGGGGACACCAAACGATCGTTCGGTGATTTGGTACAGGACAGACCCGCCTCCATTCGTTTCGCCTTTACCAGAGGCTCCCTTTACGCGTTTCAAATCATCGACCAGTAGACCCAATCCGAAGGATTCCCATTTGGGTCTGCGCGCCATTGCGCCAATGGGTTCGATCCGGACGCAAAAGCACGACGCGCGAGACTGGGAGCGCCTGGCTCCAGCCTGGCGACGCTTCGAAGGGTCCGACTCCGCACTGAACGCGTCTATCGATGTACTGAATACATGCATGGCTCCGGCGCTTCGCCACGCTGGAGCGAGGCGCTCCCAGTGAGGGCACACGTGGAGTTGTGGTTCAGCCTGATTGGGTCCACACCGCGTAAAGTTTCGCGTTCTTCATATGGATCCGCAGGCGTATGGCTTGTTTCTCTAGCGCTGTAAGACCTTGCGGCGCGTTCCAATTTACGGCCTGTCGAACGGCGTCGGTCGTGATGGGCGTGCAGTCGTCCACGGCAAACGCTTCAAGCGGTTCCGCGCTCTCGGCATCCAAAATCTCCACGCGTATCTCCCCGCCTGCGGCGTCGGCATTCAGGTAGAGCGTGTCACCTTCGAGAACGATCGGCTTCGTCACCAGCATGCCGGTACCACCAATCGATGCAAATCCGTCCATGCGCAGCGTGGCAAGACAAAGCGATCCGTTCGTATCGGTTGGTGGTTCGTAGTGTTCGAGGCTGCGGCCGCCGTAGTAGATCCAGAGTTCGTCGCCCATAGGGATGGGGTCGGCCACGGGATCGAGATTGCCGTAGTCGTAATCGCCCTTCGTCGGAGAGCAGTCGATGAACGGCTCCCGCCAAGGACGTTCCCACTGTTTCGCGTTGCGGCTGAAGGCGAGTTGCACGTCGCACCGGTCAGTCGCCACGTGAAAGATCTTTAATAAGCCGATGAACACGCTTTCGTAGTGGCTGACCCACATGGAATAGGTCTGGTCCTCGGGATGGTCGCGATCGTCGGCCTTCAGCATGAGGTAGGTGTCGGTCCAGCGATCGAAGTCCGCGCTTTCGGCGTACCCGCGCGCCCGCTTGCCGTCGTGCCAGATCTTCACGGAAGAGATCCACTTCTTCTCGACCGGATTCCAATGGAACGAGGTCGCGTCGTAGCACTGCTGGATCGCAGGCTGGTCGTTGAGAGACCAGTCCAGCCCGTCCGGCGAGTACATGGCCGTGAACCCGTCGCTCCGCATCATACCTTTGTACCGCCGCGCCGGATCGGAATCGAGCGGATCGTAGTTTACCTTGATAGCGCGTCCCGCCCAGATGATGTTGTTGTCGGTGGACCCTTCGAAATCGAACGTTCCCAGCGACAACCGATTCCAGTGAATGCCGTCGGTAGAATCGGCTACGCAGGTATAGGTCAGCTTATCGGCGGAGCGACGGTAGCTGCCGTACCACGTGCGCAAGGTCTTCCCCGGCTCCTGCCAGAGCACGTTGTAGGGCACGTACCAGGTGCCGCCCGTCTCCCACGCGGTCTCCGGTACAAGGAGCGGATTGTCGGGATGCTTCTTGACGGAGTGGAAGGTCCGCTCCAAACCGTCCATGGATTCGATCAACACGTCGTCCACAAAGAGCTGTTTCGTATCATCGACGACAATCGGATACGCAATCTCCGGCAACTCCTTGGAAACGTCGCGCATGATCTCCGCGGGGCGAACCTCGCCGCCCATTGCGAGCGGCGCGCCAATGCGAATATCGTCCCAGTATCCCGAACCGATCGCCGTTTCGCTGGACGTGTCCCCGACTTCCGCACGGCCCGTGGCGCGTTCGGGATCGAGATCGGGATAGGTTCCGACGAACGCCTCCGCGTCCGGCGGCCCTGCCCAAAGATCGACTGTCTTCGCGGCACGGTCGCGACGAAGAACAAAATGCAGCCAGTGCGTCTGCGCAAGACCCGTCAAAACCTTCTCGTGCCGTTCCGTGGAAATCACGTCGACAGCGTAAGTGCCCGATGCGGCATCGCCGTTCGCAACAAGCTGGACGCCCACCTTGCTGGAGGCATACCCCAGGCCGGTCCAGATTTCGAACTCCTGTAAGTCGGCAGCGCCATCGCGAGTGGGACGGAATACAAACTCAATCACTTCGTCTTCAAACTCCGGCGCATCATAGGTCCGCTGAAACATCACCCGGCCCCGTTCATCGGAAAGGTTCGTGAACACATACGCGCACCGTTCGCCTGCAAATGCGGCGCCGGGTTCACGCAAGACATCGACCACGTTCTGCTTGATGTCGCTAAATGGATCGCCGAGCCAACGGACCCCCGCATTCACGGGTCCGACCCAGCCGTCCGCGTACTGCTCGAAGTCCACGTGCAAGGTCTGGCCATCGGACCGTGGCAATGGCGGGGGGCCGAAGGCAAACGCGAACGCCGAATGAGCAGCAAAGATGCCAATGAAGAGGAAGACTCTCATCGAACGCTCTCCTTAAACAACAGGCAGCGTATCGAAATGGAGATTGCGTGGCAACTTGGTCCCTATTATGGAGTGCGGTCGCTTGCGGCTGCTTTTCTTCGGGGAAATCGACCGCCCTAAATCGCGCGATACAACCGAGTTTGCTCAACGCATGCACGCCGGTAGAATCTAATACCTTCCCGAAAACTGGCTCCCGCCATCCCCCAAGCTGGCCCACAGTATTAGGTCCAAAAGCTCATGCCGAGGAAAAGCAGCCGCAAGCGACCGCACTCCATAGAGATTCCAAATCCGCATAACATATTACTGCGTAGTGTTTTATGGATTGAATTTTTATCGCGAACTGCTCGCAAGACAACTACCTTGCAACAAATGCTAGCTTATGGTACCCTATAGATGCGCCGGAAGGCCGCCGGGAGTAATCCATGCCGCAACAAGACGACTTCAACGTAGACAACTGGGCGACCCAGATCCGCCGTGGATTGCTCGAACTCTGCGTGCTCAACATGGTCGCCCAGGGGGAGGTCTACGGCTACGATCTGGTGCGGAAGCTCACCGACATGCGCGGACTGGGCATCGCCGAAGGCTCCATCTATCCGCTCCTGTCCCGCATGCGCAAAGCGGGACTCCTCCGCGCGCGCCTCGAGGAATCCCCCAACGGCCCCGCGCGCAAGTATTACGGCCTCACGCCGAACGGCGTCAAGTGCTGCGAAATGATGAACGGCCACTGGGACGAACTGGCAGGGGGTATCTCCGGCCTCCGCAACGGGGAGAGCAGGTCCGATGAACACCGAGACAAAAAAGTGGACGGACGAAGCGGAGACCTATCTTCGCGGGTACCTCCAGCAAGTGGAAGCGCTGCTGACGGATCAGGAGGCTGACAAAACCGAGGTCGTGCAGGATCTGGAAGCGCACATCCTACAAATGGCTGACGCGCAGGGAAGCGCGTTGATTACCGTAACGGACGTCAAGCGTATGCTCGGTACCCTGGGCTCGCCGGAAGACGTAGCGGCGGCCCGTTCGGATCTCGCAAACGGCCCCGCCTCGGAAGACCCATGGGCTGCTCCGTATCTGAACATCCCGCCATCCTCTCCCGAGAAAGAGATTCCATGGAAATGGCTGGGAATCGGTGCTGCGGTTTTGGCCGGCGCGGCACTCCTTACGCTTCCGTTCTGGGCATATCGACTCGCCCGACAAGGAACGCCGACCGCCGCCGATGTTTCTGAACGCGCTTCATCGATACGAATGGTCACCGACACGACCGCATACCCACGCGAGGTTTTTCGAGGGTGGTCCGTTGGAGGGACGGCCCAGGAGCAGTACGAAGTCGGAACCGAGCGCAACCATCCAGAATTTGCAGGAGATGTCATGTACATGCGCTTCACCGCCGCTGCGCCGACGGGCTTCATCAACATTATGCGCACGGTACCGGCGGCCAGCTATCGCGGTTACTCGGTCTCCGTCCAAACCACGATCTCGACGGAAGAAACCACGGGGTGGGCCGGCCTCTGGCTTCGGATTGACGACGCGGAACATCAAGTGCTGCGTTTCGACAACATGCAGGATCGTCCCGTGACCGGAACCCAATCCGCGGAACGCTACCGCATCACTATGGACGTGCCGCCCGAAGCGCATGAATTGACCTATGGTGTACTCCTCGACGGACGCGGCGAAATCCGTTTCGCAGAACCCATGTTGACCGTTGCCGGGAGTGACGATGCAAACGCGGGACCCTCCGGGATGTACAGTGAACGATTCATTCTGGACCACGCGGCGTCCTATTTCTTCACGCGAATGGCGGAACCGGAGGAGGGATATCACAAGTTCGCCGGGTTGCATGCCCTGCAACTGAAGGCGTCCTGGGCGCGGGGAAGCGACCGCGAACAGATCATAGCGCGCGCTTTGGAAATCGCGCAGGATCGAACGGCTCCGTTCCAGCAGCGGTTTCAATGCTGCTACGTGGTTGCCATGTTCGAGGACGAGCGCATCATTCCTTACCTGGAGACAATCCTCAGAACGGACACCAACGCGACGCTGCGCAAAGTTGCCGCCACGTCTTTAGGGCACTTCCAAATGGACGAAGCAATGGAGGCTCTGAAACGGGCCGCGCCTTCCGAACCTGACCCGGCTGTGCAGATCGTTATTCAGCAAGCCTTGAACGGCGAATTTCCGCGACCCGATCTCCCAAAACCGGGATCAGGTCCGCAGCGGTAAAACCCGTATCGCATGTAGCGCAGGCGTCCTCGCCTGCAAACGGACCGGAGATTGCCCCCCAGACTGCCCGATAGTTCGAACTGAAGT
>CAZWDH010000014.1:0-43036 GCA_964632865.1 uncultured Nitrospiraceae bacterium
GGTGATCCCAACTGCCGTGGTAACAATTCACGAACCGCACGCCGCGTTCGATGAGCCGCCGCGCCAGCAGGCAATTGTTCGCGAAGGACGCTTTCCCCGGTTCCGCGCCGTACATGGCGAGGGTCTCGGGACTTTCCTGCGCGATGTCCATCAGCTCCGGCGCGCTCGTCTGCATGCGATACGCCATCTCGTAGGAATTGATGCGCGTGGCGATCTCGGGATCGTTTTGAATCCCGAGCTGGTGCTGGTTGAGCTTTCCGATGAGATCGATGGTGTCGCGCTGAATGGCTTCCGTGATCCCCGGCGGATTGGACACGTTTAGCACGGCGTCGCCTTCGCTGCGGAAGGGCACGCCCTGGTACACCGTCGGCATGAACCCGCAACCCCAGTTGTTCGCGCCGCCGCTCGACCCCTGCCCGCTGTTCAGCACAACGAAGCCGGGCAAATCTTCCGCGTCGCTCCCGAGTCCGTAGGTTACCCAGGATCCCATGCTGGGCCGTCCGAGCTGCGGCGATCCCGTGTTCATGAAGATCTGCGCGGGCGCGTGGTTGAACTGGTTGGTGTGAACCGAACGAACAATAGCAAGGTCGTCGACGATCTCCGCCAGGTGCGGCAGCATCTCCGATATCTCCGCGCCGGACTGGCCATGCTGCGCGAAATTGAACCGGGAGGCCATCAAGGCTGCGTCGCGTTGGATAAACGCGTAGCGCTGGTCCTTCACGATCTCTTCGGGGATCGGCTTCCCGTCGTACTGCTTGAGTACGGGCTTGTTGTCGAAGAGGTCCAACTGGCTCGGCGCACCGGCCATGAAGAGGTAGATGACATGCTTCGCCTTGCCGGCGAAGTGCGAGGGGCGCGGCGCAAGGGGGTTCTCGAAGGTGGTCGCGGTCGCGCCCACGGCCCGGCACAGCATGGATGCCAACGCAATCTTGCCCACACCGATGCCGCACTCCTGGAAGAAATGCCGCCGCGTCATGCCGCGCAACCGCTCGTTTCTCGTGCTTGCGTCCATACTTCGTCTCATCCTCGCGTGATGGCTTCGTCAGTATTCAGGATCGCGCGGCACACCAAGGTCCAGGCCGCGAGATCAATCCGCGAATCGGTCTCTTGCTCCGCGGCGAATATCGCTTCGGGATTCGCTTCGCCAAGTTGGAGCCGGAAACGCTGCCGCGTGTAGAACGAATCGACCCACGCCAACTCTTGTTCATCGGGCGGGCGCGACACGACCAGCATAAACGCGTGCGCGATACGTGCGTTCGTATTCGGCGGCGCTTCGTCCAGCACGCGTTCCGCCAGGGCCTTTGCCGCGGCCATGAGTTCCGTGTCGTTCAACATGGTCAGGGCCTGCAAGGGCGTATTCGATTCTACCCGCCGCACACAAGCCGTGTCGCGCGCGGCCGCGTCGAACACCATGGCCGTCGGATAGGGTAAGGTGCGCTTCCAATAGGTATACAATCCGCGCCGGTACCGGTCCGCCCCTTCGGCCACGTTCCACGGATCGCCGGGATAGACGAGCGACAGTGCGCCATCCGGCAGAGGCGGTTTTACGCTGGGCCCGCCGATTGCCGGGTTTATCAGTCCGCTCGACGCCAACGCGATGTCGCGCACGATCTCCGCGTCCACGCGAAACCGCGAACCGCGCGCCAGCCATTCGTTGTCGGGATCGGCGGCGATCAACTTCGGCGTCGTGCGCGAGGTTTGGCGGTACGTGGCGGAGGTCACGATCATCCGGACCATGTCTTTGGTGTCCCATCCGCGCCGCATAAACTCGACGGCCATCCAATCCAGCAGTTCCGGATGGCTGGGCGTATCGCCACGCAACCCGAAATCCTCGGGCGTATTTACAATGCCGCGGCCGAACAACATCTGCCAAAGGCGGTTCACCGCAACGCGCGCGGTCAGGGGATTCTCCCCGGACACCAGCCACCGCGCGAACGCCAACCGGTTCTTCGGCGCGCCCGGCTCGAGTTCGTGCAGCACGGCCGGCGCGGCGGGCGTCACTTCCTCGCGCGGCGACAGGAATTCACCGCGATGATGAATCCGGGTAACGCGCGGGTCTTCCCGCTCTTCCAGCACCATCGTCCGCGGGAACTTCGGCATCGAGGCCCGCAGGGCTTCGATCTTCTCGTGCTCGCCCTGCAACTCCGGCGCGACGGACAGGTAGTGCGTTCTCAAATCCGCACGTTGGGCGTCGTTGCGTTGCTCACCCGGCGTCATGAGGATCGATTCGATGTTCGCCGGCACGCCCGACGCCTGCACGGGCAGCGGATCGTCCGTCACGGACACGCGGAACCGGCCCAAGGTATGTTGATGCACGTAGAACTGATCGAGCTTCAGCTTCAACAGCGTCCCGTCGTCGTACCCCACCGGCGCGGCAAACTCGAAGACAGCGGCGTGCGGCTTCCCTTCCCGATCCTTGATGGACCAGCCGGTGTCGAGCTTTCCGTCCAGAGAATTCTCGGCGGTTCGTCCCGATGCGGCGAAGTCTTCAGTCGGATTCTGCAGCGTGATGGGTTCAAGCGCTTGCGGGTCCAGCCACGGCGCGGCCTCCGCCGCGATCTCGCTCAACAGAAAATCGCCGCCCGCGGACATGATGACGCCGCGTCCCGGACCGCCGTTCGGCAAGCTCGGATGGGGCAACGCTTCGATGCGGATCGCCGTGATATTCTTCAACTCGGTTCGGTACTGAACCTCGTAGGTGTCCGTGTTCGGAATGTCGCCCTTGAGCAGGAGCGAACCGTCGTCCAACCGCTCAAAGGTCGCATGATTCGCGGATACGTATTCGACCGGTTCCGCGACGGACCAATGCGCCGACTTCGCGGCTACCTCGTCTTCCCACGTCTGCATCTTCCGCGCGAGGTGTTGCGCACGCCGTTCCTCTTCCGGCAGGTCGGATTCTGGCAGGTAGTCTCGCACCGCGTTAATGCGAAGACGGCCCACGGTGTGCTTGGCACCGTGGTGCTGCACCAGGCGCAGTTCCAACTGAGAGGGCGTGGTCGCGTACAGTGGCTCGGCAAGCCAGAGCGTCAACGTAGCGCCTTCTCCCGCGGCGCTTAATGCCCAGCCGGTCTCCTCTTTCCCATCCACCGCATGCTCGGCAGGATACTTGTCCTGAGACCGCGTGGCTTCCGCGCGCGCAAGCTTGATTGGGACTGCATCACCGCCCTCGGGCTTCAGAAACGCCTGGACTTCGGAAAGAACGAGGTTGCCATTGTCCGCGCGGCCGGGGCCTTTCTGCGGCAGGCTGTCGGCGGTTGCCAGTTCAATCTGAAGGGCGTCGACGGGATCGGCGCCGAGATCGAATGCGAGGGTGTAGGTATCGCGCTCGGCCGGTTCGCCCCCGGCGAGCACGAACCCGTTTTCATCGGCCTCCAGCGTGGCGCCGCTCTCCGCGTGCAACGCGGCGGGCGTGAGAACGCGCTCCTCGTGAACGCGGTCGTCCACAGGAAACCGGTTTGGCAACTGATCGATCAACGCCGCGATCTCCGCTTCGATCGCTTCGCGCTTTTTCGCGACCGCCGCGTCGTGGAGTTCCATGTCCACGTCGTCGGTATTGTTCAGGAATGCGTAAAACTGGAAGTACTCACGCTGCGTGACGGGATCGTATTTGTGCGTGTGGCATTGGGCGCAGGCCATGGTCAGCCCCAGAAACACAGTACCGACGGTATTCGTCCGATCGACCATCGCTTCGTAGCGGTATTCTTCGACGTCGATGCCGCCCTCTTCGTTGATCATGGAGTTTCGCAGGAAACCCGTTGCAACGCGTTGGTCCTCCGTCGCGTTGGGCAGCAGGTCGCCCGCGACTTGCTCCACGACGAATCGGTCGTAGGGCATGTTCTCGTTAAACGCGTCGATGACCCAGTCGCGATAGGGCCAGATGGATCGGGGACGATCTTTCTCAAACCCGTTGGTGTCGGCGTACCGCGCCGCATCGAGCCAGCGTATCGCCATCCGTTCGCCGAAATGGGGCGACGCGAGCAGACGCTCGACAAGTCGCTCGTACGCGTCCGAACTGGTATCGTTCACGAAAGCCTCGACCTCCTCCGGCGTAGGGGGCAGTCCGGTGAGGTCCAGTGAAAGACGGCGAATCAGCGTGTAGCGATCCGCCTCCGGCGACGGCTCCAGGCCCTGCGCCTGCATCGCGGCGAAGGTAAATGCGTCGACGGGGTTGCGCACCCAATCGGCACCGCTGGTTTCGGGCAGGGCCGATTGCGCGGGCTTCTGGAACGCCCAATGATCGGAGCCTTCGACCGGTTCCTGGGCGGCTGTTTCGGTATCGCCCCAGGACGCGCCTTCCTCGATCCACGTGCGAAGCAGCGCGATGGTTTCTTCCGGCAACGAATCGCCCTTGGGCGGCATGCGCTCCGCGTCATCCTCGGACGTAATCCGGCGGATCAACTCACTGGCGGCACTGTCTCCCAAAACAACCACCGGACCGGAGTCGCCTCCGAGTTGAGCGTCTGCGAGAGACTCGAGACTCAGGCCGCCCTTCCGCTTGTCGCTCGAATGGCAGGTGTAACATCGCTCTTCCAAGATGGGCGCTATCTGCAATTCGAAGTCGACCTCGGCCGACGCGGCGGTCACGGTTCCGCCCGCAATCACCATCGGCGCCATAGCGGCGCACAGAATACGCGCAAACTTCCCTGAAGTGTGCTTCACTGTTAGACCACCTTGCAGTTGAGGACTGACCCGTCCAGCATACCAAATTGCGGCCATTCCGCACACACCTTGGCGCGCCCACAATTTGCTCAGTTTTCGAGGCTTGGCCCTCGCGACCGGATCGTCTACAATCACCCCAACGGCTGCTGTTCTTTCACCCATACCCAGGATGTCCACGCAGTGCAAACCACGGCTACAACCATCACCTGCGAATCCGCGCACGTGGTTGCGATCGTCCTCAATCGTAATCGGAGCGATCTGCTCGCGGCGAGCCTGCAAAAGCTGCGGTGCCAAACCTTCCCGCTGTCAGCCGTGATCCTCGTGGATGACGCCTCAACGGACGATTCCATCGAGGCAGCCCGAAGCCTCTGGGAGGATATTCATGTCGTCGCGCTTGCGGAGCCGTCCGGTGTCATCGCGGCGCGCAACGCGGGGCTCGAATATGCCCTTTCCGAGTTGGATTTCGACTATGTGTGCTACCTCGACAACGACGCGTTCCTGGAACCGTCGGCGCTGGAAGAGATGGTCGCTGCCGCGCGCGCGGATGCGGGAATTGGAATGGTGACGCCCAAGGCCTACCAGTCCATCCACGAGCGCCGGCTGGCGTGTGCCGGCGGGATGACGGCGAACTTCGGCATGGGTTTGTTCCGGGATGTCGGATCTGGCGAGGTGGATTGCGGGCAGTTCGACGCCCCCCGAGACGTTGTTGCCTGCCCCGGATTCACGTTCCTCGTGCGCAAGACGGTACTGCAACAGGTCGGACTTTTCGACACCGGCCTGCGCCGGTATGGCTGGGAAGACGTCGACTATTCGCTGCGCGTGCGAGAGGCGGGATTCCGGTTGCGGTATGCGCCGCGGGCCGTAGTCGAGCACAAGGGCGGTCACGCCGGTCGCGGCATCGTCGCGGCCTACGAACGCGCGAAGCTCCGGAATCTGTTTGTCCTTATGCACAGGCACGCAGGCGCGTGCGAGTGGTTGTGCTTTCTGAGCGTACTTCCGATGCGGTTCATCTACGTCGCCGCCCGGGTTACCTGGGACGCTGTAGCGCGACGACTGGCCGCGCCGCAGTTGCGGCGGGGCGGCGTGCGAGCCGACTCACTGTAAAGGAGGATTTAATGCCAACCAATGCAGCGCAGGACCGTGGGCGCGTCGTCATGATCGGCGTCGATACGGCGCGTCCGGATCAGATCGATCGATACTGCAACGACGGCACGATGCCCGCCCTGAGCCAATTGCGCCAGCGGGGCGCCTGGGGCCCGCTCGAGTCGGTGTCGAACTACTCCAGCGGCGCCATCTGGCCCTCGTTGGTAACCGGTCATCTGCCGCACCGTCACGGCCAGTACTTCACGCACATGCAACTCGAGAACGGCACCTATCACATCGTCAAGCGGTACGCGGACGACTTGAAGGGCTCGCCCTTCTGGGATACCGCCACGGCCCAAGGCCGCCGTATCGCCGTCGTCGACGTCCCTCAGACCCGGCCTGCGGAGAATTTCAACGGCGCTCACGTCACCGGATGGGGTGGCGAGTTTCCCGGCTGGCCGCCGGACAGTTGGCCGAAGAATCTGATGACCGAGCTTTACGGGACGATTGGCAAACACCCCATCGTGCATGGCGATCCGCGCATCTTTATCAAACCCACGACGCGCGAACAATACCGCGCGGTGACTACGGCGCTGCTCGACGGCATGGAGAAGAAGCGGCAACTGCTGAACTACCTGATGGACAAGGAGCCGTGGGACCTGTTTCTAACGGTCTTGCCCGAAACCCATTGGGCCATGCACGTGCTCTGTCATCTCCTGGAACCGGACCACCCCGATCACCAGTCCGAGTTCGATGACGAGTTTGGCGATTTCTTCGCGCGCCTTTTCGCGAAACAGGACGAGGTTATCGCGGATTTCGTCGAACGCGCGCCCGACGCCAACTTCATTGTGTTTTCGGGCTCCGGTATGAAACCGAACTACACCGGAAGTCACTTATTACCGCAGGTCATTGCGAAATTGGGGCTCGGGCCGAACGGTTCGGCGGCATCGGAGGCGAGCGAAGCTGAGCCCAAGTCGAAAGGCTGGGCCTACTACCGAATCCGGAAACTCCAGGACACCTTAGGGATGCCGCTCATCAACACGGTGAAACATTGGGTCCCCGAGCGCACTTGGGATAAGTGGACGCGCCGTCTGGTGTACCCGAGCGGTCAATGGGCGAAGAGCCGCGTCTTCGCCGTACCGAACGACTGTAACGGCTCCATCCGCATCAACCTGAAAGGCCGCGAACCCAACGGCGTTGTGGACGCGTCCGAATACGAGGTGATCTGCGACCTGCTGGAACAGGAATTGGCCGCGCTCGAGAACGTGGCCACAGGCACGCCCGCCGTGGAATCCATCATCCGCACGCGCCGCGAACTGAATACCAAAAATGCCGACGATCTACCGGACATCATCGTCATGTGGTCCGGCGATGCGCCCAAGTCGGGATTACGATCGCCGCGCATTGGCACAGTACTTGGACAAGACCCCGAGCGCCGGTCCGGCCGCCACCATCCCGGTGGGTTCGCCGTCATGGCCGGACCCGGTATCGCTTCGGGGGAAACGCTCGTTGATGCGCAACTGCTGGACCTTCCGCCGACAGTCCTTACGCTCATGGGTGTCGAGCCCAACGATGGACTGGACGGGAAGATCCTCAGCGTCGCGGAATCGGCGTCCACGCAAAGCGCCGTCGTGAAGTGAGCATCCGGATGAGAGCGCTCGTTGCGTCACTTCTGCTCGTGCCCCTGACATTTTGCGCGCACGCTGAGGACGTAGCCGCGTCGCTCGCGGAATATGAGATCGGCTACACCGAGTTTCGCACCAACCTCCCGGGCGGCCGTCACGCCAACGTGACCACCATGCGCGCGCACGTCGTTCGCGCCGATGGTACCGATCGGCGGATCATTGCCGACACCCTCGCCCAGGAACCTCACACGTGGACCCAGTTCGCAGGCTGGTCGCCGGATGGGCGGTACACCATCGTCGGGTCCGGCTGGGAGAGTCCCGAGAATGCCGCTTGGGAAGAGGAGCATAAGACCTTCCGCATGACGGAAGGCTGGCGTTACGACATGTGTCTCGTCGATCCCGAAACGGGCGCGGTCGAGAATCTCACCGAAGTGGAGCGCGTCAGCGACTACAACTCCGGGCTGTTCTTCTTCCCCGGCGACGACGGAAAACTCGGGTTTCAGGCGCTCATCGACGGCGTGTCCCATCCTTTTGTCATGGACCGCGACGGCTCCAACAAACGCGATGTCAGTTCCGGACCCGAGGGATTCGCCTACGGCTACAGTGCCTCTCCGGACGGTGCGCGCATCGCGTACCACAAGGACTATCAAATCTACGTGGCCGGCGCGGACGGTGCAAACCCCATTCACATCGAGACCGGCAACCCGTTCAACTTCGTGCCCCAGTGGTCGCCCGATGGGGAATGGCTGCTCTTCGTATCGGGCGAACACTACAACTGCCATCCTCACGTCGCCCGGCCCGATGGGTCTGAACTGCGCAAGCTCGCGGATCGGAACGGGTACGAAGGCGTTATCGCCTTCCTCGACGTGGAGGACTTTCACGGCGGGAGTAGCGACGTGCCCGTATGGAGCAAAGACGGACACTGGATCTATTACACGGCTGCCGTTGAAGATCGCGTCGAACTGATGCGGGTCTCGCCGGACGGCGCGATAGAGCAGCTCACGCAGTCGCCGCCGGGGACCAAGGTCTATCATCCGACGCCTTCGCCGGACGGGCGCTGGCTCGTCTTCGGCTCGAACCGGAGCGGGAGCCGCCAACTCTACGTGATGGCCGCGGACGGCGGTGACGTGCGAGCGATCGCGGATGTCCCCGAAGGCTCCGGTGCCATGTGGCCCCACTGGCGGCCGAAATACGGGACGGCCGCCCCGTAATGGGACGGCCGTCAGCCCCGGCCAAACAGGCACTTTTCTCGTCTAGCGCTGGATTCTCGCGCGCTTATGCGTCATCTTCTTTGGACAGGTGCAGCCGGATGACACCCACGGGGTCCTCCAGGAATGCCGTAATCGCTTCCTTCCAGGCAGGATGATTCTCGCCACAGCAAGCCATCGCCGGGACCCGGGTAATCGCCATCGTATGCTTCATGGTACTTCCTCCTTCGGAGGCGCGGGCATGCCCATCGCCTCAGTGAACCACATCCGTCTTTCTGCGGCGTGACACACTGCCGCGCAGAACGGAGTTTTTCAGTCGAAGGTGGCGGAAGTTTCTCTCCCCCCCGTGGGAACGTGCTTCCGAACTTCCGGTTTCCGGTTTCCGTTCCCGCGCCGAGTCGTGTTGCCCCTCGCTTATACTACCAACGTTCCGCCGATTTGTGTCAGTAACCACTCGTCGCCTACCCGGCGGAATTGCAGATCCGTCCACCCGCCGAATGTGGTCGTGTTGAGGCTACCCGAAGTGTAGTCCTCGGACACCGTCGCGCCGCTATACGCATCCGCATTGAACGGACGCGGCGCCATGCCACCATTCCCGGACAGCACCCACAACACCATGTGCGCCGACTCAGTCATGCGCTCCGCGTGGGTGTAAGCCTCCTTGCGTTCGGGAGCATTCGGCGAACCATAGGCCGCATCCCGCAAGCGCGCGAAGGCCTCTGCGCTTCCTTTAGAGCCGATTTCGCCAAGAGCCAGCAAGGCCGCGAGCCGGACGGCGCGGTCCGCAGCCGGATCCCCGGCGAGTCCCGCGAAATACTCGGTGGAATCGTCGCCTTCCAGAGCGACGATCGCGTTCGCGATGGCACCCGCGGTCTCTGGACGCCCCCAGAACGTTCCGCGGTCTTCTCCAGATTGTAGGCCCGCCAAATGATCCTGCAGCAGAGGTACGGCATCCTCGTCCTTCAATACGATGACGAGGGCCGCGTACAGTTGCATCTCGTTCGCTTCCCAGCCGCGCCACCCGATCGTATCGGGCAACACGGCAATCCCGTCAAGCACGGCACGTTCCAGTTGACGCCGCTCCTTCGCGCTCAGGGCGTCCACCTTCTCTTGCAAGGTCTCCGTCACGCCTTCTCGGCGGACCCGATCGCGCAGGGCTTCCCGCCAGTGCTGCAATTGAATCTGTGGGTCGGCGTGGGGATCGACCGACACATCGAACGCTTCAACGCGCGCCTCGCCCGGCTGGAGCTGGACCGTAACCATTCGCATCGAGCGACCCATTGCACCTACGGCAAAACCATGGAATCCCGGTGCAAGCCGGTCCAATCGAAAGGCCCCGTCCGGCCCCGTTTCGCCGATCTGAAAGGCCTGCGCATTTGCCTCGTGGTCCCATGCCATCTTGCCGATGTAGATGGGCACTCCGGCGGCCGCGTTCTTGTCGGCTCCCTGTATCCGTAGTTCGAGCGAGGCGGCTTCCTGCAACACGACATCGGTGGTCTCAGCGGGTTGATTGGACCACTCAGGCTTCACGAGAACGCGCCCCGAGTCCGCGGTGTACACAATCGCACCATACGACCCCAGCGGCAGTTGGTAGGTACCGTCTGCGCCGACCAGTGACTGGAGCTGGCGGTTCGATTCGCTCGCGTATAGCCGCTGTTCGGGGACGGGCAGCGAGTGCAGCGGTTCCAGGTAGATCCGTTTTACCGGGTTTCCGTCCGCGTCCAACACGCGAAGTTGCTTTTGATAGGATTGTGTTCGTGCAGCGGCAGCGGGGTCTTGCGGCTTCGGCGGTTGGGCGCGCTGATAGTAGTGCCACTCATTTTTGCGAATGCGCTCCGCGAGCGGAAACCGCGCTACGGATTCTGGTGTGGGCGGCGTGCCGGTCACGGTGGCCCACACGGACTCTCCGATGGCGAAGGGTCCTGGTTCGAGGATAACGTTCAGCCCTCCGGAGCGTGCGGCGGCCACGTCGGCTTCGGGGAGCGCCCGCGCTTTGTACCCTTGCGCAGTCACTTCCATGACGAACGGTTCTTCCGGCAGGTTGCGCGTTTGGAATTCGGCCTGCCCGCCCATGCTGATACCGTCGGACCCATGTTCGCCAAAGAGAAGGCGGACGTCACAACCTTCAATGGCCCTGCCCTGGGGATCGGTGACGCGGCCCGCGAGCATCTGTAGTTCTTCGGGCTGAACGACGAGGGCCAATTCCCGGTCGCGATTTGCACTCAACTCGATCCGATCCGGGCCGAGAATCCTGCAGGCCACAGACAGATTGTCGCTGCGCCGGCCTTGTTCGATTTGAACTCCACGCGACGCGCTCAACTCCACCACGCCGGAATTTACGATTTCGAGTTCATAGTTCCCCGATTCGTTTGTTGTCGCCGAAATACTGCGGGGCTCGATCCCCTCGTCGTAGAGAAAGCTTAATCGCACATTCGGTAGTGGTTCGCCGGATGGATCGGTAACGGTGCCACGCAAAACCGCCGGTTTCATGGCGGCCGGCAGTCGGAGTTCCACACCGCTCACGATCTGGCCTTTTTCCATAGGGCCGATATTTGCCTTTACCACCCGCTGATACTCATCCGAAACCTCGACGGTATAGGTCAGCCCCACGCCGTCCAGATGAGGAATTACAAAATGGCCGGCCCCGTCCGTCCAGATAGCGCGGTAATGCGGCATGGGCTGCCACATGACCTGCTGCTTCTCAACCGGTTTTCCGTCGGCGGTCATAACGGTTCCGCGAATCGCGCAGCCCTCGTCGATGGACACTTCTACGACAACCTCGCCGGTATCTTCCGGCAGATGAACTTGCTGAGGACCGCCCACCTGATACAACGTGGGAGTCGTGGGTGCGGCGAACAGCCAGTAGTGCCCGGGCCACACGTCCTCAAAGGCAAACTTCCCGTCCTCGCCGGTGTGGGTGCGTTCCCGAGGGGAATAGAACTCGGGACTGTTGTCCATGAATACCCGGCCCACGACGGGTTCGCCGGTTTCCGCGTGAACCAGTTTCCCTTTCACATCGACATAATGAACCGCCTCGAGCGTGAGCGTGATGCGGTCCGGCGACGCCGGCGGTACGGTGAACCGCTGATGGACCTGGTAGACGATCTCGTCGCGCCGGGCGGACGCATTCAGCCCGCTCTCCTCTCCCACGGGCATGTGAGGAATCGTGGCAAGCCCCTGGTCGTCCGTTTTGAGGCCCCAGTTCCACCGTGGCCCCCCGCTGACACCCGCGTTCGCAGCGGGCGTTCCATCGGGATAAACCACCTTGACCGGCACCTTAACCGACGGTTTGAGCGCGATCTTCACTTCGTTGGCATCGAAATGGACACGTGTCTCGAACGGCGCATACCCCTCCTCCACGAATACGAGTTCGGGCGAATAGGGGACTCCCGCATTCGGAATCGCAAACCGTCCTGCCGCGTCCGTCTTACCGGCGGGCAGGCAGCCGTCCGCAAGGATGCGTACGCCCTCCATGGGCTCGCCACCGGGGGTTCGCACCGATCCTCGGAGTGTATGGCCGGTACCGGCCGTCAGTGTCACCACCGGGTGATCGCCGCCGTCGTGTACGCGGTACCAGCCTCCTTGAGCCCCGGCGATTACCTGGACGAATACCTGGCCGATGGTCTTGTCCTGAAACGTAACCTGCCCATTCGAGTCGGTGATGCCCTTTTCGTTGTCCTGGAGAGGAGTCGTTCGGAGCGTCTCGTACTCCCAATTCACACAGTGGACTTGGGCGTCCGCAATGGGTTCGCCGCCCTCGCGCTGCACCACCAGCGTGATGGGGCCGAGTTGCTCCGCCGCTGCGGGGTGCTGGATTACGACGAGAATCGCGACCGTCATCGCTGCAATCCGATACGTCTTCATTGTCCCTGGCCCTCCCGCTCCAGTACGAGGCGCATGGGTTCGTTGGCGCGCATTTGCGAGGCGTCCTGGGTAAGGGCCTTGTGAATCCACTCGGCAATTCGCGGCGTGGGCGTGGTCTCGGCGATGGTCTCCAGCTTTCCCCGGTAAGGTTCGCCGCCGGGTTGGCCTGCGCGGCCCAGGAGGTACGAGATCGCGGTGTTCATGTGGGGCGAATCGGGATTGCTGAGGAAGCCGTCTACAATGGCATCGGCCGCAGCGGCGTCGCGCTTCCCGAGTAGCCCGAGCAACTGGGGCAAGAGGTAGTTGCGGTGGTCCTTGTCCGCCGGCAGCTCGGCGTGCTTGACCGCTTCCTCCAACAGGAAGGCGGTTACGACCTCACTCTCGAAGCGGTCCAGGATGGTGAGGATCTGGCCGCGCCAGTCGTTCCATTCGGGGACTTCGTACAGCGCGATCAGCGCGGGGACGGCCTCATCCCCCCAGGCCGCAACCCGTTCGTCCAGCGTTCCAACGGGAGACGGCCCCCACATCTCGTAGACGAGCACGTATTCGATGGGTGGATCGAATCCGGGTGTGATGCGGGTCTCCCATCCGATAGGTCCGGGCGGTGGCGGCGCGTAGCTGGCAACCACGGCCATTGCAGAAAGTGTGGACAGCAATCCAAAGAACGCTCGCGTTCCCATACAACCGGCCTCCGTTCGAAACTGGCGCATACAAGAACTCAATCCGTTTGGACGGCATCGGGTTCCCATATGACTGGCGAGACGGACCCCAATTAGCCCATAGAAGTACCATACTCCCGAGTTGGATTTGACACCAGACTCGCAGCCGAGTTCGCCGGATGAATGAGGCGCATTCAAAGAAACAGGGGCGCGCGGCAAATCTTGCTGCGCGCCCCGGCCACGTGGTGTGGTGGAGTGGTCCGGCGTGTCTACTTCACATAGACGTGTTGATACGTGCGCCTCATCAATGCCCCCATGACCGTCAGCAGGAGCACCAGGAACCAGGCGCCGCCGAGCGGAACGCTCTTGTTCGGGTCCAGCGCATCGCCGCCATACAGGAACTCGGTCAGGTTGGTGCTGCCGTCACCGTCGAAGTCGTCGTTCGGGTTCACGTCGGCCAGCGTCATGATCCAGTCGTTCAGCGGATTGCCGTCGTTCTGGGCGTGCTGGATGATTGCGTTCTCGAAGTTGTCGCCGAGACCGTCGCCGTCCACATCTTGCGTTTCATTCGGATTGTGCGGGAACGCGTCGGTGGAGTCTGGTTCGCCGTCGCCGTCCGCATCGGGGAGGGCGCGGCCCATGAGTTCGACTGAGATGCAGGGCACTTCGGAGTCGTCGCACATAACTTCGAATACGGCCTTCTTGTTTCCGGACGAGGTCGGCGTGAATTCGACCTCGAGTTCCACGGTCTGCCCGGAGACCAGCGGCAGGACCGGCAGCGTGGAGGAGACTCGGAAGTCGTACACGTCGCCCGACACCGGCACGATACCGAGCAAGGTCACACCGCTCTTCTTTTTGCCGTTGTTCTTGACGTTGAGATCCTTCCTGCTCTTACCATTCACGGTCGTGTCGTCGAACTCGATCGGGTCCGGCGTGACGCTGATGCCGGTGGTGCCCGACCAGTTCAGGGTCGTCATCGAGTGCTTGGGCAGGGTCATCGTGTACGCATCGGCGAAATCGGCGATGAACGATTCCGTGGTCGACACGTTCAAGGCTTCTTCGTTGGTCGCGTCAATATCGGCCGCGGTAAGGGTGGTCACCGTGGCGCCCCCTTGCGGTGCGCTCGGAAGACTCAAAGTAACGTCATGGCTTTGCGCCAGGTCGAGATTGAACAGGACCAAGCCGTAGTTCGTGCCGTCTTTGTACGCGAAGGAATGAAGCACTGGAAGGGTGCTCGCCGTAGCGACGCCGTTGATAGCCGGAAGCGGAACCGAAGGCGTTTCGCCTTCGTGAACCGTCGTCACCATGCTGCCTTGAATCGCCTTGTTCGCCACTTCGACGCCAAGCCAGGTCGGGCGTTTGCGGCCGGTGGCTTCCAGGTCGCGCATCATGCCCCACAGGCGGACGTAGTCGTTCAGCCCGTACCCGAACTTGAAGGAGTAGCCGACAGCGGTAAACGCGCACTGGTTGTTGATACCCAATTCGCGTTGGTACGAGAGCATGGTCAGGGGCAGGGAAAGGCCCGCGCCCAGGCTCGCCACGAACTCATTACGGATATCGTTCGGCGCGGGGCCGTGGGTCGTGTGCAAGTTGATCTCGTAGATGGACAGTTCTGTACCCTGGCCGGCCGCGTCCAGATAGGACTGCGACTGGGACACGATGCCGTTGTAGCCGTTCAAGGCTAGTTGGAACATGGGGTAGTACTTGCCCGCGTCGTCCGGCCATTCATCGAGGATGCCAAAATACGGGGCCACTGCAACGCTGTCGTGATTGGAACTGTTGGCCTCGATTTCGCCTTGCCGTCCAGGAAACGCGGACTGGCCGCCGATAATCAGGTCGAATTTCGCATCGTCGAAGTAGGGGCTGCTCGTGATAAATCCGAACCGGAAGTGAGAAATCGAACCAAGCCGGACGCCGCCCAGCGCCGATGCGCCGAAGAAGGGATCGCCGCCCGAGGCGGTGCCCCACATCTCGTTTCCGTACTCCAGGTGGATCTTCTCGAAAACCGTCGTCCAGGGTTCGGACTGGCCAAGCGCCTGCCGGCGCAACGCGTAGGGGTGACCGGAGCTTACCGGGGCGGCCAGGTATGCCGCGAGGTTGGACATGTCCTCCTCGGAGAACGTCGGCGCGATGACATACCAGGGTTCGCCGCCGACTTCCTTGCAGAGTTCCAGGAATTCGTGCAGGGAGTACCCATAGGTATCGGATGCGCGAGAACTGGGGCGGAACCCGGTGAGTTTGCGCGCGAAGGGGTCGGCCAGTTCGTTGTCGAGCGAAGCGCCGCACTGGATGCGCCAATCGCGCAGCACGCCGGGGCGAAGCTCTTTGAGCCGGTTCACGAAGGTATCGGTGAACGCCGTCGGGTTCGTCTGACCGTCCTTGTACAACTGGCAATCATCCAGCCAGACCTCTCCACCTTCATTGAGAATGCTGAAGGTGAGGCTGAGTATGGGGTGATACGCACCGTCTTCATAGGGGCCGAGCTTGTCCGCCGAATCCGGAATGTTTGCGAAGACTTCGTATTCCTGCCACGTATTGGACAACAGAATTGTATGGTTGAGGAAGTCTATCTCGCCTTCACGATAAAACCGCGCGCGAATCTGGTCTCCATTCTTCTTGCCCTTTGCCCAGAACTTGAGCTTCCACGTTCCGGAAACCTTCAGGAGTTTTCCCGAGGACGTGTCGCCATCGCGCCAGTAGGAGTCGAAATGGGCTGCGTAAATGGGCGGCGCCCAACCCGCGCCTACCGGAAATACGCCGTGAAACGACTGCTCGCCGGTGCTTCCCGGGCGTTTCGTGCTGACATCGGCCTGCTGCGAGGGATTGGGCGTGCCGAAACTGTGGGCGAACTTCTTCCGCGCGATGATAACGTCCCACTGATTCAGCGTCGGTACTTCGGGGAACAGATACCAGGTGTACCGGTTGTTTTCGTGGGTGAATCCCGTAACGGTGCCTTTATGCCCT
Source organism: uncultured Nitrospiraceae bacterium (assembly GCA_964632865.1). Classification (GTDB taxonomy): domain Bacteria; phylum Hydrogenedentota; class Hydrogenedentia; order Hydrogenedentales; family SLHB01; genus JAHDWY01. The sequence continues at coordinate 16,063 of CAZWDH010000014.1, forward strand.
TTGCTGGGTCCAAAGACCACTTCGAACTCGGCGCCAGTCCAGAACCCGGTCGGTTGGCCAATACCATAGGTATCATTGTTCCATTCCGTGTACCAGAAGTCCTGCTCGACCCGGCCACCGGTGGAATTGGGCCCCACGTGGAACATGACGCCGTACTCGCCGGATTCAAATCCGGGATTCGGCAGGATGTTCTTCATATACTGGGACGCACCCCAAGACTCCGGTCCGCCGACGTTAACTCCCAAGCGTTTGGTCGTGGCTTGGAGAATCTCGTCAGACACCCGGACTGTCGTTGCTGCCGTACTCCGGGAGGTTGACGATCCGAAATTGGTCGAATCGACAGCATTTTGGCCGCCAACTGCACCTGGATCGGTAGCATCGCCCGAGGCCTCGGCAAGGCCGACCGGGGTTGTTACCGCAAGCACCAGCGCGGCGATAAGATATTGGTGTGCTTTGCGATAGTTCATTTTCTCTCATCCCATCTCGTTTTCAACTCGTTCTGCGTTGCGTGTACGCTTTCGCAGGGTGGCGACCCCTCTGAATGTCGCCAGCCGAGAAGGGCATATGAAACCCTCATGCCAATATTTTGTTTTGGGTATTCGGTGTGAGCGGGGTATGCGTAACCCTTGGTCTCGTCTACGCCGCGCGCTAACGCACTTGGATCCCGGTCAGGAAGAAGGAGAGAACACCCGGTAAATCACGAAAAGCACTGCGCCAAAAATTGTCACTTGCGAACAGTTTTGTGAATAAGATCACGACATTTGTCGCCCGCTCCGGCAAATTGTGTTAGAAATTTTCCTATACTAGATGGAGGGGAATATCAACTATCAGATACAATATATTGACTATTAACCGATTTTTTCGTGAAAATCGCATTTCGTGCCCAACCGTTAAGACTCTTGCTCCTCTATACTTAGTGTTTGGCCGTTGCAGATCCCTGCGGAGTACGCGGCCCGAAATTTGCCTCGTCGTGTGTTGTCCCGGTATGTTTGCCCGAGCACGTTTCCTGAAGCGGGACGCTTGTAAGCGATCAATTTGGGGGGAGCAAGGTGCAAGAACTACGAAGATCGGCGGGAGATGGGTGGCAAAGGTCGTGCTGCCGGGCCGGTGCTTTGACGCTACTTTTTGCAATGGCCGGAATTCCTGCCTACGCGGAATCCCCGGCGCACGGCAACAACCTGGTCAAGCAATTGAAGGTGCTGGAGCTTGGCCCGTCCGAGGGACCGATTCGGCTCGATTTTTCGAATCCCCGGGATGGATGGGTGTACGTATCCGCCGTCGCAGGGGAGGGTCAGTACGGGTTTCGCTTTCTCACGGGGGAAAGCGCGTCGCGGTGGTACCATCCGCGCGGCAGCCAGCCAAAAGTGATGGTGTATCTCCACGCAGGAGATTACGAATTGGAGGTAGAGCCAGGAGAAGACGTGCGGCCCAGGTCGATTGTGGTCCGCGCAATACCGGAGCTGCACTATTGCCGGTTCCCGGCGGAGCCGGTCGTGGAGCAGTTCGGGCAGTACGACTGGGAGTATTTGAGCGCCCACGTGTTGCCTCAGGTGAACACCATCGTCGGGCTGCCCACGGAGGAGTCGGATGCGCGTATCGCGCCGTGGGTGGAATCGGGCGGCAAGTGGATCGCCTATGGCAGCCTGCCGCATATGGAGGGTCTGACGGCCGACCAGGCCTTCGACTATTGGCGTAAGAACCCCGGTTTTACAGACCGACGGTTGTCGGGCTTGATTGCCGACGAGTTCCAAGGCCGGCAGAACGAATGGTATCCCGCGTGGACGGAAGCGATACGGAGGCTGGGCGAGGACCCGGCGCTCGCGGGGAAGGCGTTCTACGGCTACTGCGGCGGACCCGGGATGTATACGCGGCCTCAGACGCGGGAGTTGGTGCGGACAGTCTTCGATGCCGACTATTACATGGCCTGGGAGCGGTACCTCCACGAGATGCCGACGCTGGAGGAGGCGCGGGCATTGCTCGATTCTCACCTTGGGGAAGAAATGGCGAAGTGGCGCGCTGCCTTTCCGGAGTGCCAGAAGCAGATGGTCCTGGTGTCCGGTTTGTTCACCCATGGCTTGAGCCTGAACGTGCAACCGGAAGTGGACTACAAAGTGTGGATGGACATGCAGATGCAGTACGTCGCGACGCATCCGGAGTTCGAGGGGCTGTTTGGCCTGCACTGGTGGAACTCGAGCTTCGCCGACGAGGAAACCTTGCGTTGGATGGCGCGACTGTTCCGCCACTACGCCATCGAGGGCAACACGGATCTGCTATCCGAATCGTTGGGCTATTCGTACATCCCCGGCCTAATCGAGAATGCGGACTTTGCAGACGGCCTCTCGGCTTGGGAAGTCTCCGCCGCCGCGCCGGACTCGGTGCGCACGGATTACATGGAACGGTATGGCCGTTTGCAGGGACGCTATTGGCACCGCGCGGGTTTTCCCGACGAGCCGGCGGGCAACACGTTTCTGTGGATGCGGAAGCAGGCGGACAAGCCCAACACGGTCAGCCAGACGATGCGCGGGCTGAAACCGGGCGAATTGTATTCCCTCAAAGTAGTGGCAGCCGATTACGAAGACATTACGCTGGGTGCGTCGGACAGGAAACTCCTGCCCATGTCGGTTGAAGTCGAGGGTGTACCGTTCGTCCCTGAAAAGATGTTCGTGGGCCAAGTCAGCAGCCGCAACGCCGCGCCGTCAGACTTGCCCTTCGATGGACAGAATCCTGCATGGTTCAATCTTTACCGCATCGTCTTCCGCGCCACGGGTGAGGAGGCTATTCTCCACATTTCCGACTGGGCCATGCCCGACGAGCCGGGTGGACCCGCCGGGCAGGAACTGATGATCAATTTCGTGGAGGTTCAGCCCTACTACGATTCCGAGGCTGCCGAGAATTTATAAACTGCGGTTCAGGTTCGACCACGCGCGGGTCCCGGTTCCCGCGTACGAGATCTCGGCAACATGCGCTGGCTGCGATCACCGCAGAGCCAGTTCGATCTGCGAGTCGTCGCTGTCCATTTCGATAACCTGAATCGTGGTCCGCGTATTCGCGAGGCGCTCCTCTGCGTTCGTGGGGGCACCGCTGGTGGCTTCGGCAACAACGGTATACGTGCCGGACTCGACCGAGCGGAAGGTATAGGCCGTGCCATCAAACTGGGCGAACCCCACAGGCCAAAGCGCGCGATCAGCAGTATGGCCCTGAGGCGCTGCGTCCAGGGCTCCGGAATGCAACTTCACCAAAACTTCCTCATCCGGGCTCGCGCCACGTACGTAGACTGAGAGCATGTTTCCCGAAAGCAGTGCAACGTCATGCACGACATCACCGGTCCCTTCGACCAACACCTCATCGCGCCGCCAAAGGGAACGTTCGCCGATGCTCGCTCGAATGTCGAGCGTGGTGACTCCTGGCGGCATTTGTTCGAGGCGATAGTAGCCTTTTGCGTCCACACGGGTGTCCTTCGTGCTCCCTCCCGGAAGCACGGCCGTGATGTATCCACCGGTGGCGAGTTCGCCGTCGATCTGGATCTGGCCTTCCACCGCAGCGACGCCCGGCGCGGGGAAATCGAAATCGACAACCGTCACTTCGCCATCGCGAATCGTGGCGGGTTTGTCGAAGGATATGCGCTCTCCGGAATCGGGGCTGGTCATTCCGACCGAAACGCTTATGGTCCCCGGTGAAAGATTGGCCATCTCATACGTGCCGTCAGGACGGCTTCGCTCGTGGAACCCAACCATATCCGGCACGCTACGGAACAAATTAATGATGCTTTGCGCCGGCTGACCGCCAATGGTGATGGTCCCCTTGAGGGTTCCCCCTTCGGAGAATACGAAGTCGATGGGTTCGGATTGCGGGGCATTGAAACGCTGCCAGGCCGGGGGATATTCGGGATGCCAGGCATAGATGAGGTTTTCGCCGGACGGTGCAGTATCGACGGAGAAGGCCCCCATCGAGTCCGTTTTCGCGACCAAGACCTTTTCGTCGTCCGCCAACTCGTAACCATAGGGGAACTGGCCGATGTAGATCTTCGCGCCGCGCACGGGGTCGCCGTTGGCGTTTCGTACCGTGCCTTCCAGATGATTGCCGGGCGAGAGTTCAAGGATTAACTCGCCGGTATGCGAGAGCAGGTCGACTCCCTGAACCAGCGGCGCGTATCCATCGGCCCGGACTCCGACAGTTGCGTACTCGGGACTCTCCATCATCATGGAGAAGTGTCCGCTCGCGTCGCGTACGGGTTCGAGGCGATCGAAGAATCGCGTAAACTCCACGGCGCTCACGCGACCGCCGAGGTGCATGATCTCGAACTCGCGTACCGGTTCCCGGGTTTGTGCGTCAATGACTCTTCCGGCGAGCGTGAGGCGCGGTAGCAGGACGATCTCGATGTTCTCCAGGTCGCCTTCGGGAACGAAGTGCCGAACGTGGTCGTAGCCGGCGTGCCGTACGCCCAGCGTGGGCGATGTTCCTTTGCCGGCGAAGACGGTCAGCTCAAAGACGCCATCGCTGTCGGCTTCGGCCATTTGGCCCTGATAGACGTCGTGAACCCGCGCGCCTGCAACCGGATTGCCCGTAGCGTCGATGACGCGGCCTTTGAGATCGACGTAGGGTTGATAGATCAGCTTCAGTCCCGTTCGTTGCTCGCCTGGCTCCAAGGTGATCTCTGCGAGCGCGGTGTCGTGTGAAATCATGTCCGTACCGGGAGGGAACGCCAGTATCAAGTACGTGAACGCGGCGCAATCCTGGATCTTGAATAGCCCATTTGCGTCGGTGCGGGACCATGAAGGGTGATTCAAGTCGCACGACTTGGGGGAGGCGCTGACGTTGATTTCCGGCACCGGCTTTCCAGCTTCGTCGACGAGTTGCCCCTGGATGCTCCCGCTGGTATGGAGTACCAACTCCAAATCGCGGATTCCCTCTCGGGCTAGCGTGAGCGGTCCGGCCGGCGCACTGATTTGCGGATATCGCTCGCGGGTTTCCGTGGTCCTGCCGGCATTACGCGTGGTCGCCTGGACGTAAAGGTGATTGCTCGTTTCCAACCCGTCGATCGCAAACCGGCCGTTCGCATCCGACGTCACGTGTTCGATGCTCATGGGCGTGCTGCGTGCGGAGACCGAGGCACCCGCGACCGGTTCGCCGGACTCGTCCAAGACAATGCCGGTGACGGCCCCTTCTCCGAATGCAGCGGTTTGGCCTGCCGTCGGAGAGGAATTGGCGTTGAATGCGTTCACCAAGATGGCAGCGAGCCCCTGGTCATTTTCAGGACTCGGAGAAGCCTCATCGGCGGGGGCAACCGGATCAACGTGCGATGACTGTGTAGGAATTGGTTCAGGCCTGCTTCCGGACCAGACCACGAAGCCAGTCAGCGCGACCGCTGCGACCAGGGCGCCTGCCGCAATCTTCCCAAGCGTCATCGTGCCCGTCGCTGCGGCAATGGCGGTTCCCGCGCTTGCGCTGCCAGCAGTGCCCGCGACCGCGATCTTCACGAGCACGGCGGATAGGGACGCTGGCAAGGCTTCCGCAGGCGCCTGGGCCAACGCCGTGGCCAGCCCCGCAACGGAAATGGGAACGCCGCGCTTCTGCAGCGTCTTGCGTATCTTCTCCACGCCCCGGCGTACGCGACCTGCGGCCGTGGCACGGGGAATTCCGAGTTCCGCGGCGATGGCTTCATAGGTCCGGCCTTCGAAGTAATGCGCCACGAGGGGACCCTGCAGCTTTTCCGGAAGTGCGGCGATGGCCTCGTCAACGTACTCTCGAATATCGTCCCAGGCCGGTTCAACGGACTCGGGATGATTTTCCGCGAACTGTCGCTCGCGTTTCGTCCTTCTGGAGACCGATCGAATTCGATCGATGGACCGGTGGGTTGCTAGACGATGAAGCCAGCCCCCCGGCGATTGGATAGGTCTCCGCTCTTGCGCGAGCTTGAGGAAACACTCCTGCGTAATGTCTTCCGCGTCGGATGCGTTTCCCAGCACGCGGCAGCAGGTGGAAAACACCATGGTTGCGTGCCGTTGGGCGAGCTCGGCGAACGCATCGGGATCCCGCCGTTCAATCCATTGCCGCAGGAGGTGTTGTTCAGAAGCGCTCATTGAAGGTTACCTCGCCGGTGGTGTCGGTTGAAACTCTCACCTATCTGACGCCACGGCCGCGCGTTTGTATCGCATCGATTGTACGACAATGCGGGTTGTCCGCATCGCGCCAGCCGAATCCCTTGAACGGCATACCGCACCGGCCTACGATAGTGAAGTGCGCGCGACGCCGTGCACCCGGGGGGAATTCGTTTTGGGGAGCCTGAACGGTTGCGAGGCTCGCGGTCATATCGTCAGCCAGCCAACCGCTACAGGTCTTCGATGGGGGTCAGTCATGGAAGTTCCACAAAAACGTCGCATCGTATTGAGTGTCCTGTCTTCGTTGTGCGCGGCAAGTCTGGCCGCATGGGCGCAAGACGCTGAAGAGCCCGCACTCGCGCTGAACATGAACCCGGCGGTGATCGCGCCCGATCTGCCGTTCGCCGACGCGCGTCCCGCTGAGTGTGATGCTTACGGCGGTTGGACCGGTATTCAGGGGCAACGCACGGGGTTTTTCCACGTGGAGAAGATCGGCGACCGATGGTGGTTTATCACGCCGGAAGGCAATGCGTTTTTCATGCTCAAGGTGATCAATGCGAAAGAAAAGGCGGTCCCACGCTTGAAATCATGGGGGTTCAACACGGGCGAACGCGATTCAGGGCTGCCCTATGACGTCCACCTCGATCTGCTGCGGCTGGCTTCACGTCCGTACCCGGTCGCGCAACGGCCGGGTTTTCCCCCCTGGGTATCCCTTCCAGACGTCTTCGATCCGGAATGGCCGGAACAGTGCGCGCGGCGAGCCGAAGAAGTCCTCGGACCAATCAAGGACGACCCCCTGTTGATCGGGTACTTCCTCGTCAACGAGATCTGCCTGGACGGGTGGTATGAAGCGGCCACGCGCACCGAGCTTGACGCGCCCGCGCGCGCGGCCTTCGTGGAGGTCGCGCGAACGTATTATGCGGATAAACCGGCGGAATTGACGGAAGACTGGAAAGACTATCAGGTCACAAGCGTCGACGATCTCAAAACCGTGCAAGGTGACCCCCCTTCGATTCCGGAACTCAAGGCGATATGGGTCGCGACGATGGCGGAGCGGGCCTTCGGCGTGGCGTCGGACGCGGCCCGCGCCGTCGCCCCCAACCATCTGAATCTGGGCACACGCTTGTTCAACGCGCCCCTTCCGGAACCGGGAATCCTCGCGGCCATGGGGAAGTATTGCGACGTGATCAGCATGAATCTCTACAGCATGTTTCCGGACCGCTTGCCTGTGCAGATGTTCACGCTGGTTCCCGCCATACACGCCATTACCGGGCGGCCCACGATGACGACGGAGTTTTCGTTCCGCGCGGCCGACACGCTTCACCCGGGAACGATGGGCGCCTTGCCCGCGGTCGACACGCAGGCGCAACGCGCCATCGGCTATCTTTCCTACGTGTCCGCGGCGGCGTCCATCCCCAGCCATATTGGGGTCGCTTGGTACACCTATCACGACGACGATATCGAAAAACCCTGGGATCGATACGCGGAAGACTGCAATTTCGGTGTCGTCGACAACGGTCGGCGCCCTTACGCGGTGCTTTCCGAAACGATGCGTACGACCAATAGCGTCGTTTATGAACTGGCGGCCGATCCGGTGCGGAACGAATCCGTCCCGCTCTTTTGGCGGACGGAGTTGATGCGTTGGGACGTGCCCCAGGATGAAGTGCTTCTTGGCCGCTTGGCCCGGGCCGGGAAGCCTTTCGAAGACCCTCTGGCCAGAACTCTTCCCGAACCGCGCCGGTACCATGAGAATTACTGGGTGCAACACAGGGGACCACGGCTGATCGTCAACGATGACCGCTTCGTGGGCTGGTGTGGAGCAAATATGATTGAATCCGGTGAGGATTCGACAGCGCTCACATTGATTGATGTGCTTTCGTACACGTCGTTTCCCCGGTCGCTATGGCTCGGCATGGAATGTCAGAACCCCGACGAACCAATCGCGCTGGAGACGAACGCCCGCTTTCTGCAACGGCGGATCGACGCGACCGGCAACCTGAACGAGCTGATCGTGGCGGATTGCAGCTATGTGCGAACCGATTACAATCAAACCGAACTACGGCTGAATTGCCGGGTGCCGTATCTGCGGCTCGCGTTCGAGCGCGATACCCAAACCCTGAGCATAACCATCCGTGGCAACGCCGAGCGGATCGGTGTGGCCGGCGTCGGGGGCTGGAAGATTGTATGCAATGACACGCCCATGGACGCCGCTCAGGTGGAAGAAGCGGACGGTCTTACGGTGATAACGCTCAATCCGTAACGGGCTGACCCGCGGAGTCCCGCGCTTCCTGCGTCCGGCGAATGAACGCGTTGATCGCCGTCGCGATGACGCCAGGCTGTTGCACCTGCATGGCGTGGGAAGCGCCTTCGATCCAGACGAGTTCGATGTTGGGCCGATCGGGGATGCGCATCAGTTCGCGGCTGGGTTTGGGTTTGCCGCGGTCGCCCCAGATTTCGAGGATGGGCACCTTCGTCGTTTCCAGGATGGGATAGCCGTCCCAGCGTCTCCACACGGACGAGAATGAATCGCGCTGTTCCTGGGTGAGCTTGTCGTAGACGCGTGCGCGGTTGGCTTGGCGTTCGGCGAGTTGCTCCGGCGTGATCGTTTCGTCGGGTCCCGTGCCGAAGGCTTCCTGTTGTACTTTCCAGTGGGTCCAGCCTTCCATGGCGATGGCGCCGGTCACTTGATCGGGCCTGCGACCAGCGATCTCGATGGGCAGCATGCCGCCGATGCTGTGGCCGCCCACGTAGTAGCGTTTCAACCCGATGGTATCAATCACGCGAAGCACGTCTTCGGCAAACAGTTCCATGGAACAGTCGGTGGATGGCGGCTGGCTCCCGTTGTGTCCGCGCAACTCGACGATGATGAGATTGAGGTCGCGGTCGAGATGCTCCACGAGATGATTAAAGGTCCGGTAGTCGCCCCAGCTACCGGGGATGAGCACGAGATTCGGGCCGTTGCCTTCCCGTATGTAATAGGCGAGCTGGCCGCCTTCGGGTAGCGGGACCGAATGGGCGGTGAATTGGTCGATGACGGGGTTGGGCGGTTCGGCAATCGCGTTGGTTGAGAAGACGAGAAGCGCGTAGAACAGTACCGGACAAATGCTTGGCCGGGAAAATCTGAGTACCTCCTGTGTACGGAAGTTGACACACATCCATCGACGCTCCCGATCTTACACGGGCGGGACGCCCATGCTCCTTGCGGCATTGTGCAGATACGGGTTTGACGCGTCAACGCGCCGACGATGGTCGCGCATGCCCGCTTCTGAGCAATCGGCGGCCGACGTTCAATTTACTTTGCGCAGCCCCCGGCGCGGTTGCGATACTCTTACGCATGGACCATGAACCTACCCAGCGCGATCGCAACCTGCTTTTCGCTATATTGGCGGTGCAGCTTTTCCGCGTGCCGCCCGCGCGGCTCATGGAAGTCGCGGCTTCATGGGCGGTGGATCCGTCGCGCGACCTGGCTGAACGTCTTGTCGAAACCGGCCTGCTAAGACCCGAAGACCGGGATCTGGTCTGGTCGCTCGTGGACAAGACCGTGGAAGCCCACGTGGGCGACGTAGTCGCGGCCTTGGAGACCTTCGGCGGCGCGGATACCCTAAACGACACGCGAACCGGCTCGATTCTCGTCACCGGACGGGATGTGGAAGTGATGCTGCCCGGTACGAAGCCAGTCCGGCTGGAACTCGGTGAAATGCTTGGCGTGCCGGAGACGCCCGGCCGGTATTCGCAAGGACCCGAGTTCGCCCGGGGCGGAATGGGGCGCGTCTTTCTTGTCCATGATGAATACCTGGGCCGTGACGTGGCATTAAAGGAGTTGCTTCCAGTCCGGAAGAAGGCGAGCGAACTTCCCACGCCCACGCCGGTGCGCCAGGCGGTCCAACTGACCGCGCGATTCCTGCAAGAGGCACGCATCACGGGACAGTTGGAGCACCCCTCCATCGTGCCCGTGTACGAACTCGGTTACCGGCCGGACGGTTCCCTGTACTACACGATGAAGCTGGTCCGCGGTCGGACGCTGGCTCAGGCTTTGAAGGAAGCCAAGGATTTGACCGCACGGCTTCAACTGTTACCGCACTTCGTCGACTTGTGCCAGGCCATCGCGTACGCCCATTCGCGCGGGGTGCTCCACCGCGATTTGAAGCCGTCCAACGTGATGGTTGGCGAATTCGGGGAAACGGTCGTCATCGACTGGGGTCTCGCCAAAGCGAAAAACCAGCCGGACGTGCATGCCGATCCCTTGTCGACCATCTTGCGCCTGGGCCGTGAGGGCGAAGCGCTGGACCTGGAAAAGACTCAGTACGGCCAGGTGCTTGGCACGCCGCATTACATGGCGCCGGAACAGGCCGGGGGCGCTGTCGATCGCGTGGACGAGCGCAGCGACGTGTACGCTCTTGGCGCGATTCTGTACGAGATCCTCACGGGCCGCCCGCCGTTCCGCGGGAAGACCGCCAAGGAGATCCTGAACCAGGTTGTCTCCGACCAGCCACCGTCGGTCTTGGAGGAGGAACCGGAGACGCCTCCGGAAATCGTCGCGATTTGCGCGCGCGCCATCGACCGGGAGAGCGCTCGGCGGTACCAGTCCGCCAAGGAATTGGCCGATGACATCCAGCGGTACCTCTCCGGCGCCCTGGTCAGCGCATACCGGTACCGGTTTTCGGAGCATCTTAGACGCTACGTACGCGAGCATAAGGCAATACTGAGCGCGGTCGCCGCTTCGCTCGTTCTCCTTGCGGCTCTGGGCGCCTACTACAACCTGCAACTTTACCGGGCCCGTGAAACCGAGCGCGCGCTGCGTATAGAAACTCAGGCGGTCAACAAGCGATTGGAATGGGAGTATTACTCGTCCGCACTTGTCGAAGCCAAGACCAACATCGACGGAGCGAACGGATGGAAGGCGACGCAGTTGCTACACCGGCTGCCGAGCCATCTCCGCGGTTGGGAATGGGGGAGATTACTGATCGAAAGTGACCCTGCGGTGTACTCGATAGCCGACGATCCCATGCGCGGCATGACGGGGATGCCCTTGCGCGCCATCTTCGGACCGGACAACCGGCATGTGCTCGTCGCCCATGACTTCGGCGGGGTCAAGACCATCTTCGACATTGCCAAGGGAGATACGATCTACATCAGCGAGGTCGATCGGTTCCTCGGAATGCCCTGGTGCAATGGATTCAAGGCCGATCTCAGCGCAATCACCGTGGCGGAGGACGAAACGAACGTCGTCTTGTTCGATTATGTGAACGACACGATCCTCGCGCGATACACCATCGAGTCTGGTTGGCTGGCGTCATTCGTCCTCTCACCAGACGAACGCCTCGCGGCCGGTTACCGGATCGGGCCGGACAAACAATTGCGCGAGGTCATCCTATGGGAGGCGGACACCGGTAACGAGATACGCCGATTTCCGATGGCAACCGCTACAGCACCTCCCTTCGATCTGGATTTCTGGGGCAGTTTTCATGAACCGCCGTACGGGATTGTGCTCGGGTTTCTTGAAGATAACCGCCATGTATTGTGTACGGACGACGACGTCATTCTGCTTGATACGGAAACAGGCGAGAAAAGAAAGCTTGGCCGAAGCTTAAACGGGCGCGCGGCCTTGGCCCGAGACGCCGGAAAGGTCGCGACGTATACCCCTGACGGCGAAGTGGAGGTCTGGAATCTAGCCACGCAGTCACTCGAACATCGAGTTCCCGTCGGGCATTTTGGGTTTCGCAACCTGGACATAACGCCAGATGCGCGTCTCATTGGGTTCGCCGCGGGCAACCGCATTTACTTGTGGGACGTCGCGAGCGGTCAATTCATCCGCGAAGAGGTCACCGATTCGGGCGGCACGGAATCGCTCTCGTTCAGTCCGAACAGCCGTTGCGCGGTCACCTACGGAAATGAAATGACGCTCCGGTTCTGGGATCTATCGGTCGATCGCAAACGGCATACCATTCCCTTCCCGAATCTGCCGGTCCTAAATGCGGAAGACGCGGTGAATCAGGACACGTGGCCCAAAAGGCCCTACGCGTATGATGCAACGGTCTCGACCTTAGCCCGGGGCGACGATAACGGGTGGGTGCGAACCTGGCAGGTTCCATCCTTTGATCTCGTGCATGAATGGAAAGCGCACGAGGGCGTGCTGACGACGCTGGCCTTCAGTCCGGATAGCTCCATCCTTTACACCGGAGCCAATGATGGGACCGCCAAGGCGTGGCGAATCGGAAGCGAGACGCCGCTATGGACCATCTCGGCGGAGGACAAGGAACCGGTTTTCGCCATCGGGTGCTCGCCGGACGGGACGCGCGTCGCGATTGGCTTCGGGGAAGACACCTCGGTGAACAATGGGGTGAACCCGTCCCGCATCGTCGATGCGCGAACCGGTGAAACGCAGCTTGTACTGGACGACGGCGTCCGTAAGACCACGCTCTTGGCATTCACCCCGGACGGCAAGCGGATCATGAGCGGTTCCTGGGGCCGGTACGGCACGGACGAGGTTTGTGTGCGCTTCCACGATGCCGCAGATGGCGCGGTGCTCCCGTATACGGTCAATGCGATTGGGTGGCCGTACCGCGCAATTCCGATCCCGAACAAGCCACAGATTCTCTTTCTCGGCACATCTTCAGAACCGCTACTTTGGAATTTGGAGACGAACCGTGAGATCTATCGTGTCCAACGGTACGACGTGACTCAACTCGCGGTACATCCCGATGGTGAGCGCTTTGTGGGAAGAAGCCGCGGCCAGGCGGTGGTTTTTGCGATGAAAGATGGCCGTCCTCTGCTTGCCTTGGAAAACTGCGGCGGTTTGCCCACGTTTACGCGTGATGGACTGCACTTGATTACGCGCGCGCCTGAGCTTCAGATGCAGATTTTTGCTGCGGAAGACTGGACCATCACGAACGAAGCGGAGCGGAAGGCGAGCGCGCTGCTGGCGCTCCAGAAACTCCTCCAGTTGTAAGGGAACGCGGTGATCGTTGTGCCGAGGGCCAATCCAACCGTTGCAATCTCGCCCGTTCTGCGCTAGGATGACAGAAGGTGACGGTAACCATATCTTGGCGATGTGATGGTTTGGAGGGAGTGACATGCGGTATTCGGGCGATGAACGGCGGCGGTACGCGCGGAGCCGGCGGGGATTTCCGGCCATCGTGGACGACGGCGGTCCCGGCGTTCTCAACCACATCGACAACATCAGCGCCAACGGCGTGTTATGTCATACGGTGAAACCGGTTCCGTTAATGACGCGCATGAGCATCGCGCTGGAACTGCCGAAACCCGCCGACCGTCGCATCGAGTGCGAAGGCATCGTTGTGCGTTGCGACCCTCACGAAATGGGCGACGACCATTTCAAGGTGGCCATCCTGTATACCAAGATTTCGGAAGATGATCGCGACGCCATTTCCGACTTCGTGCAACACGATCTCACCGCTGAGGCTTCCGCCGAGAGTTGAACCGCGTGTCCAACGCGACGCGTCACGCCGACCAGCGTTCCCTCGATCGCATGCTGCTCGCGTTGTGTGTGGCCGCGCTGGGCTTCACCATCGCCTACCCCGCACTGCGGCTCTTGGCCGAATCACTTTCCTCGTGGCAACCGGACGCCATTACCGCTAAGTCAGGCCTCGCTGCAATTCGCAACACCGTGCTCATATCGTTCCTGTCGGTCGCCGGCGCTGGCATCGTCGGCACGGCGATAGCATTCTTCGTGACGCGGTACACCTACCCCGGGCGCAACCTCATGGCCGCGCTGGCCTACCTGCCGTTCACGCTCCCACCGCTGGTGGGCACGGTCAGTTTCTACTATCTCATCGGGCGAGACGGTTTCGTCCCGCGGTTTCTGGAAGAGACGTTCGGCCTGGAAGACGCCTTTCTACAAGGGCCGTCGGCTATCCTGCTGATCCACGTGTACTCCTTCTACGTCTTCTTCTACGCCATGGTTTCGGCCGCCCTTGAAAGTCTGGACGTGGCGCAGATTGAAGCGGCGCGCACGCTTGGCGCCGGGCGGATGCGCGTGTTCGCACAGGTCACCTCGCCGCAACTCATGCCCGCCTTGCGCGGCGCGGCACTCCTTACGTTCATGTCGTCGGGCGCTTCGTTCAGCGCGCCGCTCATCTTCGGGAACGACTACCCCATGCTGAGCGTGCGAATCTACGAGGAACAGACGCAGCACAACGACGCGGCCGCCATGACCTTGACGGTGGTGCTGGCTGCGGTTTCGCTGTTGGGCGTTCTCATCTTCCGGGCGCGGCGCAGGGCCGGCGGCACCGCGTCCAAAGGGACGCGCGTGCGCATCCGATCGCGGCGAGGAAGAATGCTGGCGGGGTTCCTGTCCGGTTTGGTCTTGTCCGTCTTGCTGTTGCCCCATGCGACGATCGTTCTGTTGTCTTTCGTCCAACATCGCGAGTGGTACGCGGAGGTATTTCCGACGTCGTATACGTTTGAAAACTACCTGACGATCCTGCGCGATCCCACGGCGTTTCGCCCTATCCGGAACAGCGTCTGGATGAGCGCCCTGGCTGCGGTCGCGACGCTGGTGATCGCAATGCCGGCCGCGTACCTCATCGCGCGAGAACGCCGCGGCGGACGTTGGCTGAATGTGTTGGTCATGATCCCCTGGGCCCTGCCGGGGACCGTCATTGCCGTCAACCTCATCGTGGCGTTCAACGACCGCTGGCTGCCCCTGGTCGGCACGGTCTGGTTGTTGCCCCTCGCGTACTTTGTCCGTAACGTCCCGTTGCTCACCCGGATGGCCGCCGCTTCCGTCGAGCAGTTCGACGCGACGCTTATCGAAGCGGGCCGCACGTTGGGCGCGTCGCGCGGATACTGCTTCCGTCGCATTGTCGTGCCGCTCGTGGCGCCTGCGCTCGGTGCGGGCGCAGCCCTCGTCTTCGCCACGAGTCTGGGAGAGTTTGTCGCGTCCATCTTGCTGTGGATTCCTGCCAACGTGCCTATCTCGGTCCAGATCAACAGCGCTTGGCGCGGGTCGGGCATTGGCACCGCCTTTGCCTATAGCGTCTTCCTCATGCTCCTCGTGGCAATGACCTATCTCGTCTCCCGCCGATTTGCATCCCGCGTGTTATAAGTGCGATCCTCGTGCGGTCAGGGAAGCGGAATAACCCCATGCGAACCTTATTATTTGGCGCCGAAGCAGACACCTTACGGCCCATCCTGTCCAAATATCCCGAGTATCAAGTCGTAGACAGCGACCCGGAGTTGGTGGTCTGTTACGGCGGCGACGGAACCTTGCTCTCTGCGGAGCAGGAATGGCCGGGCGTGACCAAACTGCCGATCCGCAACAGCCGCAGGGGCATTCGCTGCATCCCCCATCCCCCCGATCAAGTGATTGAACGGCTGGCGAAGAACCGGCTTACGCGAAACGCCTTCATCAAGATCGGGTGCCGCGTGTTTCGAGACAGCACGCCGATGCCGAAGCGCACGCTCACCGCCATGAATGAGTTCAACGTACACATGGGCAACATTAACTCCGCCGTGCGATTAAAGGTCTGGATCAACGACGAAGCCTTCGCGGACGAGGCGGAGATCATCGGTGACGGTGTCGTCGTCAGTACGCCCTTCGGAAGCACGGCCTATTTCAATCAAATTACCCGCGGGGTGTTTCACGCGGGACTCGGCATTGCCTTTAAGAACACCACGGAATTGACCAGTCATCTCGTGGTGCCGGACGATGTCACGATCCGCGTGCTTATTACCCGCGGCCCCGCCGTCCTGGCCCATGACAACTGCCCGGAGTACGTCGACCTCGAGGAAGGCGATCGTCTCATACTGGCCAAACACGACAGCCCCGCCACTATCCTGACCTGGGAACCCATGAGCCACCCCTCAGACGCCTTCTGAAGGCTCACTCCGCCCAAACGCGA
Source organism: uncultured Nitrospiraceae bacterium (assembly GCA_964632865.1). Classification (GTDB taxonomy): domain Bacteria; phylum Hydrogenedentota; class Hydrogenedentia; order Hydrogenedentales; family SLHB01; genus JAHDWY01. The sequence goes on from CAZWDH010000014.1 coordinate 32,024, forward strand.
ATCGCCTGCGCATGAAATCGTCGCGCGATATCCGTGTTCTTCATCGGCGAGACCTGCTTCAGATACGTGAGCGCGCGGTTGCGGAACGGCTTCCACCAATGCTCGGGGATGCCGCGCTTTCCGAGAATGGCGCCGAGGATCGAGCCTGCGGTTGCCGCGGTACAGTCGTTGTCGAGCCCCATGGCGACGGTATAGCCGATGGTTTTCGTGAAGTCTTTCTGTCCGAGCGCCAGACCGAAAACGGTAAGGCAGGCGTTGTTGTTTGTGTGCACGTGGTGCATGCCGGCGAAGCGCTTTTCCACGAGCCGCCGTCCGTGTTCCCACCCGTCCAGACGCGGCGCGCGTTGCAAGGCCCAACGGAGATCCCCGGCAAGCCGGCAGTCGCGCGGGATCTCGGTCAGGCCGATGCGCAGCGCCTCGATGGGGTCGTCCACCGCAAATGACGCCGCGATGGCCGCCGCGAAGAACATGGCCCCGTAGATACCATTCTTGCGATGCGAGAGGTAGGCGTCGCGGTACGCAAACTCGGCCGCTTTTTCCGGCCATCCCATGGCGGCGTAGCCCCAGGGGTCGCTGCGAATGTCCGCGCCAATCCATTCCACGTAGGGGTTTCCGCGCGCTCCGGCGGAGCCTGCCGCAACGCCGGCTTTCAAATTCCGCAGCGCCACGTCTTCGGCGGTACACGCGATGGGCAGGTGCCGGACCCAGGCTTCGCCCACATTGGCGGTTGTGAAATCCGGGCCATACTTTTCCAGAATCAATAACCCCAATTGGGTGTAGCCTAAGTCATCATCGACCGGTACGGCGCGGATTTGACCTTGCAGGTAGTCGTCGAGGGTGCAGGTGCCGTAATGAACCCGACCACCTTGCGGATGCGCGGCCCAGTAATCCTCCGGCGGGAAGGGTTGGCCGCCGAAACTGGCCAGATTGGCCATGTCTTCGACCGGCCAGGACTCCGCGGGGACACCGAGGGTGCACCCGGCCGCCCGGCCCAGCCATGCGCCGAGCAGCTTGTCACGAACGCCGCGTGCCGGCAGGCGCTCCCACAGCCTGCGGGGCCCTTGCGGACGCAATCGCCGTATCGCCGGGAGTCTGTCCGGTTCCCGGCGCGCCGTCTCCGGCGGTGCGGGGGTGCGCTCTAATTCGCGAATGGCCTGTGCGAGTTGGGTTCGCACGCGTTGCAGAACCCTTTCAGGGGGGAATCCCTGCTCGTGGCGCAGGTCCGCCCACAGGCTGAGTTGCTCGGCCAGCTCCGCCACATCGGGATAGTACGGCATAGTCGTTTTGTCCCCTTTCTACCCGTGAAACCGCGAGGGCGCTACTATAGCGCTTCGCGAACACCAAGTCGCGGCGCGCGCCATGATTCCCACCCCCGTCAAGTGGTAAAATGGCGGGATGAAGAACGCCGGTACCGGTGTTTTATCAAGGATTACACAGGCGTTCGGACTCCCATGAGAGAAGAATTCGCAAAACTCCTCAAGCAACTCCGCAAGAATGCGCCCGGGGCAGATCTGACTGTCGTGCGCAAGGCGTACCGCTTTGCCAACGAGGCCCACCACGGCGTAGAGCGGGAATCGGGCGACCCGTACGTCTCGCACTGCATCGAAGTGGCGCGCATACTCGCCCAGTCGAATTTGGACCCCACAACGGTCGCGGCCGGACTTCTTCACGATGTGCTTGAAGACACCCGGGTAACCCACGATGAATTCGAGAAGACCTTTGGCCCGGAAATCACTGCCCTCGTGGATGGCGTGAGCAAGATTAAGTCGATGAAGTGGTCCACGCCGAACCCCACTCTGCAGGAAAAACAGGCGGAAAACCTGCGCAAGATGCTGGTGGCCACGGCGCGCGACGTACGGGTAATTCTCATCAAGCTGGCAGACCGCCTGCACAACATCCGGACCATTGAGTTCCTGCGCGACCCGAAACGCGTCGAGCGCATTTGCCGGGAGACGCTCGACATTTATGCGCCGCTCGCCCATCGGCTCGGTATCGCGCGGTGGAAGTGGGAGTTGGAGGATCATGCCTTTCACCACCTGAACCCGGACGAGTACCGGAACATCGCGACCCATGTTGCGATGAAACGGCGGGAACGTGAGGCCTGGCTCAACGAGACCATCGAGTACCTGGAGAGTCGCTTGGCCGAAGCGGAAGTGAATGCCCGCGTAATTGGCCGTCCGAAACACCTCTACAGCATCTATCAGAAGATGGTGCAACAGGGGAAGGCTTTCGACGAGGTAATGGACATCCTCGCCGTGAGGATCATTACGCAAACCGTCTCAGGCTGTTATAACGCCCTCGGCGTCGTTCACCAGATTTGGACCCCGGTGCCGGGCCGCTTCAAAGACTACGTGGCCATGCCCAAGGTAAACATGTACCAGTCCATCCACACGGTCGTGATGCGGGAGAACGGATACCCCTTGGAAATCCAGATCCGTACGGAAGATATGGACCGAACGGCCAGGGAAGGCATCGCCGCGCATTGGGCCTACAAGGAAGGCGGCAGCGATTCGAAGTTGGACACGCAATTGCGCTGGTTGCGTCAGATGTATGAGTGGCTTCAGGACACCCATGCCCCCGATGAACTCCTCGACAGCTTGCGACGCGATGTATCGCGGTCAGACATCTACGTGTTCACGCCGAAGGGCGAGGTAAAGGAACTCCCGGAGGGCGCGACGCCGTTGGACTTCGCCTATGGCGTCCACTCGGACATTGGCCACCATTGCATCGGCGCCAAGGTGAATGGCCGACTGGTGCCGCTTCGCTACAACCTGCAAACCGGAGATGCGGTGGAGATCCTCACGTCGCGCGCGCAGAAGCCGCACCTGGACTGGCTGGAGATCGTGATCACAGGCAAAGCGCGGACGCGCATCCGTCAGCGGCTGCGCGAACTGGGTGAGCTGGAACCGTTGGAAGGCCAACTCCGGCGCGATACCGTCAAGGTTCTGCCGGAAACCAAACCGAAGATCCGGCAGGTCGACGACGCCACGCGGGACAAGCTCATCCGCATCGAAGGCTCGAAGGGCATCGCCGTCAATTTCGCCAAGTGTTGCCGGCCCATGCCGGGTCATGCGGTGATCGGCTATGCCACGAAGAGTCCCGGCATCACTATCCATCGCGCCGATTGCCGGAACTTCGCGAACACGCAGCGCGACCCGTCGCGCATCATCGAAGCATCGTGGGACGGTGAGGAGCATGTGGAAACCGGCATGCGCGTCACCACCGGACAGCGCCCCAACATGCTCGCCGACATCACCAACGCTATTCGCCCCATGAACATCAGCATCACCCAGGCCCAGTTCACGCCCGGCGACAACGGCAAGTGCCTCTTCGAATTCATCTTCGAAGCGCCCGACCGCGACAGCGTCGCCCGCGTCGCCGCCACCATCCGCACCGTCCCCGGTGTCGTCGAAGTCAACCACGTCCCCAGCGAACACATGGCGGGGAAGAAGTAAGGTCGGTATATGCCTGAACGGGTCCGTATAGACACGCTCGAAACCGCGCCTTTTAGAATCGCGAGCGAGTTCAAGCCGGAAGGCGACCAGCCGAAGGCTATCCGCGAGTTGACGCGGGGGCTGCGGGAAGGGCTGAAGCATCAGGTCTTGCTGGGCGTGACGGGGTCGGGGAAGACCTTCACGGTGGCGAACGTCGTCGCGGAGGTGAACCGTCCGGCGCTGGTCATCGCGCCGAACAAGATTCTTGCGGCCCAGTTGTATTCGGAGTTCAAGAGTCTCTTTCCCGAGAATGCGGTCGAGTATTTCGTCAGCTATTACGACTATTACCAGCCGGAGGCGTACGTCCCGACAACGGACACGTACATCGAAAAAGAATCGTCCATCAACGACGAGATTGACAAGATGCGCCACTCGGCCACGCGGGCGCTGCTCACGCGGCGCGACGTGATCATCGTGGCCAGCGTGTCCTGCATTTACGGTATCGGGTCGCCGGAAACGTACAACGCGTTGCGCGTGGAGTTGGAGCCGGGGCAAACGATCGACCGCGAGGATTTGATTGCCGGCCTCGTCGCGATGCAGTACAGCCGGAACGACGTGGACTTCTACCGCGGCACCTTCCGCGTGCGGGGCGACACCATCGATATCTTTCCCGCGTACGAGGCGGAGATCGCGATACGGGTCGAACTGTTCGGCGATGAGATCGATGGGCTCTACGAAATCGACCCCTTGCGCGGCACGGTTAACCGGAAACTGCGGCGGACCGCGATCTATCCCGGCTCCCATTACGCCACCACGGCCGACGTGTTGCGTACGGCGATCCAGGGCATCGAGTTCGAACTGGAAGAGCGCGTGAAGGACCTGGAGGGCGAGAACCAGATCCTCGAATCGCAGCGCCTGTCGCAGCGCACGCGGTTTGACATCGAAATGCTCAGCGAAATTGGATATTGCAACGGCATCGAGAATTATTCGCGGCACCTCGACGGCCGCATGCCGGGCGAACCGCCGTACACGTTGATCAATTACTTTCCCGACGACGGGATTATCGTGCTGGACGAAAGCCACATCACGGTGCCGCAACTGGAGGCCATGTATAAGGGCGACCGTTCGCGCAAGGACAAGCTGGTCGAGTACGGATTTCGCCTGCCCTGCGCGCGGGACAACCGGCCGCTCAAGTTCGCGGAGTTCGAGAAGCTGGCGGGCCAACGCATCTACGTCAGCGCCACGCCGGGACCCTATGAACTGAAAGCCAGCGAAGGCCTTATCGTGGAGCAGGTGGTGCGTCCGACGGGGTTGATCGATCCGGAAGTCGAGGTGCGTCCCGCGTCGTCGCAGGTGGACGATCTGCTGGACGAGATCCGCAAAGTCGTCGCGACGAATCAACGCGTGCTGGTCACGACGCTGACCAAACGCATGGCGGAAGACCTCACGGAATACCTGCGCGATCTGAACATCCGCGTCCGTTACATGCACTCCGACGTGGAGACTCTGGAGCGCATCGAACTCGTGCGCGCCTTGCGCGCAGGCGAGTACGACGTCATGGTCGGCATCAACCTGCTTCGCGAAGGGCTGGACCTGCCGGAGGTTGCCCTTGTCGCGATCCTCGACGCGGACAAAGAAGGCTACCTCCGTTCCGAACCGAGCCTCGTGCAGACCTGCGGCCGCGCGGCGCCAAACGTAAACGGCCGGGTCATCATGTACGCCGACCAAACGACGGGGTCGATGACGCGCGCGCTGGAAGAAATGGAGCGCCGCCGCGAAAAGCAGTTAGCCTACAACAAGAAGCACAAGATCACCCCGCGCTCGATTCAGAAGGCCATCGCCGACGTAATGAACAGCATACACGAGCGCGACTATGTGACCGTTGCCAAGGCGGCGGAGGAACAGGATCTGTACGTGCCCACCTTCAACCTCGCCAAGACCATCCGCGACCTCAAGAAGAAGATGAAAGAAGCGGCGGGCAAGATGGAATTCGAGAAGGCCGCTGAGTACCGGGACCGGATCCTCGCGTTGGAGCGCCGGCAAATCGAAGAGGGGTTGTAGCTTTCCGTCCCGGTTTGCTCGTCCCCCGCCAATTGGTACAATTGCGCGATACAGCGAGGAGCCCCCATGCGCAATTTGCACAGTCTGACTTTGATCGTCCTACTGCTCGCCCTGTCACTGCCGGCCACCGCGCAGCGGAACCAGACCGGTTTTGGCGCGTCCACGCGCGATGTGGTCGACGCGCCACCCATCTCCAAGCCGGAATCGACGCCCGAGCCGAAACCCGATTCCGACGAGTCGCCTGTCGACGAACCGGCACAACTGGTCCAATCGCTCAACCTGCGGCAACGGGTGTCGCAACTGATGCTGGTCACCCTGACCGGCACGCCCAGGCCGGACGCGTCCGATCAGGAACTGCTTGCCAAGTACTCGCCGGGGGGTGTGATCCTTCCGCCGGTGTCCCGGCCCACGACCGCGGCCAGCTACGTCGCCGCGATCCGGCAGATGCCCATGGAGATGGCGACCGGCATTCCGCTGTTCATTGGCACGAACCTGTACGAGCTGCCGCGACGGGGCAACGCGCAGCTGGACGACAGTTTCATTGCGCTGCCCTCGTTGCTGGCGATTGCCGCGGCAAACGATGCGGACGTGACCAAACGGCTGGCCGGGCTGACCGCCGACCATCTCACGCTGATGGGGTTCAACTTCCACCTGGGGCCTTCGCTGTCCCTGGCCCCCACCCTGCCCGACGCGACCGGCAGCATCGAATGCCTCGGTTCCGATCCGGCCTTCGTTGGCGACACGGCTGCGGCCATCGTCTCCGCCATGACTGAACACAAGGTCATCGCGGTGCCCATGGGATTCCCGGGAGGCGGCGCCAACCGTGCACCCCGAATGCCGGCTATTCTGCTTACGCCGTCGGCGACGGTCGCGGAGATCGACCTCTTGCCCTTTAAGAAAGCCATTGATGCCGGAGTGGAAGTGATCCATGTGGGAAACACGCTGGTCCCGACACTCGACCCCGCGAACGAACCCGCGAGCCTATCGTCCGTCGTCATGCGGGACATCCTGCGTCAGCAACTGGGCTTCCAGGGCGTCATCATCGCGGGGCCCATGGATACCAACGACATCGCCGTCAAACATGACCCTACGAAGGCCGCGATAATGGCTCTGCAAGCCGGCGCGGACATGATCTACTGGAACGAGGCCGGCCGCCGGGTCATGAAGACCGTTGACGACGTCGTTACCGCCATCGGCAACGGTGAGATGAGTCAGGACGCCGTGGACACGTCGCTTGCGCGCATCATCGCGCTGAAGGACAAGTACGAACTGCGGAAACGGGAGTTGCCGACCACCAAGGACGCGGCAGCACTGGCGAAGAAGAAGGCCTATCCCGACGAGTCGTACGAGATCGAACGCCGCTCCATCACGCTCGTTCAGAATCGCGGCAACGTGCTGCCCCTGAACAAGGCCGAGTCTGTCCCCGTAGGCGTGACGGGCGTCGCGGGTGTGGAGACCCTCGCGGATGCGCTGGAGGAATACATCAAGCCGGTATCGCGCCAGCGAATCGGCTCCGCGAAGTACGGCGGCGAGATCTACGACTTCGAGATCGCGCGGCTCACGTCCCACATTCGCGGCATCAAAACGGTTGTCGTGATCGTCACGCCGGATATCCGCATGAGCACGCAACTCGAACTCATCTCCGCGTTGCGCAGCAAAGGCGTTCGTGTTGTGGTGGTTCTCTTGGGTTATCCAAGCACCTTGCCGGATTTGGTCGATGCCGAAGCCATCGTTCTGAGTTACAGCAATCCGGATGCCATCGATCAAAGCATGCGGGCCGTAGCCGATGTGCTCGTTGGACAGGGGCCGTTAGGGTTGTTGCCCGTGGTTCGCGACATCCACGCGAAAGTGGGCGAACCGGTGTCCTTCAGCGTGCTCGACATCCTGCGGTCTCCGTCGGGGATGCTGCCGGTGACCATCGAAGCACCTTTCGTGGCGGGCCTTTCGGTCCCGTATGACCCCACGTTTTCGCTCAAGAAGGTAGAGTGGGACTTCGGCGACGGCAAGCAATCCAAGGAATTTTTCCTGGAGCGCGCCTATACGGAACCGGGACGCTACCCGATTACGTTGACGGTTACAGACAAACTGAAGCAGACGACTTCGCGCACGCTTTACGCCGTGGTCGAATAGGGGGATTCTGCATGTACACGTCAAGCAAGGGACCGCTCTGTCCGCGAGCCGCCGTACTTGCCCTGACGGCGGGCGTACTGGCGTGGCAAGCTTCTACTGCCGAACCCGAACTCATCTGGACCTACGAGGCCCAATCAAATCTGTATCCTTCGCCCCTTGTCGCGGATGTCCACCGCAGTCCGGGTCTCGAGACCATCATCAGCGACAGCGAGGTCCGAGAAATGCTGTGCGTCGACGCGAAAGGGGAATTGCTCTGGCGATACGCAGGGGGATGGACCCGGCGGTTAACCTCCGGCGCTTCGCTGAGCTTCACCGCGCGCGACGGTGAGGGCACACTCTTGATCGGCAACTCGGATGGGAAACTCTGCTGCGTTGACGCCGCGACCGGCCAGGAACTGTGGACGCGCAACGTCGGGTCGATCGAATGGGGCACGGCCATCTGGGCTGACCTTGACGGGGACGGCGTTGATGAGGCTATTGCGGGTACGCAAAACGCCATCGTGGCGCTCACCGCGACGGGCGACCCACTATGGACGCGCGAATCCATTGAGGGAGGACCGCTGCACATCGGTGGTCCGATTGCCGCGGCGGATCTCGACGGCGACGACCGCGTGGAGATCGTCGCGCTCGACCAGTCTGGACCTTGCTGCGTTAGTTACAACGGCGAAGTGCGCTGGCACCGGATTACCGGCGACCAGTTTCAAGGTGCGCCAGTGGTCACGCGACTGGTCAACGATGGGCCTACAGTCATCCTCGCGCTATCCGGCAACAGCGATTTTGTCTACTGCTTCGACGCGTTGAATGGCGAACCGCTTTGGAAACGCGGGGTTCTCGGCCCGCCCGATGCCTATGCCGCAGGGGGACTCGCGGTAGGCGATATCGATGGCGACGGCTCCACCGAGATCATCGCTCCGGACAACTCCGGGCACGTTCACTGCATCGATCACACGGGCACGCTGCGGTGGGTCTTTACAACGGACAAGGCTACACATGGCGCGGCGTCCATCGGCGACGTGGACGGTGATGGCGAGATCGAAATCCTCGTCGCGAGCGGCGATCACAATCTCTACTGCATCAACGCCCACGGCCGCCTCGAGTGGAAGTATCGAGCCGGGCTTCGCCTGATTCGTCCCGCTACGATTACGGATATCGACGGCGACGGCAGGACCGACATTCTTTTTGGTGGCAGCGACCGCGCGTTGCGGTGTCTCACCCTGGGCGGCCGGTACGATCCTGCGTTAGTTCCCTGGCCCTCGAACCGCGCCAATATCGCTGAAACGGGATCCACATTAGATCGCGAAACGGCCACGACGAGGCTGGTGTCCACCACACGCGAACTCGTGGACAACGGCGATTTCCGCCGCGCTGAATCCAGGCCACACGACGGCGACAACGGGCCGCTGACGGAAGTGCGCGTGCCTGTCGGTTGGCGTGAAGAATCACTGGACGCAAGGCTGCGTTGGACTGAATCGGGCGGGCGCGACAATTCGCCTTGCGCTATCGTCCTGCCCGGCGCTGCGGACACGGTTTTCGCATCCAAGCCCATCCCGATTGGCGCCGGCATGGTGCGAGTAGACGCCAGAGTATTCGTGACGGGTAACGGTCACGAAGACGCTTCGGCTTGCCTTCGTTGGTTGGGCGACCGGGGCGAGTTGCGGGTTGACGCACTGCAATCCGGTGATGAAACGGAGGGTTGGCGCGCCCTCGCAGGCACCGGTATTCAACCGCCGCAGAGTGCGGAGTGGGTCCAGTTGGTCTGCACGACGCCTGCAAGCGACACAGAGATTCGCTGGGACGAGGCAACCATCGTAGCGCACTACGATGAACGCCCCTTGATCAAACCGGCCGTAAACCAGGTTGGATACGACATGGGCGCGCCGAAACGGTTCACGGCGTGGAGCAACTTCGTGGGCGAGTCGCCGGCGACGTTTGCGCTTGTGGATGAATCGGGAACCGTCGCATTTGAAGGCGAACTGACGCATGAAGGCCGCATTACCGGCGCCTACGGGAACGATTGGGGCAATGAATATTGGCGCGGCGACTTTTCCGCGTTCGACGAACCCGGATCATATCGCGTTCGGGTTAGTATCGACGACGCATTCGGTGAATCGTGGCCGTTTACCATCGCTGAAAATCGCATCTGGACGAAGACGGCAGAGCCTGCGTACCAATTCTTTTTCTACCAGCGATGCGGCATGGAGATCCCGGGCTTCCACGGCCCCTGCCATCTGGATGACGCGGTCAGTCCGGACGGCGAACGGCAGTACAGCTTGTCCGGCGGCTGGCACGACGCCGGCGACTACAACACGTACAACAACGCACCCTACGTCTACGGGCTGCTTCGCGCATACGAAGCCCGCACGGATGCATTCAATGCCATCGATCGCGACGGCAACGGACAGAGCGATTTTCTGGATGAGATTCTCTGGGGCGCGGATCTCATGCGCCGCATGCTCGCGCCGGACGGTTCCTCCCGTGGCGACATCTCCTCCGGCTACGGGTTTTGGGGTCCGCCGGAACTGGAAACTGACAACATCCCCAACACGGGAGACGAACGGCGTATCCGAGGCGCGGAATCGGGGAACGACCCCGCCAACCACTTGGCCGCCGCCGCGAAGATTGCCCGCTTCATCGAGCCGAACGATGCCTACGTCGACGCGGCTAGGCAGGCCTTCGCATGGCGCGCGGAACGCGGCTCTCGCGATGCGCGCCAGTTGAGCGCCGCGCTCGATCTCTACGCGTTAACCGGCGAGGCCGCATACGCGGACGCGGCGCGCGCACTGTTGCCGGAGGTCGGATATGCGGACGCGGCAATTGTTGAACGATACGATGAGATCTTCAACGAAGATCATTCCGCTCAGGTACGCGAAGCATACGTGGCGCATGCGGACGCGATTCTCGGGCTTGCGCAGAACCCCTTTGGCGTGTACATGTACGGGCCTCCGGACAATCCGACTTTCTTTGGCACCCCACCCGAGACCGGCGGCTGGCATGTGGGCAACAGCAGTCATGTGCTCGAAGCAGCGAGCACCGTTGCGATTGCCTACCGATATACGGGCGACACGCGCTATCTCGCCTTTGTCTACGATCAGCTCAACTGGATACTTGGCAACAACCCCTACGACCTGTGCCTCATGGAAGGCGTCGGCAGCCACCATCCGCCGACGTATCACCATCGCTATACCATGGCGGGCGTGCCCCGCGGCGCGGTGCCGGGGAGCGTGGTGAACGGCATCACCTGGCGCGCGCCCGGAGACGACCGGCCCCACTTCGACATGCGCGGCCTCGACATTCCCGACTTTGAACCCAACGAGGTCTGGCTGCCTCACAACACGGCCTATCTGAACGCGCTCGCGAATCTGCAACGCGCACACGCCGAACGAGGTGC
>CAZWDH010000015.1:0-5574 GCA_964632865.1 uncultured Nitrospiraceae bacterium
CCCGAGCCACCGGATACCGTGCCTTCCAGTCTGCCGCAGTCCAAGGCCCGCAAGAAGCGACGCATCAGGTGCGTTCGTGCTCGATGACCTTGAACCAGGCTCAACGACGGTCGTGGCGGTGTTGTCAAAAGTACCGGGGATGGGAAGGCGGGAGTTGGTTGCCGGGCAGTTGGTTGCTTTGAACGAATCCGATGACCGAAGCGTCCAATTCGATTTCACCCGATCGACGTCTGCCATCGTGGGGTCCGTCGTGGTAGTGGGAGATACCATCGAAACCTACAACTCTCGAATCATTGCGGAGATTTCTTGTGCGGCAGGGGTCGATCGCCGACATGACTACGTACAGGGAAAAGAGTTATTCGCTTTCGAAGATATCCCCTCCGGCAGCGTGGCATTATACGTCGAAACCACGACCGATGACGGAGTCCGACACCGTCGCTCGCTGGTTGTTGATGTGCCGCCGGATAGCGAAGTCGTCCAGGATATTGAGGTCTCACTCCCAACCGGTTCAGTTATTGGCCGCATCCACGGCATCCCATTGAATCATGAGGCGCACGTGACACTTCTCGAGGACGCGCATCAAGTCGGGCAAGATACGCTCCGGGCGGTACTCAAAGGCACAGCCAATGTACAGACGAGCGGCGAATTCCGCTTTCGCGGCTTGGAAGTTGGATCGTTCACCGTACTTGTGACGACAAACGCAATCCGTCGGCCAGCTAGAGTGGGCGCACCATCCGGAATCCGATTGCCGTGGTTTGATCTCGCGGAAGACCGCGACGTGACAAACGAGTTTCATCTGCACGAGTATGACAACTTTCGGCTGGAGGAAGTCGCTGTCACCGAGGAAGGCACCGCGGAGATGGACATCCAACTTGGGACGCATCACGGAAACTAGTCCGATGAAGATGGCTCCGTATAAGCCGCGTCTGATTACCGCAGCACCCGGTTCCGGGCGCGTTCGTAGGTGATCCAGAATCGGCGGAGGCGATCCTCGGTGCGTTCGTCGAACTTCGTGTTGGCGTAGGCGGAGCGGACGTAGAGGTCGGTGAGTTCGTAGGCTTCTTCCCGGAGAGAGTTGAGTTCCACTGGGAACGCCTCGATAAACTCGTTAGGAGTCTGGTCGATGCGCCGGGGGACGCCGAGATCGTAGGCCAGCGCGCAGAGGGCGTCGTAGCAGCGTTCGATGCGTTGCTCGGTGTTCAGCGCGGGGCCTTGCGCCATGGGATTCTCGATGCGCGCGCAGGTGGCGATGCTCCGGTCGACGCGAATGCGTTTCCGACGGAGCTTCGGGAGTTCGGGCATGCGGGTGATGCGTTCGAGAAACGCGTCGACGGCGTTGAAGAATCGAACCACGAAACGCGGATAGCGATCCCGGTTGCGCCCGATGCGAACGGCGATGGCCCCCGCGGCGCGGAGCAATCCGTACAGGAAGAAAAGCCCGAAGCAAAGCAGCACCCCGTAACCGATGAAATCGACGACGTGATTCTGCTGGATCACATCAACGGCCGGGGTCACAACGGATTGCAATCGAAAAGTCGACCCCCGGTTCCAGGGGTCGTATTCGTGTTCGGCGACGTGGGCGATGGGTGGCAAAGACGGCCCCGGAATCACCGCCGCCGCAAACAACACCATGAGCACCATCACGGAGCCGAGCCCAATCCAGAAGGGCCCCAGGCGTCCGGGTAGTTTCACGCGGCGCGCGCGAAAGTACTCGCGCAAACCGGCCAGGCTCGACAACATGAGCAGCGATAAGGCGGCGATCGTGTAGCAGGCGATGTAAAAGTGCCCGGCAAGCAGCATGGGCGGGCCGCCGTGCTGAATGACACGCTGTCCCAAAGCGAAGGCGACCATGACTGGGATCGAGAAGTAGAAGATCGAAATGCCGGGGTGGCGCTTCGACAGCCGTTCGGTTGTATCGAGTATGGGCTTGGGTCGCTTCTTCTCCGGTTTCTTCCATTCCGTGGGGTCGATGGCATCGAGGGTTGCATCCGATAGACTCGCCGCCGGCTTGCGTTCGACCGCCTCCTTGAAGCGGCGCGCCGTACCCGTGAGGATTCCGATGTCGCCAGCCGTGTAATTTTCGTCCACACAGCATTCATGAGTCAGCCGGTTCACAAGCCACCAGATAAAGAGTACAACGGTCATATTGAAACCGAGCGCCACGCCGGGCTGCCCCATGAACTGCGCGGCGACGGATCCGACTTCGTAGGCCGTCGTCGTGGCGAGCGTGTACAGACCGATGGCCAGCGCAAGACCGACGATGTACATGATGGACTCGTCTTTGCCGTCGCGGGCGATGAGCCGGTTTAACGCCACCACGCCGAGCACGAAGCAGAACGCGACAAAACGGATATTCGCGTCGTGGACTTCGGTGTATACGAATCGAACGTCGAGCAGGAAGAATACGACGGAGGTCACCATGATGAGAATCATGAAGGGCGTCAGAAAATCGAGCAACAGGTCTGTGCCCGACCGCCGCTGGTAGGGCTTGGGCGCGCCGGAACCGACCACGCCCTTGAGCGAATGAAAATCGGTCGCAACCGGCGCCTTCTCCTTGCGCTTTGTCGCGGCGGCTTCTTCCGCCAGCGAGGCAAAGTCCTCCGCTTCCGCGGCCTTGAGCGACGCAAAGTCCGTTCCGAACTCCGGCTGTTGGCCGTGTTTCTTACCGTCCGATTCGGGCGGGCGAAATCTCGTGGAGTTGCCGTTCATGTTCGATGTGGATGCAGTTGATCTCGTGGTTCAGCAATAAATCCGCCGCCTTCTCGTAGGCCGCGGCGTTCTTAATAAGGAATACGGTCACCGCAAATCCCGCCAGCTTCATTTGGCCGAGGATCAGGGCGAAATCTTCAGTCACCTGCGGCACGATGGGCAGTAACGCCGCATCGCGCGGCAGCCGGTTGTAGGCCGACAGTACAAGTTGTCCCGCATCGAGTCCGTCGGTGGGAAGGACCCGCGCGAGATTCTCCACAATCATCAATGCCTGGACGGGACTACGCCGCGTAGGCACGGTCAGCGGGCTGAGCCGGTCGGACTCCCCCTCCCCTACCACGTTTCCTTCCGCATCGCCGCGCGACAGGGATTGCCGCGACTCGACCTCGTATTTGGCGACCTCCGCCGCGTCGCGCGCGTTGGTCAGGAGCCCGACCTGTTCGCCGGAGGCCTGAAGCAGATAGGCGATGGACGCGGCGGTGGTAATCGCGAGTTCCATGCGCTCTTCCCCGTCTTCGCCCTGATACCAGGCGCTGAACAGATCGAGGATGACCGTGCCGCCGAGCACGTTCGACGGTTCCGTCTGCTTGACGAAGAGTTCGCCCGTGCGCGCGGAAGCTTTCCAATGGATGCGGTTCATGGGGTCGCCCCGCACATATTCACGCAAGCCGGAAATACGCGTCGGATCTTCGTAGACGCGGTTGCTGATCCGCACCGGCCCCTGGGGACGCCGCGCGCCGATGTTGAAGGTGTCGATATACGCGACCGTCGGCAGCACGGAGACGTAATGCTGCTGCTCGCCCGTGCGGAAGCGCTTCTGGAGCCCGAAGAGATCGCCCGACTCCATGAGGAGCGGCCCGATGCGGTGGTACCCGCGCCGCGGGCAGGTCAGGGTATAACGCAGCGTAACCGAACGCCCCGGCATGAGCACGGCCAGCCGGGTATTGTCGCCCATGCGCGCGAAATCGGACGGGACCAGGTCCTCGATGAAGATCCATGGAATCGGCCAGCCGCGCCGATTGGTCAACACGACCTCCACGTCGGTCTCTTCGCCTTGCTGGAGCGTGGTCTGCGTGATGGACCGCGTGCAGTCCAACCCGGACAACCACGCCATGGACGAAAAATTTGCCAGCGCGACCAACAGCAGAAACGCATAAACGGCGAACGCCATATACGGCGCTTGCACCAGAAACGCGATGCCCAGCGCCACACCAGCCACGATGAACCAGAAGGCGTTTCTGCGAAAGGTGTCGGACATAACCCAACGATAGCGTTTGCGATGCACGATGCGCAATTCTTCCTCTTCCGTTTGGCCCGAAAATGCGCGGGCGCAAAATTTGGAGTGCGAAGGCTTGCCTTCGCCGAAGTGCGTGTTTTCAAAATAATCCAAGGTAAGTTCGGGAGAAGTTGTGGTGCAGGCTTCCAGCCTGCTCGAATGTGCAGTAATCCTCTACATGACCCCCAAGGACCTTTGACTCTGCGAGGGCAAGCCCTCGCACTCCAAAGTGCTGCGAATAATTGCCCCGGTTTTCTCACACTTCGTCCCCTTCCGGACACTTTAGGGATGAAAACACCCCTCAACGTGGGCCAAACTGAACCATGGGAAGAGTGAGTAATGACCGACACTGAATTGATTACCCAGATCCTGCGTGGGCAGACGACCCTTTTTGAACAACTCGTGGACCGCTACCTGCCGCTGGTGCGCGGCGTGTGCGCGAGCCGCTTTCGCGATCCCGCGACCGTGGACGACCTCACGCAGGACACCTTTATCACCGGGTACCGCAACCTGAACAAGCTGCGCAACCCGGCGCGGTTCGGACCTTGGCTCGCCACGATCGCGCGGAATACATGCACCTCCCATCTCCGGAGCGTAACGCGGCGCTCGGCCATGGTGGAACGCGCGGCGAAGGAGCCGAATGGCCACGCGGAAACGCCGGAAGCCATCGCACAACGCCGTGAGTTGTACGCGTGGGTCCATCGCGCCATCGACAAGCTGCCGAACAAGACGCGGGAAGCCATGGTGTTGCACTACGTCGAAGGCCTGTCCGCAAGCGACGTCGCTGCGCAAACCGGCATCCGCGAGTCCGCCGTCCGCAAGCGTCTCCAATACGGCCGCCAACTCGTCGGCGAAACGCTGTGGAAGGAAGTCGAGCCCCAGCGCGCAGCCGCAAGGCCCGATACCGAAGCCGCCAAACGCCGCGTGCTCAAAGCCCTGCCGCTCGCTGCTGCCCCATGGCTCACGGACGGCGGCAAAGCAGCCGCCGCGACGGGATTGCTTGGTTCGATCGGATTCGGCGGTTTGGCCAAGATCGGCCTTGGCGCGGCAATCGTGGTCGCTGCGGCACTGGCATGGAATGCTTCGCGTGACCGTTCCGAGATCTCGAACGTGAATGCTCCGATTGATACGGAAGCGGCCGCACGTGACATTTCGTCAGTCCCGCCGCCGGCGCAGGAGGACCAAACCGGTTCCGCTGAAGCCGATGCCGGAGGTTCCACCGCGACGGGCGCACTCACCGTGCAGGTCAATCTGAAACGCAAGGACCCGCACCCCGCCGAACGCACCGATTCCGGCGCGGTGGTGAAGCAACTCGTTTACCAACCGCCCGTCGACTCGGGACAAGCCGTGCCGCGTGCCAACGTACGAGTGATTCCCATGCGGTTTGACGCGGCGCGAATTGAAAGCCTCTTCGCCCGGACCGAAGTCGATCCCGAACTTGCGAAGCGCGTCGTGAAGGCCATATCCGCTATCTATGAGTCGCGCCTGGGCATGATCCATGGAACCGCTTCTGAATCCGAGCGCACGAACGCCGCGTTGATCATGGCTGAGTCCGGCGTCTCCGAAACGGATATGCAGGACGCGATGAA
>CAZWDH010000015.1:5584-42801 GCA_964632865.1 uncultured Nitrospiraceae bacterium
GGCCTTGAGCGAGTCCGAAAACCCCAACGAAGATATTATGAGTCTACTGTTCGCTCCGGCGCCCCAATCGGAATGGGTCGAAGAAACGGCGGACGAAGCGGGAAGCCTAGCCATCGCCGGACTTGCGCCCGGCCGGTACTTCGTCGCGGCGCGCGACCCCGAAGTCGCGCACGAGTGGCCCGCGCCGAAGCCGGACGACGTTTCCCTGTTGCAGTCGATGGACACGACGGGGACGGGCATGATGGAAACTGCTATCGGCGGCGTGGAACCACAACAGGTGACGGTCCTCATCGACGACGAGCGAAGCCGGTTCACGGGAACCGTGATCGACGCTGCATCGGGAGAACCCATCGAAAAAGCCCGCGTCGAAGTGGTGTCGCTGGATGTGCCCGGCGAAGAAGACTACACGCACACGAATGCCGACGGCCAATACTGGATTACGCCCAATCGTGTCGGATACGGAACGCTCCACGTGCGCGTCACAGCGAATAACTACCAGCCCGCGGAGTTTTCGCAAGAGCGAATACTCGGCGTTCAAACGGAGCCCCAATCCGTCGAGCTAACGACACAGACGCTCGTCTGCGGATCGGTAACCACCTTCGACGGGAAACCGGCGCCGGACGTCAGCATCCTGCGATGGAGCGGCGATTCCGGTCGCGGCGCGGCGACGACCGACGCCGACGGACGGTACTGTCTCGGGCACGACGGCGGGCCGGTCACGCTCAGCGCGAGCGTCGGCAAGTTGTGGACAGAACGCATCACACTCCATTTGGCGCCCCACGAAACGGGAACGGCAGATTTCGTTTTGCCCCCTGCCGGATCCATTCTGCTGAACGTAACCAACGCATTGGGCGAACCGGTCACGTCACTGAAGGATGTGAATGTGATTGACCTCGCCACGGGCCGCAGGACCAACCAATACTCCGAATTGTCTTCCGAGGACGGCGTGTATCAACTCCACTATATCGAGGCGGGCGAGTATCACATTGACGCGCGCGTCGAGGGATTGGACGCGCTCGAACTGGATCGGGTGAAAGTTGCGGTCGGCCAATCCGCGGGCCTGCATTACGTCCGGCTGGAACCGGAACAAACAGACCTGACCATCCGGCTCGAAGACGCAGAGGGCGCACCGCAAGCGAATTACTATTTCAATCTGTACCGGATTCTCGCGTGGGACGACGGCATGGGAAGCCGCGGCGAGAACACCGATCATATCGCGAACGTCCGCACGGACGCCAAGGGCCAGTACGCGTTTGCCGGGCTTGCCCCCGGACTGTATCGTGCTGACCGCGGCTCGTCCAGCGGGGAAGTCGAGGTACCGCACACCGGAATATTCGTTGTGCGCGAAGAAGGCGGTCCAAAACCCGATAAACCTTCGTCGCCATCGCTGTTTCTCGGCGCGGCCCCCTATCGGATTGAAGATGGTCAGAAGGTTCCGGTCCACGGTGACGGCGCCAAGACCTACGTCGTCCCCTTGTCCTCCGCGGAGGGCAGTGATCTCCAGTCCCATCTGTTGGACGGAACCGTGGTGACGGAACCGGGTCCGTATCTGCTAATCGTCGTCAATCAGGGATACACGGCCGGGATCAAACCAGTCGAAGTTGCCGAATCGGACTTTGAAACCTATAAGCAAAAACAACTGCTGTTGGAAGTAGAAATCGAAGATGGCGGAAGCGTCGAAGGGGCTCTGCTGGATGCCGAAGGCATGCCGGTGGCGAACCACGAGATCGGCGTGTTGCCGGTAGCCCTGTGGGAACTCGCGCTGGTCAGCAACATACACGTGACCCACTGGATGAACCTCGCAACCAGCCTCGCCCAAGGCGCGCAGACAGACGAGACCGGCGCATTCACGCTCCACCATCTACCCACGGGGACCTACGTGGTCGGCGTCTCAGGCGAAGCGGTGTCACAGCCGATTGACGTCGTGGCAGGGCACGTCACCGGCCCGGTGGTGTTTGTGTATGCGTAATTGTTATTCGCAATCCGCAATTTGATGCTGGCGGCCCCCGTTAGAACTGATAGATCGAGGAAGGTCCCAAGAACAAGCCAAACGACCGCGACAGGGTAAGTGATTCGTATTCTGAAATTTGCAGGTATCACAAGAACATCCCCCTTGATCCCCCTTCAAAGGGGGAATTGTGCGTAACTATTGCTGTCGGTGGATGTTGGTGACGATCTCCGATCAGGGGCGTTGGCAGCAGCTGGGCATACCGCGAAGCGGTGTGCAGCTTTTCCCTCTTCGAAGGGGGATCAAGGGGGATGTTCTTCTCATTCTGTCGCGTCGCTCTGCGCGTGAAGCGAAGCAAGCCTCGGAACTGTAGCCCCGGCGCTGGAAAACCGCAGCCGATCCGAATACCATGGGCGCCATGTTTGCATTTCTGCGAGGGACGGTTGTCCGCAAAGGGCTTACCCACATCGAACTCGACGTCAACGGCGTCGGGTACCAGGTCTTTGTGTCGGACCGTGTGCACCGCAAACTGGTGCCGGAATCCCATGCGACGCTGCTTACGTACTGTTACATCCGCGAAGACGCCTTCAACATCTACGGCTTTCTCCGGGAAGAAGAACGGGCCATGTTCACGACGCTGTTGAGCGTTACGGGGGTCGGCCCCAAAGTCGCCCTTGCCGTGTTGTCGGCCATGTCGGTCCAGGAATTCGGCCGCGCCATCCTTGAAAACGATCTGAACGCCTTTACCAAGGTCAGCGGGATCGGTAAGAAAGGCGCGCAACGCATCATCCTGGAGATGAAAGCCAAGTTGAAACAGGACGCGGATCTCAACGCGATCCTTGGGGAGGCCGAGGAAGCCACGCCCGATTCGGACGACGTCATCGCGGCCTTGTGCTCGCTGGGATGCACCATCGGCGAAGCGAAGAGGGCCGCCGCGGCCGCGCGGAAGAAACTGGGCGACGATGCAAAGGACGAAGACCTCGTGCGCGCGGCGTTGCAGTCCATGGCGAAGGTGTAGGAAATGGCGGAAGAAGAAGTACTGGACGGACGGCCCATCGGCGAGGATCGGGAGTATGATGATCGCATACGCCCGGAACGGCTCGACGACTTCCCCGGCCAGGAGGCCATCAAGGAAAAGCTCCGCATATCCATCGCCGCCGCCAAAGCCCGCAGGGAACCCCTGGATCACCTGCTGTTGTCGGGACCCCCGGGATTGGGCAAGACGACCCTGGCGCGCATCCTCGCGCAGGAGATGGGCGTCGACATCAAGTCCACCTCCGGTCCCGTGATCGAGCGGCAGGCCGACTTGAGCGCGATCCTCACCAGCCTCGAAGAGTTCGATGTGCTCTTCATCGACGAGATTCACCGCCTCAACCACGCCGTCGAAGAGACGCTCTATTCGGCGATGGAAGATTTCGAAGTCGACATCATGCTCGGCAAAGGGCCCACAGCGCGGTCGATGAAGATTGGCTTGAAACCCTTCACGCTCGTGGGGGCGACCACGCGATCGGGCCTGCTGACGCCGCCTTTGCGCGCGCGCTTTGGCGATACCTGCCGGTTCGAGTTCTACTCCCCCGAGGAATTAGAGGCTATCGTGACCCGCTCCGCCCGCATCCTGGGCGTCGAAATCGATCCCGACGGCGCGCTGGAGATCGCCGCCCGCAGCCGCGGCACCGCGCGCGTGGCGAACCGGCTCCTCCGGCGCGTGCGGGATTACGCGCAAGTCAAAGGCGACGGCACGATTACACAGGCGCAGGCGGATGCGGCGCTGCGATTGCAACGCATTGACGGGCTTGGTCTCGACGACATGGATAAGTCCATTCTCCACACGGTGATCGACAAGTTCGGCGGGGGCCCGGTCGGGCTGTCCTCGCTGGCCGTGGCCGTGGGCGAGGAAGCCCAAACCCTTGAAGAGGTCCATGAGCCGTACTTGATCCAGATCGGTTTCATGAAGCGAACCCCGCAAGGCCGTGTGGCCACACCACTTGCCTACAAACACCTGGGCAAAACCCCGCCCCAGGATCCCCAATCCCGAATGTTTTGATCGCGACGCCCTCCCGCGCGCATTAGTCAGTGCGCATACTTCCCATCTTCCATATAGCGGGGCGTATTTCTTCTGAATAAACGGAACCGGGAACGGGTCACGGGTGTATAATAGAGTAGCGGCAAATCATTCGGTAAACCTTTCTTCTGTGGTTGGTGTCATAAGCGGTAACAAGGGACGCAAGGCCAGTCGTTGCGGGGTCGCTCGGAATACATGGAACCCGCAACCCACCGCAGGGGATAGAAGAGTGAAAGGGATACGCTGCAACCTCAGTCTGTTCGGGGTTTCCGGCGCCAACGTCGGAGTAGGATTGATGAACACGCAAACACAGCAACAGGAAGCGCGCAGGCATAGCCGCCATAAGGTCGCGGTGTGTGCGTGGCTCGACTTCCACCACGAAAAAACCACGCGGGGAACCGTCTCCGAGGACCTCTCGTTAGAAGGGGCGCGCTTCAGCAGCATGCGATCGGTCAACGTCGGCGAAGGCGTGATTATCCGGATGCAATTGGATCGGGCCGTGGGCGCGATCGAGTGCAAGGGACGCGTCTGCTGGACCGCCAGCCAGCCGAACCGGCTGCACACCTTCGGCGTGCGCTTCGTGGACCTGTCGGAAGACGAGCGGGGTTCCCTGTCGAACTACTTCGACGGCAACCACCACCCCACGATCTGCGCCGCAGTCTAGCGCCGCATCCGGACGACCCAAACACGCTCCTCACCCCTCCTGTCATGACCCACGTGACAGCAGTGGTTAAGGCGCCCTCCCAGACCCGGAGGGCGCCTTTCCAATTTCTGTACCACTAGGCGACGGGCGGGATTCCCGCCAGGCTCTCCTCCCATGCGGACAACGCCATCGCAAGCGAGTTGGCCTGGCCGGGCACGTCGATCGTGCGGTTTGCCTGTTCGGAGGGGTCGGCCTCCAGGTTATACAACGACGTGGAATCCGGCGTGATGAGCAGTTTCCAGGGTCCCTGCCGTACCGCCTTCTGTCCCTGCTCTCCGGGGGTGCGCCAGAACAAGGTGCGGTCCGGAAGTGCGGCGCCAGTCGTCAGCAGGGGAACCAGACTAATACCGTCCATAGGGATTCGGGTCCAGGCTTTGCGTCCGCCGAGATCGACCAGGGTCGGGAAGATATCCATGGTCATGGCCGTCTGATTCGTCACACCGGGCGCGATTGTACCCGGCCACCATGCGATAGCCGGCACGCGATGACCGCCTTCCCAGAGTGTGCCTTTCGTGCCGGTAAACGGGGCATTGGAACCCGGCGCGGTCGCGCCATTGTCGGAGCAGAAAAACACGAAGGTGTTTTCCAGGTTTCCCGTGCGCTGCAAGGCGTCCATGATCTTCCCCACACTTTCGTCAAGCGCCTCCACCATCTCCCGATAAGGACGCGCAGCGTCGGTGCGGTCCGGCCGGGCCTTGTCCGGCGTACCTTCCACGCGCTCGGCGGGATCGGTTCTCCCCTGGAAGGGGGCATGAGGCGCCTCGTGGGCAACGTAAAGACAAAAAGGTTCGGGGCCGGTGCGGGCTTCGATGAACTCGACCGCGCCCTGGGTAATCAAATCCGTCGAATAACCTTCGACACGGAGCCGTTCGTCGTTGGACCACCAGTCGTGGGCGCCGGAATTGTCGATGTGCGAGTGATAGTCGATGTTGCCGCTGAGGTAGCCCTTGAACTCGCTGAATCCCTGCTTGGTTGGGCGGAAGGGCTCGGGATATCCCAGGTGCCATTTGCCGGTCATGGCAGACTTATACCCGGTCTCCTGAAGCATCTCGGCGAACGTGACCGCCTTGGTCGGGAGCCCCGGCTTGTCACGATGGCCGCCCGGGGTCAGCACGTGCTCGATACCCCAGCGCTGGGGGTAGAATCCGGTCAACAGCGACGCCCGCGTGGGACTACACACCGCGCCATTGGAATGGAAGTCGGTGAAGCGCAAGCCCGCCGCGGCGAGCGCATCGATGTTGGGCGTGGAGATCGTCGTGTTGCCGTAACACCCGAGGTCGCCGTAGCCCAAGTCGTCGGCGAGGATGATCACGATGTTCGGCGAACCCGGAAGCAATGCAGGCGCCGCCATCCCCGATACCGCAGACCACAACCCCACGCCGCCCAGCCCGGCGGCGCGCAAGAAATCGCGCCGGTCCATACTCGCACCCCCTCTATGTGCAGGCCATCATAGCAGATTGCAGAGAAGAAAATTGGGGACAGGCGCCATTTATCTACTGGGGCGCTCTAAATAGAAACCCAACGACTTGGTAGATAAATGGTACCTGTCCCCAATTTTCACCGCAGATACTCCCATCCCTCCCAGGGCTTGGCACGATCATCGCGTGTTTCTTGCAAAGACTGGCCGTTCATGGCAGCGCTACATCTACCGTCACGGGGTCGCTGCCGACGGTGATGGTTTGGGTATGGATCGGTTTGAAATTCGTCGTTTCCCGTTGTGTGTTGCGGTCGGGAGTTACCATTTCGGCAAATTCCTTGGTGAAGACCATGACCTCCAAGGTGTAGGTGCCGGGGTTGACGTCCGGCAGGGTGAATGTGCCGTCTTCTTCGACTTCGGCCATGTTGGCGAAATCCATGAATGCGAGAAAGGCCATGGGGTCGTCGGCTGAGAGGTCTTCCGCCGGCGGCGCCGTGCCTTCGGGCACGATCCGGATGGCTACGTTTGCGTCCGGGGCGGCGCCGGTCACGGTGCCCGTGACGGCAACTCCGAGTCCGGTGGCGATGTCGATTTCGGTGATTTGATCCGCGACGACGGTGACCGATTGCGTGCGCGGCATCGCGTCTTCGTCATCGGAGCCGGTGAAATTCATCTGCATGCTCATGACCATGTAGGTGCCCGCGGGCAGGCCGGTCACCTCGAAGCGGCCTTCGGCGTTGGTTGCCGTCTGCTTACTGGCGTCGGTATTGCTGATCATGACCATGGCGTTCGGGGTCGGCACGCCGGCGTGACTCACGGTTCCGCGCACGCCGCCGCCTCGCGTGAGGACGATGTCGTAGCCCGAGGTGTCCCGGCCCGACGCCAGCGTCACCCCGCGCCCTACGGTGGGGGCGTAGTCGGTATGGGTCGCGCGGACCTGGTAGGTGCCGTGGGGGACGTTGTGAATGGCAAAATGGCCTTGTCCGTCGGTGGTGCCCGCGCCTTGAGCCTCTCCGAACATGCCCGCGAACATGGAGCCGGCCATTTCGGCGAAGGCGCCTTCCCCCTGCGACCGGTACAGCTCGACCAGGGCGCCTGAGACCGGCTGGCCATCGGGACCCGTGACCTGGCCCGCGAAGGAAACGCCGCGTTCGAGCCGCACGGTGATGTTGTCGTGGCCCGCGGTTTCCGTCACGGCGAAGGATTGCGACAGGCCCGCGCCCTGAGTCTTGCTAATCGCTTCCACCGTGTACGTGCCGGGGTCGACGTTCTTGAAGGTGAACTGACCGGATTCGTCCGTCGCGACGCCGCCGTCTTCGCCGAACATGGCGAAGGCTCCGCCCATGGCCGCAAACATGCCCTCGTCCAAGGGATTATTGCCACTTTTCTCTTTCACAAGCGACACGGGGCATCGCGATGCCGGCTCGCCATCCGCGGTCAACACGATGCCGGATACGCGCACCGCTTGCCGCAATCGCAGGATGATTCGGGCATTGGGGTCGATGTTCTTCTCGACCGCGACACCGTCTTCGGACTGCGCGCGCAGTTCGAACATGGCGGGCGGAACGAAGGAATCACCCGCCTCGTCTTGAACCGTCACGCTCGTTTCGACCAGTTCCGAAACATCCTCCAACTTAAACGTGCCGTCGTCCCCGGTTACGGTTTCGTTCACGGTGTATTCCATGAAGAGCGATTTCAGCGCCACATTGACGCCACCGGCCGGTGCGCCATCGAGTCCCAACACGATGCCTTCGAGCACGGCCTCCGGTTTTGGCTCCGCGTCGACGGCGAGCTTCAGACCCGTGAGATCCTGACCTTCGAGGACTTCGACTTCCACCGTAGTGTCCTCGGCTTCTAAGGTGTACAACCCCGGAGACACATGTGGAAACGCGAACGAGCCGTCTTCGCCGCTTTCTTGCCAGTTCATTCCGGTTGGGTCAAAAGGAAAACCAATGCTCGATTTCGAGATCATCACTTCAGCGTCGGGAACCGGTGCACCGTTAGGGTCCACTACCGACCCGGAAACCTGCGAACCCCGCGTGAGTATCAAGTCGATTGCTAATGACTGCGCAGCGTCATCGATCCGTAAATCCTCGACCTTTGTTGAAGCCCACTTCTCGTGTTGTGCCGCCAGATTGAATCCGATGCCCGGGGTAACCGGCCGAATCGTGAATTGCCCTTCCGCATTCGTCGTGGCTTCCAGGTCCCCGGCAAACATCCCTAGAGGATTGTCCACTTCGGTGCTCGAGTAGAAGGCGAACACCGAGGCCATCTTCAGCGGGTTGCCTTCTGGGTCTCGCACGGTTCCCTGCACTGTGCCGCCGAGCCGGACGGTGAGCGCGACGCCCTCAACAACCTCGCCTTCTTCCAGGTTCACGATGGGGGCTTGAGTCGTGTCGAAAAGATACCCCTGTTCCGCCGCTTTGACAACCACCCGGAAGTTCCCTTGAGCCAAACCGTCGAGCGCAAAGGAACCATCGGGCTCCGTCGTCGTATCGGGGTAAGTTTCGATGTCTGGTTCAAAGCCCACCGGGCCGATCGAGAGCTTCGGTTGACGGACGTCTTCCACAGTTACGGTCAAGTCGCCAACGCCGTTGCCTTCACTGTCCGCAACTCGACCCGCCACCACTGCCTCTGGAAACAACTGAAAGTCGACTCGCAAGCTCGCGCTGGCATCATCATCCAGATTCTGGTACGCCACGGCGTAGCCCGGCGCGATGCAAGTCAATCGTCGCGGTTGCTTGGAAAATGCGATTTCAAATGCGCCTTGCGAATTGCTTTTCGTTTCTGCGACGGCACCATTCGAAAAGCCGTCAAAGTCGACTCCGTCCGGAAGAACCATGGTGTCGTCATCGGTGGACTCCAGAATCTCGACTAAGCCTGACTTCGCTGCCGCAATGACGATTGCGTCGGGAATCGGGGCGCCCGTTCGTGCGCTTGTCACGGTACCAAAGATCCGAATGGACGTATCAGTTGGTGGCTTGGCCGCGGTCTCGGCGGTCGGTTCGTTCTGTGGATCGCTGACTACCGGCTCTATCGATACTTGTTCGGTCGTCGCCGGGGACTCGAGTACCGGCATCCTTGAGCCACCTACCTCGGCGGCTTGGCCACCAAGTGCAGGTGTAGGCTCTGGCCACATCCAATACAAGACAATACCGGCGGCCAGTAGAATGGCCACAATCAGAACCGCTTTTCGCATGGCGAGTTCCCCTCGTTGCGCCAACCGCACAAGAGCAGTATAGCCGTAGAACTGCAGAATGTCGACACGGATTCGAGACTAGTAGAGGTACGCCACGACCCGCCTTTGACTCAGTTGAACAGCGCCTCAAACCGGCGGTTGTACCGCTCCGCGATGGCGGGGGAATGGATGATGAGGACGTTCTCGTCGTTGCTGTCTTCGGCGTTGTTGCTGAAGTTGTAACTGCCGGTGATGACGGTTTCGGTGTCGATGATGATGACTTTGTTGTGCATGGCGTGGGGGTTCCGGTCGAGGCGGATTGCGGCGCCGCGGCGGGCAAGGAACTCGTCGTCGGTGTAGCGTGACCCGGCGTTGCGGGTTTCGAAGATGCCGCGCACCGCCACGCCGGTCTCGATGCGGCCGGCCATGGCCTTGGCGATGTCGTCGGAGGTGAAGGAGAAGGCCATGAAGTCGATGGTGCGGTCCGCGTCATCGATTTCGTCGAGGATCTCGCGGCGGACGTTATCTTCGGGCGCGAAGTAGGTCTCGAAGGTCACGCCGTCGAGGACGACCACGGGATAGGGCGCGCCTCGGGGCGACCGTGGGCCAAACTGCTGTTCCGCGAACATCTCGTTGAACTCGCCGGTGAAATTGGCGGCGAGTTCGGGCGACGCGACGATGATGGCGTTGTTGTCGTTGCGGAACAGGCCGTTCTCGGTGATGTTGGTGGAACCAGTCCAGACGGTATTGCCGTCGACGATGCAGAACTTGTCGTGCATGAACGCGCTGCGATTGTCGAAGACGACGGGAATGCCGGCGGCGATGCATTGCGTCATGGCCTCCCCCTCGCTGTAGTCCGAATCGGAGACGATCCGGACCGTAAGACCCGCCTGGTGTTTTCGGATAAGCGCCTGGGCCGCGGGCATCCATTCGAGTTCGTAGAAGGCGCAGAAGATACTCGTGCGGGCGGAGTCCAGGAAGGCGAGGAACTGGTCGTCCATATCGTTGGTAGCAACGGGGGACGCGGGGGCGAAATAGACGGCGACATGTTCCGTGACGCGGCCATCGGTAACGTGCTCGGCCTGGGGCGCGCGTCGAAAAGCTCGGCTTGTGGATTCTGCGAAGTCGCGGCTCAGCCGCCGCAGGTCGACGCCGGATCGCGCGATCACGATGGCGACGAGCATCATCGCCACCACGAATGCGATGGCGACAAGCCGTTTGCGCGGGCGTCCCGGTTTTCTACGTCTCCTGCTCACGACCGCGCATTATGGCCAAATCGAAGGTGCGGGCCAAACCGGAAGAGACTTTCGGCTCACCGGGAGCGCCTGGCTCCAGCCTGGCGGCATTCGGAACGTTTGCCCGTCATCATTCAGGCACTCGATGTTGCACTGCTTCGACGAATGAACGCTACGGTGTTCGCCAGGCTGTCCCCGCCTTCGCGAGGATGACTGCCTGGCGCTCCCTGTGGGGCCGCTGGGGATCACCCCGCCTGAGCGTTTTTCATTTTGACGATTCAAGGGGGGGTGCCGGGATCGGTGTGATGGTCGAGATGTTTCTTAAAGAATTGGCTACACTGGGGATACGCCGGTATTGAGTCGGTTTCCGGACTCCGGCGGGGCGGGGGTATGCCCCTGCTGATTTTGACGGTTCAAGGGGGTGCGATTGCGGGTTGCGGTTTCGGTTCCGCGGGGAAGTCGTGTGGATTGACGGGCACGGGCAATGGTCGTCGACATGTGGCATAGGTAGAGTTGTCCCTACAAAGACAGGCCGGGGCGTTGCAGTCCGGAGTTGCGAGGGCCGGACAGGAGAGCGGACAAGTCTGTGCGCATCTGACGCCTTTACTTCGACGTAAGAGACTTTCGCATTTGAAAGGTACTTACTTTTTACACAATTCGATCCGTAGATGGAAGACCTAGGCGGGCGAGCAGATTCTGTCGCCCCCGATCGGGGGCTGTGCGACGGCGGTGGCTTCGAGTCCCAGGGTTCCGCTCGTGCCTCGCTCCACCCTGGGCTACAACCTTCCGCCCCTCCGGGGCCAATGCGGCAAGCGGCATACGGTCATGCTGGGCTATGCCGGGTTGCCCGTCCATCTGCAATCGTGTTTGTTCATGGACTTTATGCCTTTGCGTTGTACGGACCGCTCCAGGATCATTGGAGCATTCGAATCTGTTTCGGATTTCGAGATTCGGATTTCGGATTTTGTCCCCTACTCCTGCCGGAAGTCGTAGACTTGCGCCCTGGTCCAGTAGGGGGAGAACTCTTTCACAAAGGCTTGGTGGACGGGGTCGGGCAGATAGCTTTCGAGCGCGGCTTCGTCGCGGAAGACGAGGGTCACGCCGAAGGAGTAGCTGTCGTCTTCGATGGGCCGGTTCGCGGCGAGGGGACGGCCGTAGTGCAACGCTTCGACGCCGTCGATGGCGCGCAGGGATTCGAGGCCGTCGATCAACGCGGCGACTTGTTCGTCGGTGAGTTCGTGGCTGAGCCAGAAAAGTACGGTGTGCACGACGGGTTTATCCGCGCGCTCGTCTTTCGCGGGCGGGTCGTCGGAGGAGAAGGTATCAATGACGCCAATCTCCGTGCCGTCGGGTTGGAAGCCGATGGCCTCGGCCTTCCAGGAATCCTCACCAACCGACACGCGCACGTACTCGTTGACCAGGCCATTCTTGTGACCCGGAATGTCCTGCGCGCCGCCGACGGTCATGTGGGGCCAATCCTTCACGACCGGTTCGCCGTGGTCGAGCCAACTGCCGCCGCCGGTGATGCAGTAGTAGACGCCGTTGCGGTAGCCCCGCTCGTATTCGTGGGTGTGCCCGCTGAACACCGCGTCGACGCCGTAGCGCTCCAGCAGCGGCACGAGCTGCGCGCGCATGGTAGATTCGCCGTCGATCCAGAGTTCGCAGTAGGGCGGCTCGTGGATGAAGAAGAAGGTGAACTTGGCGTCCTGGTGCGCCTTCAAATCCTGCTCGACCCAGTGGAAGATATCCGGCCATTGCGTGGCGTAGTCGATGCACACGAAGTGGCAGCCGGCGTAGTCGAAGGAGTAGCTGCCGTAGCTGTTGGTGTACCCCGGCACATTGCGCTTGGGGAACGACGCGAACTTGCGCAAGGCCGCGTCGCGGTAGTCGTCGTGATTGCCCCAGGCGACGAAGAAGGGCTTGTGCGCGCCGAGGTGCATGCTCACGCGATTAAGGAAGTAGTTGCGCGTGTCCTCATAAGCGCCGCCGTCTTCCGCCATGTCGCCGCAGGCCACGCCGAATGCAACATCCTGTGCCACCATGTGATCGAACATGCTGTTGGTGGGCTCGTAGATGTCGGCCTCGTAGGCGCCGCGGTTGTGTCCCTGGCTGTCGCTCCACACGGAAAAGGTGAAAGGCTCGGCCTCTGCGGGGGACGTCGTGAACTGCACGGATTGGGTGAGATGGAAATCGCGGAGGCCGTCCTGGGTCAGATCGACGGTTGCCGTGTAATCGGTTCCGGGTTTCAGGCCGGTGAGTTCAGCCTTGTAGATGTAGGTGCCGAATCCGGACGGCTCGCAGGTGGCCGCATGAGGTTTTCCGTCAATCTGCACCGTGCCGTTGAGGGCATCGTTTGCTTCCCACATGATCGTGATGCCGTCTTGGGCGACGCTCATCAGATAAGGCGGCGTCACGAACTCGACCGAGGGATCGCCCGTTACATCGACCGTTGCGCAAAGTTGCGGCGAGGTTTCCGCGCCGTATTCGTCGCGGACTTCGATGGAGACGGGATAACGTCCCGCCGCGTGAAAGACGTGGTTTGCGCTGATCGGTTCGTCTGAGGATTGCAGTTCGGACCAGGGGGTCAAGGCTTTCCAGCTTCCCGCGTACAAGCGATAGCGGATACGGTCGCCTTCGGGATCGAACACGGGGATGGCAAAGGAAACGGGTTCACCGGTCCTTGCTGCGATCTCCGCGACGTTGCCGTCGAACGCCGAGGCGGTGTTCTTTGGATCGGGCGGGGAAAGGTACGCGATGGACTTCACATCTTCCGCGCTCAGCGCATGGTCGTAAATGGCGATCCGTGATACGGTGACTTCCGCGTCGTCGCCTTCGTCATCGGCGAAGAAGAGCACGCCTTCGGGGTCGAGGGAGTAGCGCCGGTCGAGGTCCTGGGGCGCGCCGTGGATGGCATGGACGCCGTTGAGATAGACATCGTAACGTCCGTTCGGCAAGTCGGCGCAGACGATCAGGCGATGCCACTCGCCGGGTTTGAAGGCCCATTGCGACGAATAGCCGACGAAGCCCGCACCGAGGACGCCCTCGCGGTTGAGGGTTTCCATATCGTTGTCATCGTCATTGGCGAGGTTGGTTTGAAACAGCGCGTGGCTGTGGGTGTCGACCGGGGTTTTGAAATCGATGACGAAGGTATAGGCGTTGATGCGCTTCCGCCCCGGCTGGACGGCGATTCCGTGTTGCGCGTTGTAGAAGCTTCCTTCACCGATGGTGCAGGCGCCGTCCGCTTCGTTGACGCCGGCGACGGGTTGATGATCACCCTGCAGCGTCAGGTCGGCGCCGATGGCGGCCTTAAGGGGATTGGCCGCGTCAAACTCCCAGAGCGCGACAGGGTCGGAGGCCGCGTTCGCGGACGCCGGAATGAATGCGAAAGTTGACAGCAATACGAGGGGGACGATCGTTCGCATGGAATAGGTACTCCTTGGAAACTTCGCGAAATCTTTCTGCAGACCGTGGATTAGGAGAGTTTACCCCTTCGCCCTGCGGGATACCAACCCATTTTGATCGCCAGATTTGCTCGGCGTAAAATAGGGGTCTGCTTACGAGGGGCAGGACACGCGGATGCTGGTTTCCCCCAATCGGCGTCCGCTCCAGGGGGAACGTTCGTGCCGCTTTCGTAAGACGTACAGGGGGAAGTATGAAGAACGTATCTTTTCGGGGGATCTCTGTGTGTTTTGGCCTTGTCCTGCTGACGCTCATCGGGTCCAGCGTGTGCGTTGCGGATTTGCAAAACGTCGATGTCGGCGGCGAACTTCGGATGCGGTACCGGTATTACCGCAACGTGTTCGAGGAAGAGTTCAGCCCTACCATTCGCATTCCGGATTTCTTTCTGCCGAAGCGGCCCATCGGCGCGCCGGGGGTGATCTCGCTGTTTGATTGGGACGGCACCGGCGGCGACTGGCACTTCGCGGAGACGGCGCTGTTGCTGAACGTGAACGCCGACTTCACCGACAACGTGTCCGGATTCATCGAGCTGTACGACTATCACGAATGGGGCGAGGATTTTCGATCGGATTATGTGACCGGGCTGGACGCGCGGGCCGACACGAACGAAGATCTTGAGGTCAACCAGGCCTACGTGCAGGTGGACCAGGCCTTCGGCGCGCCGTTGCGCCTGCGCATCGGGCGGCAGGCCTTGATCATGGGCAAGGGTTGGCTGGTCAACGATATGCTCACGCCGACGCAGCGACTGACCTTCGATGCCGTGCGCGCGACGTATGAAGTCGATGCTTTCGCCGTGGACGCCTTCGCGGCGAAGGTCTTCGAGAACGGCATCAACGAACAAGACGGCGACGTGGATTTCTACGGCGTCTACGCCACGTACACGGCGCTGGAGGCCATCGATATCTCCGCGTACTGGTACTGGCTTCGCGACGCGCGCAGCCGGAACGACACGTCGTTTATCGCGCCCATCGAACGGCTCGAAGAATTCGCAGGACTCGACGACTACGACACGACCAACCTGCACACCGTGGGCGTTCGCCTGAACGGCGGTTGGGAATCCTGGGACTACGATCTGGAAGTCGCGTATCAATTCGGGGAAGCGGACAGTCACGGGTCCCGCTTCGTGCCCATCGGAATGATCTACGGTGATGACGATGCGGAGTACGACAACTGGGGCGCCGACCTGAACGCGGGATATACGTTCGATGCGATGTGGAGCCCGCGGGTGTCGATCATCGGCGGGTACTTCCAGGGACAGGACAACCGCGACCTGAGTTTCGCCGAATGGATCAATCCTTTCTACCGTCCGGAGGCGAGCGTCTCGTTCAACCGTTTGTACGCGGACAAGAACTACCTGCCGGTCGTGAACGACAACGGGTGGCTGTCGAACTTTTACATGGTAGGCGGCGCGGTGGACGTAACGCCGACGGACGTGGTGAAAGTGCACGTGCAACTCGCGCGGGCGTGGATCGATGAACCCTTCGATCCGCCGGCCTACGCGAACCTGGGCCGCTTCCGGATTCCGCTGGCGCCGGCGATGTCCTTCTGGACACGCGAAGGCAGCGACGATATCGGTTGGGAAGCCTCGGGCTGGATCAAATACAACTACACGGAAGACCTGTCCATTCTCTTGTACTACTGCCACCTCTTCCCAGACGACGGCTTGACGAATGGCGCGTACATCCAGTTCAACGGGACCGGTTTCAGCGGCGGGTCCGATACGGATGACGCGGACTACGTGTTCCTTATGACCGTGCTGAAATTCTAATTACGACAACAAAGCACCCTCGCACGAGCCGGCTCGCGCGAGGGTGCTTCGTTTTTCTTAGACGTAGCTCTTGTGGTTGATGTAGTACTGGTTCTGGATGTCGTGCGGGAGCTGCTCGATGCGCGTGGAACCGAAGCCTGCGTCGAGAAGCATCTGCAGCGCCAGTTCCTCGCCCCACATGGTGCCGAGGCCGTCGCCGCCGTACGCGAGGGACACGGTCATGCAGTGCATGCAGGAGATCGTGTACAGCAAGGGTCCGACAGGGTGTTCCGTGTTGCCGTGGACATGGCTGCACGCGCGAATGTCCTGCATGAGATAGACGCCGTCCTCGCGCAAAGCGCGGTGGATATTCGACAACACGACAGCGGGCTTCGCCTGATCGTGAATCGCGTCGAAGGTCAGTATCAGATCGTAGGCGTCCGTCTCGTCGATGACCGCGGCGTCCTGCACTTCGAAGCGGATGTTCTTGAGGCCGTACTCGGCGGCCTTGGCGCGCGCGCGGGTGACGCCTTCCTTCGAGAAGTCGTACCCCGTGAAGCGGCTGTTCGGGAAGGTGCGCGCGAGGAGGATCAGCGCCAGCCCCGCACCGCAGCCCACGTCGAGCACGTCGATGCCTTCGAACAAACGCTCCTTCAGACCCGGCACCAGCGGAAGGATCTCGTCGAGCAGCGCGGGCAACACGCTCTGGCCGCTGTCCTCGGCCATGATGTCGTGGAAGCGTTTGAACTTTTCATAGGGCACGCCGCCGCCGTTGTGGAAACACTCGACGACGTCATCTTCGACCGCGCCGAGCTGTCCGAAGTACTGGCACAAGGCGGCGAGGTTGTTGGCCGCGGCGGCGCGCGTCAAGAAGCCCGCATGCTCGCGCGGCAGCCAGTAGGTTTCCGTGTCCTTTTCGTACTCGACGACGCCGCCGGTGTACATGGCGCCGAGCCATTCGCGGACGTACCGTTCGTTGAGGCGCGCGGCCTCCGCGATCTCGCGCGAGGTCGAAGGCGGCAGCGTCGCCAGCGTGTCGAACAATCCCGTGCGGTGCCCGATGGAGGTCATCAACCCCAGCGCGCCGAGGTTCATCATGTCGACAACTCTGGTTTCGAATGCGTCCACCTTTTTCTGGTCCAGTGCGATGGCTTCCATGGTTGCTCTCCCTTACCGTAGGTGTTTGCCATTTCCCTTGCAGCGCGGCCGCGACGCGTCAACCGCCGCAACCGTGATACCTGAACTGTACGGCGAAATGGGGAATCCAACAATGGCTGAACTACCGTATTTGGTGGGGATGGACTACCGTAATTAACCTTCGCTATCAGGCGCACGAAACCCGCTAAGACATTCTAAGAAAAAGGGTTGTGAACTAAACCGAGGTCAGTCCCAGTTCGGCGATTCGGCGGGCAGCTTCGGTGCGGCTGCGGCAGTCGAGGCGGTCGAGGATGTGAGCCACGTGCATGTCGACGGTGCGGGGGCTGACGAAGAGTTTCTCGGCGATTTCCTTGTTGGTCAGCCCATCGGCGAGGAGCCGCGCCACGTCGGTCTGGCGCTTCGTCAAGGCGATGTCAGAAAGACCGTGTGACTTGGAGCGGCGGCGTTCTTCAGTTGGTTCGCCGAGGTCGTTCAAGTCAGCGCTGATGCGGGAAGACAGGGCGCGCGCGCCAAGTTTGCGCATGGCGCGGTAAGCGTTGCGCAAGTAACCGACAGCTTCTTCCTTCGCGCCAGCCTGGGCCAGCGCCGCACCCGCACGCCACTCTGCGCGCGCGCGCTCCACGGGGACTTCGAGGGGCTCGAATCGCGTCGCGGCCTGTTTAAAATGATCCGCCGCTTCCTGGTACTTGCCGTCGACCATGGCGCGTTCGCCGAGCACGAACGCAAGCGCGGCAACCGCTTCCCGATGCCCCGAACCGGTGGCCATTGTGGAGAGCGCATTGGCGCAGATGGTCACATCGTCGGCGAGTTCCTGGCTGGCAAAGAACGTGGCGGCCGCGCAGAAGCCGGGGATCGCGTCGTGATAGTCCTCGGTTTTCTCCCACATGCGGATGAATCGGCGGTAGGTATTGGCGGCTTCGTCGAGTTCGCCACTGGTCTCGTGGGCGAAGGCCGCGAACCATATTGTGAGAAACTCTCCGATCACGCCGCCGAGAGCCTGAACGCCCGCGTTGGATTCTGCAATCATCTTCTTCGCGGGTTTCAGTTCGCCGCGATAGGCTTTGATCATTCCCATGACACCTTTCGCCACGGCGTCGGGATACGGGATGCCCTCTTCGAGTTGCATGATCTCTTTGCACAGATCGAGGCTCTGCCGCCATTTTCCCGCCCGGAAGAGGACGTACGACATGCAGCCCATGCAGAGGTTGGTATGCACGTCTTCGTCGCGGTCGCGGCAGTAGTTGAGCGCGGTCGTGTAGGCTTCGCGCGCCATGGCGAATTCGGAGCTGTATTCCGCGACGCCGGCAGCGTACCGGTACATCTCCGCGACCAGGTTTGGCGCGTTGAGACTTAAGGCAGTGGTCAGTGCGTCGTGTGCCAATGGGCGCGCGTCCTCAATCTTTCCGAGCATGGCCGTTGCGTAGGCGAGAATGCCCTTGGCGCGGGCCTGGAGATCGGGACGTTGCGCGTCATCCGCGAGTTGGAGCGCCTCACGGGCCGTTTCGGTCGCGGGAGTGGGTTGGGCATTGATGATGTAACGCTCCGTCCGTTCCAACAACTCTATGACGGCCTCGGCTGGAAGGCCGGCTTCCTGGAAGGCGCGGGCGGCTTGGAGCCGCGTATCGATTGCCTGCGCGTTTTCGCCGCGCAACTCGTGCAGAGTCGCAATCGCGCGCAACGCTCGCGCGCGGTGCAGCGGGACGGTTTGGACGACTGGACTTTGGGTGTAGCGCTCCCAAACTTGAATTGCTTCGGTAATCAAGCCGACCGTTTGCGCGCAAGTCGCCTGTCGTTCCAGTGCGGCGGAGCGTTCCTCCTCCGCATCGCCAACGGGCCAGGTCTCGAGTGCGCGTTCGTAGTTCCGGTACGCATCGCGGTATGCATGGATGCCGTGGGAGCGATCGGCGGCCGCGAGGAACGCCCGGCGCGCCCGCTCCAGTTCCGACGCAGCGGCCCAGTGATTGGCAATTTGCTCCTGGGGCGCATCCCGGCCTTCGAGCTGCTCGGCGACCTCGCGATGCAGCCTTCGACGGTCGGACCAGGGGACTTCTTCAAGTATTGCCTCGCGTGTCAGGGTGTGGCGGAAAGCACAGCGGCCGGGGAGCGTTTCGGCGATAAATCCTGCATCCAGCAACTCATTCAATCCATCGTCTCCGTAGACCATTTGCTTAAGGAAATCCGGATTGAATTCGTCGCCGATGACCGCTGCGACATAAAGTTGAGCGCGTGCCTTCTCGGAAAGACGTTCGAGACGGAGAGCGACCATATCTCGAATGGAAGCGGGAACGGGAACGGTACTATCCGGCACGGGTTCGAAGCCGTGTTTACCTTGTCGAATGAACGAACCCAGTTCCAGCGCGTCCGCCAGTTCCTCAATATAAAGCGGTAATCCGCGGGTTCGCTGAAACACCATTGTCCGCAGCGTCTGGTCGACGCTGCCGCCCAACCGTGCCGACAAGAGTTCGCCGGTTTCATCCTCCGAGAGGGGCTCGATTGGGATCTCGCGGAGCATGCGCAGACGAAGCAACTCGCCCTTGAGCCTTCGGATGGGATGCCCGCGCCCGATTTCCTCGTCGCGATAGGTTCCGATCAGGGCAACCGGATCGCCCTGAAGCCGCTCCGCGAGGATCGGCAGCAAATCCACGGTGGATTCGTCGGCCCAATGCAGGTCGTCAAGAAGCAGCGCCATGGGATGCGACTGCGCTTTGGCCGAAAGGGCCGTCGCGATCGCCTCGACCAGAACGGCAGGATCCGCCAACTCCGGGACGGGTTGTTCCAACTCCGGCAGGAGAATTCCCAGGTATTTTGAGAGGGGACCGCACTCGCGAACATCCCCGCCGGTTTGGCGGAGGCAATCGCGTAGCGCCGCCGCGATAGGACCGTAGGCCGCAGTGCCCCGTTCAATGGCACGGCCCCGGTACACATTGAAGCCGCATTCCGAAAGCGAGGTGAGGGCGAGATTGGTTTTTCCAACGCCAGGCTCGCCGGACAACAGGACTACCTGTCCCCCGCCCTTTGAGGCCGCGGTCAACAGCCGGTGGAACTGGGCACGCTCCTTGGCGTGCCCAATAATACGTGACGCCTTGCACATGATGCCTATAAGGGTAATATCAAGCCGGTAGTGATTTCCATGGTCGCAGCCACGACGGCGGCGGTGGACGTATTCGTCGACTGGGACCATTTTGTCTATATACTGAATACACCAACGCGGTATCGACTGTAACGAGGAGAGGACGGAGGGGATGTCTGCTGTATCGAATCCAACCAACGAGGTCGTTCTCGTAACGGGAGCGTCGGGCTATATTGGGGGCCGGCTTGCGACGCGATTGGAAGAGACGGGACGTCGCGTCCGGTGCATGGCGCGGCGTCCGGCTGAACTGGAGGGACGTTTCCACGGCGATACCGAGGTTGTTTTCGGAGATGTCAACGATGCCGAATCTCTTGCGAAAGCTTTGGAAGGCGTGTCGGTCGCGTACTATCTCGTCCATGCGCTGGGGGCTCGCGGGGATTTCGAATCGATGGAAACGGAGGCCGCGCGAAACTTTTCGGCTGCGGCAGAGGCGGCCGGGGTCGCGCAGATTATTTACCTGGGAGGACTGGCGAGTGACTCGCCGGACCGTTCGGCGCACATGCGGAGCCGGCACGCCGTGGGCGAGATCCTGCGGGAGTCGTCCATACCCGTCGTCGAATTTCGCGCGTCAATCGTGATCGGCGCGGGGAGCCTGTCCTTCGAGCTGGTCCGCGCGCTGGTGCGGCGATTGCCCGTCATGATCACGCCGCGCTGGGTGCAGGTAAAGGCGCAGCCCATCGCCATTCGAGACGTGCTCGATTATTTGACGGAAGCGCTCACCCTGGACCGGGATCAAAGCCGGATCTACGAGATCGGGGGCGCGGACGCGCTATCGTATCTGGATTTGATGCGTGCCTACGCGAAGCACCGCGGGTTGCGCCGGTTGTTCATCAAGGTTCCAGTGTTAACGCCGTGGCTATCCAGTCTGTGGTTGAGTTTGGTTACACCGTTGTTCGCGCAGGTCGGCCGCAAGCTCATCGACAGCATTTGTGTGGCCAGCGTGGTGCGCGATGAGACGGCGTTGCGTGATTTTCCGGTGAAACCCATGGGGATTGCCGACGCGATCGCGGAAGCACATCGCGAAGAGGATGAGGCTTTCGTGCAGACCCATTGGGCGGACGCGCTTTCTTCCATACCGGAGAAACGCAATTGGGGCGGGGTCCGGTTTGGTTCGCGCATCGTCGATTCGCGAACCGTGACGGTCGACACCGATCCGGCTTCCGCCTTCGCTCCGATCCAGCGCATCGGAGGCCGGACTGGATGGTACTACGGCAATTGGCTCTGGCAACTTCGAGGGCTGTTGGACCGCGCGGTAGGCGGCGTGGGGATGCACCGGGGCCGTCGCGACGCAACCGATCTGCGTGTGGGCGATGTGGTGGACTGCTGGCGCGTGGAGGCGATTGAACCCGAGTCGCGGTTGCTGTTGTCGGCGGAGATGAAACTGCCGGGCCGCGCATGGCTGCAATTCGAGGTAAGGCCAGAGGGAGAATCGACCGTCATCCGGCAAACGGCTACGTACGATCCCGTCGGGCTACTGGGCTTGGCCTATTGGTACGCTCTTTACCCGATTCACGAATTTGTCTTCGCCGGCATGTTGCGGGGAATCGCCAAAGCGGCAGGCAATCCGCACGAAAATTCAAAGAAGGAGGAGACCGATCGGTAGAACGGTCTCCTCCGAGACGATCGCGTGATTTGCTACGCCGCAACCATTCCGTGCGGATCGATGACGAATTTCTTCGCGGCGCCCTTGTCGAAGTCCTTGTATCCCTTGGGAGCGTCGTCGAGGGAGATCATGGTCACGTTGACCGCCTTCGCGATGTCGATCTTGTCGTGCAGGATGCACTGCATCAACTGGCGGTGGTACCGCATGACGGGGCACTGACCTGTCGTGAAGCAGTGGGACTTGGCCCAACCGAGGCCGATGCGGATGCCGAGCATGCCGATCTTGGCCTTCTCGTCGACGGCACCGGGATCGCCGGTCACGTAGAGTCCCGGGATGCCGATAGCGCCGCCGGCACGGGTGACTTCCATGGCGGCGTTCAGTACGGTCGCGGGATGCTCGGTGGAGTGGTCGCTGCCGTGACCACGGGCTTCGAATC
This sequence comes from uncultured Nitrospiraceae bacterium, assembly GCA_964632865.1. Taxonomy (GTDB): domain Bacteria; phylum Hydrogenedentota; class Hydrogenedentia; order Hydrogenedentales; family SLHB01; genus JAHDWY01. Next base: position 27,661 of record CAZWDH010000015.1, read on the forward strand.
CGACGCAATCCACGGCCGCGTCAACTTCCGGTTCGCCGATGATTTGTTCGATCTGCTCCGCCAACGTCGCGCTCTTCTTTAAGTCGACGACTTCGCAACCGAAGCTCTTGGCCTGAGCGAGTCGCTCATCAATCAGGTCGCCTACGATGACGCAAGCCGCGCCGAGTAGATGACACGATGCCGCGCTGGCCAGACCGACTGGGCCAGCGCCTGCGACGTAGACGATGGTGCCGGGTCCGACACCCGCGGTGACGGCGCCGTGGTAGCCCGTGGGGAAGATGTCGGATAGAAGGGTCAGATCCTTAATCTTCGCCATGGCCTGATCCTTGTCGGGGAACTTCAGCAGATTGAAATCCGCATACGGCACCAACACGTACTCGGCCTGACCGCCCACCCAGCCGCCCATATCGACGTAGCCATAGGCCGCGCCGGGGCGCGCAGGATTGACGTTGAGGCAGATGCCGGTCTTGCCTTCCTTGCAGTTGCGGCATCGCCCGCAGGCGATGTTGAAAGGCACCGAAACGATGTCGCCCTTGGAAAGGAATTCGACGTCGCGCCCGGCTTCGACGATTTCGCCCGTGATCTCGTGGCCGAGCACGAGGCCTTCCGGAGCGGTGGTCCGGCCGCGGACCATGTGCTGGTCGCTGCCGCAGATGTTGGTGGAGATGATTTTGAGGATGACGCCGTGTTCGCACTTGCGATTGCCGAGCGCCAGCTTGGGGTAGTCGATGTTTTGGACTTCGACGACTCCCGGCTTGATGTACGCAACCCCTCGATTTCCTGCCATGGTTCTGCCTCCTCTGCACTACTCGTTGCCGATGTTGCCCGGAACACACGACCCCACGCGGACGCGGGGATATCACTTCCATCGCTGTACAGCCTGGCGAGAGAATTCGTAAGAGAACAGATATTGACGCCGCAGCACCGATGCGACGATAGCCTTGCGAGGCCCATTGTATGCCGAAGGCGGAGGTGCGTCAATACGGTCCGCAGGAGGCACAAAGGACGGGAAGGGATGGGCCAGCGCCTGGAAATAAGCGCTGGGTCTGCCGGTTCCAGCATCGAGACGATGTCCACAGCAACGGCGATCGTGATCTGAGAACCCGTATCGATTTCAAATCTGAGATCTCAGATTTGGAATAGGCGATATCAAGGCGTGTGGCCAGAGGGCGAAGCTCCATTCGTTGAGAAGATTTTTCCTTATCCAATGCAAAGGGAAGAAATGAATTGGCCACAAAAGAACGCAGAGAACGCAAGAAGGAGAGAACACGTTACACTTGCGTTCTATGCGTTCTGGCCAATGTACAGATGCATTGGGCGATAGTACATGAGTATTTACAATTCATTACGCGAAACTCGCGAGATTCCATCGAAAGCAAGACGCAGGCCGGAAAGGGATACTCCCCTTGTAGTTAAACCTGGAGTAGTTTTCAAACTCGAGATGGGAATCGGGATCGCAGATCGATAGCGATACCGATAGCGATCCCGATTTTCCGGAGTCTGGGCAGAGATGGTTTGTTACAGCCGGTGATCGCGTTCGAGTTCGTTGCAGAGGTTGGTCCACTGCTCGAGTTCGGGGATGCCTGGTTTGCGCTTGCCGAAGATGATGGCGAGATCGCGGCCGTCGGCGTCGAAGAGTTCGATCCCGGTGACGACGCCATCTCTCGTGGGCTTGCGCGTGAGCCAGGCTTCGCTCACGCCCTCTTCGCGGAGGTGCAGGTTGAAGTCGGGGTCCATGATGTTGAACCAGCCGGGCACGTCGAACAGGCGGGCGATGGGGCCAGTGTGGATCTGGATGCAACCGTGATTGCCGACGAATACCATGATGGGGAGTTCGGTCTCGGCGGCGCGAGTGAAGACGTTTCGATAGATATCCTTCGGCATGGGGACGGCGTAGGGTTCACTGACGAGGCGGAACGCCTGCGTGCGGCCAACCTTGAACTTCTTCAGCATGGGAAAGAAGTCGTGAGTGTCTTGGAGGTTCGCCCATGTGTCTCGCAGGCCGCTCGCATCGATGGCTTCGTCGGGTTCGCTGGAAACCGCGGCGATCACGGCGGAAACCGGCTGGTGGGGGTTCTGATTGACGGAACGGAACGCACCGACGATGTCGTCGAAGGCATCCGCGGCTTCGTCGCCGACGAAGACTTTGTGGATGTGGTGTCCCGCGGCGTCGAAGAACTGGATGCTGCGTTTGAATTCTTTGCTTTCGGGGTTGTGCGCGGCGAAGGCCATGGACCAGTTCTTCATGAAGAGGCGGAGGTCGATGCCTTCGTCGAGGACGAGACCAGTCTGATCGTGGAAACTGACGGGGTGGTAGTTCCCCTTTCGCTCGTGGACGATGTGCTCGTTGCGCGTGATGGTCATGACGCGGCCGAGATTCTTGAATTGTTTCAACAGTTCCTGCCAGTCGCCGTCGAGACGGGTTACGGTGTCGCCGCATTCCACGGCGAGAAGTTCGGCTTCGCTGACGCCGAAGGCGTGGGCCGCGTCGTGGCGAAAGGCGCGGCGGTTTTCCGATTGGTACTCCTGCCAGCGGCGGCGCAGTTCCGTTACGCGATCGAACTCATGTGTAGTCGCAGTCATAAGGTCACTCCTTGTTGTAAAGGTGCTAGACCCCACGTGGGGGATTCTTCTGTGTTGGAATGTGCGGATCCAATGGGCACGACCCAGGGACAGCCGGACGGATGCCGCCAGATCACGCATTCGAGGCCGAAACAGGTTCGGATGTTGTCAGGGGTCAACACCGATTCCGGGTCGCCCATGGCCGCTGACTTGCCACCGTTCAGGAGCAGCATGCGGTCGGCGTAGGCGGAGGCAAGATTGAGGTCGTGCAGCACGGCCACGATGCATCTGCCCTCGTCGGCGAATTGCCTGCACCAGATCATAAGTTCGATTTGGTGCAGGGCGTCGAGATGGTTGGTCGGTTCATCGAGCAATAGCAGACGCGGCTGTTGCGCCGCGACGCGGGCCATGTCGACACGGCGTTTCTCGCCGCCCGAGAGGGTCGGGTAGGTCCGTTGTGCGAGTTCGGATACCCCCAGGCGACCCATGGCATCGGCGGTGATGCGATGGTCTTCCGCGCTGAAGGCCCAGCCTCCGCGCCACGGCGTACGGCCCATGAGGGTCACCTCGTATGCGGTGAAAGGAAAGCCCGTGTTCATCTCCTGCGCGAGGCAGGCGCGAACGCGGGCGAGATCCTCAACAGCAATCGATGAAACCGGCGTCCCTTCGAGGGTCACGGTACCGGAAGCCGGTTGCAGTTCGCCGGACAACATGCGGACCAGGGTGGATTTGCCGGAACCGTTCGCACCGGCAATGACCCAGAACTCGCCGGGTTCGACTTGCAGGGACACGTCTCGCACGAGCCAGCGGCCTTCCACCCGATATCCCACGCGATCGGCGCTAAGCATAGAAGGCCTCGCGCCGGTTTCGTACGAGCAGCCAGAGGAAGAACGGTCCTCCGACGATGGCGGTAAGTACGCCGACGGGAATCTCCGCGGGCTGCGCGACTGTGCGGGCGGCGGTGTCGGCGCCGATGAGCAGGATGGCTCCGCCCAGTGCGGCACAGGGCAGGAGCCAACGGTTGTCCGCGCCGCAACAAAGACGAAACAGGTGTGGCACAACCAGTCCGATGAAGCCTACGCCGCCCGCGGCGGCTACCGAACCGCCCACCGCGAAGGCGGCGCCCCAGATGATGCGGCGCTGCAGGGCGTGAACGGGCACGCCGAGATGGTAGGCATCCCGTTCGCCGAGGGCGAGGGCATTGAGCTTCCCGCCCAGGGGGACGAGCAGAATGAGCCCGATCGCGATGGGCGGTACGACGGCGAAGGCCAATCCCCAGTTCGCCGAGGTCATGCCGCCCAACTGCCAGAAGGTGATCCCGCGCAGCTCTTCCTCGTCGCTGAGAAAGGCGAAGAGGCCGATGCCGGCGAATGCGATGGCATTGAGGGCGATCCCGGTCAACAGGAGCGTCGACATTTGGGTGGCGCCGCCGGCACGGGCGATTCTCCAAACGATCCAGACGATGGCCAAGCCGCCCACGAAGCCGGTGATGGGAAGCCCCCACACCGCGAGCAGGCCGGAGGCGCGTGCAAAAACGATCCACGCGGAGACCGCGAAGCCCGCACCGGCCGTAACGCCGATGAGGCTCGGGTCCGCGAGGGGATTGCGAAACATGCTTTGCAGCGAAGCGCCGCTGACAGCCAGGGCCGCGCCGACCAAACCCGCGATGAACACGCGTGGCAGGCGGATGTACAACAAGATGCGGTACCCTTCGTCTTCGAGATGGCCCCACAGGATCGCGGGGATTCGCAAGGCGTCGATCGGATAGGCGCCGGCACCGGCCGCGACGCAGATGACGGCTGGAAGCGCCACGGCCAGGACGATTAGCGCAACGCGATAGGCGCGCGCGACTTTCATGGTTCTACCTTCGCGACCGCGTCGCGGGCTTGATAGAGCCGTTTCCACAAGGTAAGCGCGGCTTCGCCGGTACGGGGACCGAATCCGGAGAGCAAGACGTCGTCCATGGCGACGACACGTTTGTTCTTTCCGGCTGGGGTCTCCTTGATGCCGGGGCGTTGGAGGAGCGCATCGACACCGCCGCTCGCTTCCAGTCCGTCCGCATAGCAGAGGATGACGTCGGGTTGCGCCGCAACGACGGCCTCCGGGTTGAGCGTCTTGTATCCCTCCAGCCCCGGGATCGCGAAGGAGCCTCGCGCCAGTGCCACCATGGCGGCGGCGTTGCTGTCTTCGCCCATCATCATCGCCATGCCGGGCCGAAGGTAGAGGACGAGGACGCTTGGCTTTGGCGCATCGCCCATGTCAGCGATTGCGCGTTCGAGTTCGCCCATGTCCTTGTCGATGGCGTTCTTCAGTTCAATGGCGCGGTCTTGTTTGCCGAGGAGTTCGCCGAGCACATCGATGCGCTCTTTGGCAATATCGACGCCAGGCTCGTCAGGCAAACGGACGACGTCCACGTGCGCCTGCTCGAGGAGGTGCATGCCGGGACCGCTCATGGCGCGGTTACGGCCGATCACGAGGGTTGGCCGTTCCGCGAGCACGGCCTCGACATTGATCTGATGCCCGTCGCTAATGACGGGCAGGGACTGGGCGCTTTCCGGATAAGTGGAGCCGGAATCGCGGGCGACGACTCGATCGCCCACGCCGAGGGCATAGAGGGTTTCGGTCGTGCCGGCGTCGAGACTGACGATTCGCGTCTCGGCCGCGAGGGCAAGGGGGGCCGCCCCCGCACCGAGTGCGAGGACGGCAATGGTGAATGCAGTTATGGATTTGCGATTCATTGGCGGATTCCTTTTTCCGATTGGAGAGGCTTAGCTGCCGTGCTCGTCGAGCTGACCGAACACGCGGGCGACGCCCGGAAGGGCCGGCACGGCTTGTTCGTATCTCACGAATTCGACGTGACCGTCGAGGTAGAGCACATTGGAGCCACCTGGAACGTGGTTGTACTCGCTGGGAACGGTGCTTAACCGGTCGGTCATGATCCAGACTTCGCTCTGAGACTGGGCGCTGGAAGCGGGGTTATTGATGTCGGTCACGAGAAAGCGTTCGATGCCTTCACGGAGACGGAAGATGGTGTCGCCGGCGGCGTTGCCATTTCCCGGGCTGATCGAACTGAGATCGATGTCGGCGCCGGCGTTGCCTGCGAAGAAGTCGCCGATGGCCATGGCGATTCCCCAGACCAACTGGGCGGGACCGTCGCCGGTGGCGGCCGTGGAGAGCGTGGAGATTGGCTCCGTGGGGTATTCGGGCCCGACCCGGTCGAAGATGTACCCGCTGTACCAGTAGCTCTCGTCGGCCAAGGGCAACCCGCGGTCGTTGGAGAACTGGCTGAAGGGAGGACCCGGGATGGGCGCGAAACACACGCGATGGATTTCGCTCTCACCGGTAACGGGGTTGTTGAAGTCCTCCGGACTTAGGGAAGAATCGGAAGGACATACCATGATCGCGGGGTCGGTCAGGTATTCGGGATAGATGTCGGACATCTGCGGGTTGAGCCAGTGTGTCGGCGCGCCGACGAAAGGCTGGGCGGGAGCGACCAATGCGCCGGTATCGCAGTTGACGATTGGTTCCCAAGAAGTCTGCATCTTGGGGAGTTGCTCGCCGTTGCTCTCGGACGCGTACATTTTGAAGGCCAGCCCCCATTGTTTGAGGTTGTTCTGGCAGCTGGCCCGGCGTGCGGCTTCGCGAGCGCGGGCGAGGGCGGGTAGCAGAATCGCGGCCAAAATGCCTATAATGGCAATGACGACCAGCAGTTCGATCAGAGTAAATCCACGGTTCGTCTTCATAGGTGTCTCCTGCTGGGCCTGTCGCGCGGGAAATCCCGATAGATTTGCCGATCCGAGGGATTTCAGCCGGCAGGCCCGGTTCTTTTTTTGAGAGCTAACCGATGTGATTAAAGAAGGTTAATTAGGGAGCGGGAAGTATCATAGGCGACCTCCAAGCAGCTAAGACCCACACAGCTTACGAAGAGCATACATCGGAATCATATAAAAATCAAGCGATTTTTATAAATGACATTTGTTCAGTATGCATAACTCATTTTCAACCCCCACCGTCCGAACACTGTGCTAGAATTAGTAACAGCAAGGAACCGCATGGGATGGAGGGTGCAGGGATGAAAACGGTTGGCGAAATCATCGGGAACCGGGAGCCGTACTTCGTTGAGCCGGAACGAACGGTGCGGGAAGTCGTCGAGTACCTCGCAACCAAGGGTGTGGGGGCGGTTGCGGTGTGCGAGGACGGCGCAGTAGTCGGCGTGTTTTCGGAGCGGGATGTAGTTCGGCGGGTGGTTGCCGAAGGACGCGATTCGCAAACCACGCGGATTCGCGATGTGATGACCGGGGATGTTGTCTCTGTTTCCATTGAGGATTCACACCACGCAGCGAAGGCGCTTATGCTCAACAAGAAGTTCCGGCATCTTGCCGTGATCGATCGCGAGAAACGGTTTCGGGGGTTCGTTTCAATGCGGGAACTGTTGGAAGTTGACCTGGCCGAGTCGAGAGAGTTGATTCATTCGCTAAATGACGGGTACTACGAGCACCAGTTCAAGCCTGGCGAATGAGCGAGGTCGATTCGATGGCGAGGCAACGAGGAAGGCCATCCCGTTGGACAGCACGTCGTACGGAATGGCCCCATTGTTGAGTATTTCGAGATCACCGGTAGTGGTTTCCGGCGATCGCGTCGCGCATACCGCGGCTAGGATTGCGCGTCAGCGGCGTGCTCTTGGATCTCTTCTCCACCTTCTTCGACGTCCTCGCCGAAACCGCGGATGGTGTTGCAGCCGCTCAATGCGAGAAGCACAACGGCAAGACTGATTACGCCTGCTCTCTTCAACAATCCGATGATTCTGTTTTCCATGTTCGCCGTCCTTTCTATTGCGGACAACCGACACCGTAGCACGTATGTGCGAATCGCGGACCCTAGTCCACGTCGGACAAGTAGTGCGCCTTAAACCACCGGGCGTCTTCCAATCAGTCCACTGATCAGGAAGACGAGGAAAAGCACCAGGAACACATAAAACAGGATCTGGGCAATGCCAGCGGCCGCACTCGCGATGCCGCCAAATCCGAACAACATCGCCACCAAAGCCACGATGAAGAACACCAAAGCCCAATAAAGCATAGGGAACCTCCCTTCACACGTTGCTGTGTTTGCTGTCACCGGAAGGGAAGGTGCAAGCCGTGTGCCAAGAATTCGTGGTGTGATTCTCGCCAATACTGCGGACTTTCGCGCGTGCACGGGGCGGGGATCGTGTAGAAGAGTTACAGTCTGTATAAATCCCATGCCATCCCCAAAATGGACCGATGGAAAACAAACGGTTTGTGATTGGCACATGAATTGCGCTCTCCCTAAGCACCTCGAATTGGAGGTTGCAGCATGCGACACATCATGACGCTAATAACGAGTGCTTCGGTGGCGATTTTGGCGGTCGGGTGCCAGTACAGCGAACCGGATCGCGACGACGCCGGTGGAACGAGTTCGGACGCGGCCGAAGACACGCGCGCAATGCAGGAAGAAGTGGTAGATGAAGGTTCGGACGCGACGCCGGATGTGGAAGGCCTCGCGGCGATCGACCACGTTGCGGCGCGCGAAAAGTTGAACGAAGAGCTGGACCAATTGAGCGCGCGAATCGATGACGCTGCCGAGGCGTTGCGTCGAATGGGCGAGGATGCTGGAGACGAACTCAACGATGCGTTGGGTGAATTGAGAACGGACCGTGACGCCATTGCGAAAGACATTGAAGATCTCAGAAAGTCGTCCGCTGAAACGATGGCAGTCGCCGTGGAAGCGGTTCGGAAAGGACTGGACGAGTTGGGCGACGCGTTGGAGAATCTATCTGCGGAACTTAAGGAAACCTGACGCCTCGCTGACCATAAAGGCTGGCCGGAGCGTTTAATAGAACCTCACTCCCCCCCAACCCCGCTGTGGCGTGCCCGCCGGTTCTCCCAGAACCGGCGGGCGCTCCGCTTCTTGTCGCGTCGATTTGAGCGGGCGGAGCCGCTACGCGAAACAATGAAACGGCGCCACGCCGTTGATTTCGACGTGACGCCGGTAGGGTATTCGATGCCGATTACTACAATCTATCGGCTAATTCGGACATTTCGCGTTCGACTTGCTCGCGGGATTCGCCATACTTGGCTTGAATCGTTCCAAGCAGCCGATCGCGCTGGCCCTTCATTTGATCCAGTTCATCGTCGGTCAGGTCGCCCCATTTCTCGCGGAGTTTGCCTTTGAACACGCCCCAATTGCCTTCAATCTGATCCCAATTCATAGTGTCTCCTTTCTACACGTGGATTCGCGTACCTCCATGGAGCGTGCAAGAGTTGAGCCAGCTATGCAGACCAATCCTCGTTGTGGAGATCTGGGCGGGTTTTGAATTGCGGGGAGGGTTAACGTGAACTGTCGCGGGGCGTAATCCCAAGCACGATATTAAATTGGGCGGCAAGTTCACCTGTCGTGGATTCGGGTATCGGTATGAATTCGACGAGCACGGCGTTGCGGGGTTTGCCTTCCGGGACGGATTGAAGGATCCCATCGCGCGCGTTCATGGGGTGTCCCTTTACGTAGCATTGGGTCGTGAACGTTTCGTGACCCGGGACCGCTACAGCCACGTGGATGTGTGGGGTCCGCTGGAAACTACCGGGCGCGTAGGGTACCGGTTTGATGGTGCGGAAGCGGTATTCGCCGGTGGACCCGGTTTCGAAGCGGCCGAAACCTTGAAAGTGAGGGTCCGAGCGGTCCTGCCCGGGGCTTGCCGAGTGGATATACACCCCGTTGTTATCCACTTGCCAGATCTCCACGACGGCTTTGTTGACGGGGTTGCCTTTGGCGTCGAGCACTCTTCCGCTGAGATGCGTGATCTCACCGACCGCGGGCGTCGTGGAGTCGCCGAGGATGATGAGGTCATTGTCGCGGTCCAGTGGTAGGTGGTCGGGGTAGAAGGGTCCTTCGGTCTGGCGCGGGGTCAGCGTAAGGGCTTCCGCGAAGGCGCCTGGGGCCGCAAAGAGGGCAGTGCTCAAAGCGACACGTTCGAGAAACACGCGTCTCTGAATCGTATGCGACTTTCCCATCGTTCCTCCGCCCTCGCAAATGGATCTGCATCTCCGGTTTCTAAGGAAACGCAGTGGGAGGGTCAATGATTCCGGGCCGGAACGGCAAATCCGTGGTTCCGGCCCGGATTTTGAAACACCGTGAAGGGTTGTCCGGCGCTACTTAGCCCTCATTCCGGTCCTCGTCTTCATCGTCGCGCCGGTCACCGCGACGGTCGCCGCGGCCTTCATCGCCGCTTCGGCCGCCGCGGTATGTAGTCGCCTCCTTCCAGGACGCCAATTGATCTTCGGTCATTACCTCGGCGAGGGAGGAGTCGAGAGTCGATTTGGATTCTTGAACCTTGGTCCGCACGGATTGCCAATCCTGTTGTGCGAAGGCTTCGCGCATGGCCGCGTCCGATTCGACGACGTACCCCGCGACGAGTTCGAGGGCCTTGTTACGCTTCTCTTCTTCCAGCCCGAACCCGGCGATGGTATGTGCCATACGGTCCCACTGACGGCTGAAGGTGCCGAGGGTTGCGGTGGCTTTCTCGGCCGCCTCCGGCGAGAGAAACTCCGCCAGTTCGGTCTTCAATTTGGCCCGTTCTTCGTCAGCGGCTTTCCGGTAGGCTTCGAAACGGCCCGGGCCGCGCTCGCCGGAATCCGCCAACTTTTCGACGGAGGCTTCGAGGCTCGACCGGCTTGCGCTGTAGACCTCGCTCAGCTTGACCGCTTCGTCCATGGTGAGGTCGAGACTGGCGGCAACGCCTTTCGCCTGCAAGGTCCATGCGGCCTCCCGGTCGGCATCGGAAAGGCGTGAAGCGCCAACCCCTTGCGCTTCCGCGAAAAGTGGGAATGTGGCCGCTACCGCAAGTACTGAGGCAACGGTGAGACTACGGGGCAGCGTGTATCGAAGGTACGGAGTCATCTTGCGTTCTCCTTATGGGAATTCGTGCACCTGCGGCTGCAGAGTTCAATGCCGCACCACCTGTGGAACCCCGGCCGGCCGGTCCGAGTTCCGCGGGCCGCGCGCGGTGAAGCCCCGCCAAGGGGGTTGCCGGAACGAGAAAGTCTCCCTAGAATGAAGGGGCTGTTCCCCACCTGGTATATGGAGAGTTGCTATGGCGACCATCACGTTTACCCTAAACGGCGCCGATCAGACCGTGGAGACCGCTCCCGAACGGCCGCTCCTGGATGTTCTTCGGGAGGATTTGAATTTGACAGGTACCAAATACGGATGCGGTGAAGGGAGTTGCCGGTCTTGCACGGTCCTCGTGGATGGACGGCCGCTCGCGTCGTGCCAGGTGCCGATTGCGAAGGTTCAGGGCAAGGACCTGATCACGATCGAGGGGCTTGCTACAGGCGAGACCTTGCATCCGGTGCAAGAGGCGTTCATCGCGGAGGGGGCGATGCAGTGCGGCTACTGCGTGCCGGGGATGATCCTCACGGCGGTGGCGCTGCTGGAGCACAATCCGAAACCCACGCGCGGAGAGATCGTGGAGTTTATGGATGGGAACCTCTGCCGCTGCTGCAATTACGTGAACATCGTCAACGCGGTTGAAGCCGCGTCGAGTTCGATGCAGGAGGCGAAAGCGTGATGAAGGCGGAACTGCGAGATACGGAACCGGAACGCTACGAGTTCAGCGAAGGCCCTCGATATACGTTTAGTCTGTCGCGCCGCGCATTCGTGCAGGTGGTCGGCGCGGGATTGTTGATTACGTCGGCGGGCGGCATCAGTTTTGCCCAGCGGCGGTCAGGGCAGAGCGTGCCTGGCGTGAGCCGGTTTCGGATTGATGCAGATGGCACCGTGACGGTTTATACGGGCAAGGTGGAAGTCGGTCAGGGTTCGCGGACGCAGATCGGACAAGCGGCGGCGGAGGAGTTGCATGTGCCGCTCGACCACGTCGTGCTCGTTATGGGCGATACGGACCAAGTGCCGGATGACGGCGGCACCTACGGAAGCCAGACGACGCCGCGCACGATTCCCACGGTTCGTAGCGCGGCAGCGGCGGCGCGGGAACTGTTGGTCGAACTCGCGTGCGAGCATTGGGGTGTTTCAACGGACGGCGCTACGGTGGCCGATGGCGTCATTCAGCACACGACTGGAAAACGGATGACGCTGGCGGAGTTGGTCGCCGCGGCGACGGACGTGAACAGTGCGCTGGCGCGGGCGGAAGGCGGAGACGCGGAGTTGACCCCACCGGATGCGTGGACCGTTCTCGGGACGCCGACTGTGAAGACGGGCTCGCGGGATGTTGTGACCGGCGCGCACCGGTACCCGTCGGATATGCGCCGGCCGGGGATGGTATATGGCAAGATACTGCGGCCGCCGTCTTTTGGGGCGACGCTGGCATCTATCGACATGAAGGCTGTCGATGGGATGGACGGCGTGCAAGCGGTCCGTGATGGCGATTTCGTTGGTTTGACCGCGCCCACGAGTTTTGCGGCGCAGCGCGCGCTCGAGACCTTGGCGAAGACGGCGCAATGGGAAACCGCGCCGCACCCGTCCAGTGCGACGTTGTTCGAATATCTCAAGCAGAACACGCAGGAAGGATCCGGACGGAGCCGTGCGCGGGAGCAGATGGACGGCGACGTGGAATTGGCGTTTGCAAATGCGAAGCAGACGCTTCGAGGCTCGTACGGGATTTCGTATATCCAACATGCGCCGCTGGAGCCGCGCGCGGCGGTGGCGGAATGGGCGGACGGTAAGCTCACGGTCTGGACGGGGACGCAGGTGCCGTTTGGGGTTCGGGACGAGTTGGCCGAGGCGTTCAGTATTTCCGAGGACAAAGTGCGGGTGCTGCAGCCGGACTGCGGTGGCGGATTCGGCGGAAAGCACCGGGGGGACGCGGCGGTCGAGGCGGCACGGCTCGCGAAAGCGGTCGAGAAACCGGTCTCACTGGTATGGACGCGGGAAGAGGAATTCACGTGGGCGTACTTTCGGCCGGCGGGGGTTTTGGAGGTGGCTGCGGCCATCGATGGGGACGGTGCGGTCACGGCGTGGGATTTCACCAACTACAATTCCGGCGGGTCCGGTCTTGAGTGTCCCTATGCGTTTCCCAATCAGCGGATACGGTTTCAGCCCTGCGAATCGCCGTTGCGGGAGGGCTCGTATCGCGCACTGGCAGCGCCGGCGAATAATTTCGCGCGGGAAGCGTTCATCGATCGGATCGTTGTGGCTACGGGTGAAGATCCCGTTGCGTTCCGCATGCGGTACCTGCGGGAAGATCGGTTGAAGCGCGTGTTGAACGCGGCGGCGGAATCGTTTGGATGGGCGAATCGCGACACGAAGGCGTGCGGGATCGCGTGCGGAACGGAGAAGGGCTCGTACGTGGCGACCTGCGCGGAGGTCGCAGTGGATACCGCAGCAAAGAAGATCGACGTGAAACGCGTGTGCGTGGCGTTTGAGTGCGGGGCGATTCAGAATCCGAAGAACCTGCGCGCGCAGGTGGAAGGGTGCATCGTCATGGGCCTGGGCGGCGCGCTCAGCGAAGTCATTGAGTTTGAAAACGGCGCGATCCTGAACCCGCGTTTCAAAGACTACGCGGTGCCGCGTTTTAAGGACGTCCCGCCGATTGACGTGGTGTTGTTGAACCGTCCCGATCTGCCGTCGGTCGGCGCGGGCAAGACACCGATGATTGCGATCGCGCCGGCGATTGCGAATGCCCTGTTCGCAGTGACGGGCACCCCGCCGGAAGTATTGCCACTGCGGAAGGCGCTGGCGCGCGGTTAGAGAAGAGAGGGGGGGGAACCTTTTCTCAGAATAAAAGGTTCCCCCGGACCCCCTCCAAAAGACTTTGGGGGTTGCTTTGCCGGTTCGTGCGCACGACCGCTACGTCACTCAACTGCTAGTGATATGCCGCGGGAATACCGTCGCGTAGGTTGGAGATGTCATCAACAACGGTTCGGCCATCGTAGGAGGTTTCGGTGTCGAGTAGTTCAAGCGAACCGTCTTCGCCACGACATCCGATGTATATCAGCGGATCTGTACGCCAAAAGCGCGATGGCGAGTCCTCCGAATCCGACGATTCAAGAGGTGTCATGTAGGTATCAAGGAACTCTCGATCCAGCGCGTTCGCGTCGTCGCCATGGCCGTAAGGCATATAGAAGACGTAACGGTGCCCCCATGGGTCGGCCTTCAAGACCATGTAAGATGAACCAAGACGATTCCGTATGTCCGGGCTAAGGTCAAGGGACACGTTCTTCCCATTCTGGAGCAGGGCATAGATGGCATCGGTATGCCGGGACAGGGTCTCGAAATCCGTGGGGCCGTCCAGAGCAGTTGGATCCGAGAACAGGTCGCGCAAATCGGAAACTCCGGCATCGCTGAGAACTTTCGTCAAGGCCAGTTCGCACCCCTTGATTTCGGAATACGCCCGGACTTCCCGGCTTCTTCCATGTACGTTCGTGGGGACCAAGAAAGCAATGAGGATAACGATCAACGCAAAAATGAGAACCCCAGTGACAATGTGGCCAACGTCGAAATTGTCCGGCTTCGAGGAGGACTCGGGCAGCTTCTTAGATTCGACGTCCGACACGTCGCGGCCACTCCCTTGGTTACCTGTATTATACCAGAACGTTAGCAGCGGAAGGTTGGTGCGGATTAGGGATCAAGCCCGCGGAGATTCGTGATGTCGTCGCTTACGGGGTGCGCAAGGTCTACGCCTTCGTTGAGGTCCTGTCCTAACGGCCACTGAACCTGTCCGTCAGGGCCGCAGGAGATCACGTAGATGAGGCGAGGTTGGGATTCACCATAGGTTTCAGCGATCAGTTTTTCCACTTCCGACTGACGGATCGCGTCGCCGTCGGGAATGTAGAACAGGTACGGGTTCCCCCAGGGGTCCAAGGTCTGGGCCTCGTACATCGGCTGAAGGCGATTCCGCACGTGGAACTTGAGGCCGGCATCGGCGTTGAACCCTTTCGTGAACAGTTCCTGCACGAATTTGGTATGTCGGGCAATGACTTGGTCCGGCAGGCCGGCATTGAGCGTCTCCGGTTCTTTGACGAGCTCGCGTAACGTATTCGCCTCCGTGTCGCTGAGAATCTTCGCGGCGGACTGTTCAAAAGAATACGCACAAGTAGTCGCCGCTGCGAAATGCGCTTGAGAAGTCCCATACAGTACACATCGCCCGGTCCAGGAGCGAAGCAGGATCGTGCCAAGTGTTGTCATGACGATTGCAGTGATCAGGACTAACAATGTATTAAAACGACAACCCGGGTTGGCTGACATGCGGAAGCGGGAACCCAACTCCATGGCGCATTGTGGGACCATCACCTACCCTTCTGTCAAACGATTTGGTCGGAAGCATCCGGTTTGACTGGCTGCCAGAAGCCGTCTATCGTGGCGCAAACACTCGCTGCAACCTCGGAAGACCAATCATGAGAACGACACTCAGAATCCACATCCTGACCGTGTTCATTACGTTGACATTGGCTCTCCAGGCGGTACCTGGCGCGTCTGCTGAGTGGAAACCCACATCGATACGCGAGGAAACGCGTCCCGAGTTTGAATACGTTTCGGGAGACCCCGCGGATGACGCGGAACGCCTAATCATCCGCACGGACGAGCGTGAAGGACTCGATGGGCGGTGGG
>CAZWDH010000016.1:0-41605 GCA_964632865.1 uncultured Nitrospiraceae bacterium
CGCGATAGACGTTCCGCAGGTCTCCGGCTCCGAACTCTTCATTGGGTGCGAATCGGGGAAGCCGCGCACGGTCCGTGTGTCGAGCGACGCCGCCGCCGAACTTGCGGCATCCGATGTGCTCATTGATTTTACGGTCGCCGAAGCATGCATCGGCAATGTGAGCGCGGCGGCGGCGGCGGGGAAACCGGCCGTCATCGGGACCACGGGTCTGAACGATACCCAGAAGGCCGAGTTGGAGGTCCTGTCGCGCACGATTCCCATCGTGCACGCGCCGAACATGAGCGTCGGTGTGAATCTCCTGTTCAAGCTGACCGGCGAAGTCGCTTCAATCCTCGGACTCGACTACAACGTCGAGATCGTGGAGACCCATCACAATCAGAAGAAAGACAGCCCGAGCGGCACCGCCGTGCGGCTGGCTGAGCGCGCTGCCGAAGCGCTGGGGTTGGATTACGGGAAGAATACCGTCCACGGCCGGGAAGGGATGGTTGGCGCCCGGCCGCAGCCCGAGATTGGCATGCATGCCGTACGCGGAGGCGACGTGGTCGGCGATCACACCGTCTACTTCATCGGACAAGGGGAGCGCATTGAGTTGACCCATCGCGCGCACAATCGCGATAACTTCGCGCGCGGGTCGCTGCGCGCCGCGCGGTTCGTGCTCGACGCGAAGCCGGGGCTGTACGATATGCAAGACGTCCTCGGCCTGCGTTGACGAAAGCCCTTCAGCGGCCGAGGGCCAACGCGACAAATCCCCCGGCGTACAAGCCAATCGTGACGAGGAAGTAGGCATGCACGAGCGCGGGTGAAGTTGCCTGCCGGAGTTCGTACACATCATTGGGTCGAAAGAACCCGCGCACGTAGTTGTATCCCGAGTTGGCCAAGGGGGAAAGCACCCCCAGCACGACAAGATTCAGCCAGAGTGCGTGCGGTGCGATCGCCGCGAACCCGCAAAGCGGGAAGAAGATCGCGAACGTTAGCAGGTCGCAGACGTACGGCGCCGCGGTAATGGACCGCGCCGCAGGGCCATCGAAGGTCACGTATCCCCACAGGAAGCCCCGCTCGCCGGTATAGGTTGGCCAGAACACGAAACGCGTGATTCTACCGCCGCGCATCCACACGGCCACTGCGTGGCTCGCCTCATGCCGGGCGGTGGTTGCGAGCGCGTAAATGGGTAGCGCTGCAACCCAAACTAAATCACCTGGCTGGAGTCGCATTCTTTTCGCCGATTCCCTTGTTCAATACCTGCAGTGTATGAGCCAAGATATGATACACTCATCCCTATCGTCATTCTGCAAGACGATCCATCGATCAACGCTCTGGATTCGATACGATGACCGACGGCGTTTCACCCTTTGTTTACAAACCGGTCGATTGCCCTATCTGCAACGAAGCGCACGACCAGCCCCACTTCCGTTTGCGCATGTTCGCCGAAGGCGAGCGGGAGACCGATGGCCACATTCTGCACTACAAATGGCTTAACGACCGGGTGAAACCAATCAATCCCGCGTACTACTACCTGTATCACTGTCCTCATTGTTACTTCACGGACGTGACCACGGTGTTCAAAAACCCCCGTGAGAACCAATTCCATCCATTGGTCGAGCGGGCGTATTCGCGGCTTACCGACCGGGACAAAGAAATTCTGGTTTTTCTCGGCAGAAATCTGAACTACGGCGATATCCATTTCCGTGATGCACTTTCCCTTCACTACCTGGCCGCCTACGTTCAATTGCTGCTGCCGGACGACGCGCAAGATGATCTTAAGATTGGCCGGTTGTTGCTTCGGATCGCGTGGTTGTTCCGCGAGCAGGGCCCAGCGCAAGGGGAAGAGGTCAAGAATCCCATGCGGCGGGACACCGTGGCCGCGCTGGAGACGTACGACGGTCACCTGCAGCAGTTGTTCCACCAGTGGCAGAAGGCGAGTCAGGTCCTGGCGGTGCAACTTGACGCGGCGGATCGCGAAACCGCACCCGGTGCAATCAATCCGTATCGCCATCATCGGGACCGCATTGAGAAGCTGCTTGAAGCGCAGGTGTCAGAGCTGTATCGATTGAAGGAATTATGCAGAACCGGCGTGGAGATCGAGGGTACCGGGACGGGTACGACACAGGAATTCCTGGCCTCGGTCAAGTCTCTTTGGCCGCTCGCCCCGGCCAACGAGGTTGAGGCCATGCGGATGGCCATCGGCTATCTTGAGAAGGCGGTCTCACGCGATGCGACGTTCGACGATCCGCAAGCGCATTTGAACGGCATCTCGCTGCTTATCGATCTCATGATCCGGTGCGAGGATTTCGATGCCGCGTTCACCATGATCCGGGGCATCTACCGCAATGCAACCTACGCCCGCGGCACCATGCAGGAGACGTTGCGCAACCCTGAACTCGACGAAACGGCCAAACAGAAGGTGCGCAATAAAATCCGGGGGTTATCCCGATCCGTCGAGCATGCCGGAGAGCTGCGGCGCAAGCTGTTGGGCATTCTGATCGACCGCGATCGCGCAACGATCCGCCGCGTACTCTCCGAGAACGCCGGGGCTCCGGTGGAGCAGGTCGCGTCCGCGTTGGAACAGCACGGCATCTCGCCCGGTGTAGTTGTCTTTCTCAAAGAGCGCGGGGATTTGGATCCCAAGAAGACCCGTTAAGGGATAACTCCATTGCCGTTCAGGCCCAGTTAAAGCAGGCGAGGTTTGCGTTCAGCGCATCTTCCACTGTCCCTGCCTTGCCGTGTTCCAGTTCGACGTAGCCTGTGTACCCTGTGTCGTAGATCGCCTTATAGATATTCGTGTAGTTTAATTCGCCCGTTCCTGGTTCTTTGCGTCCGGGGTTGTCGGCAACGTGGAACAAGCCGATGCGGTCGATGTTCTCGCGGATGTTGCGGATAACGTTGCCTTCCGTGATCTGCTGATGGTAGATGTCGAAGAGCATCTTTATGCTCGGGCTTCCGACGGCGTCGAGGATCTGCATGGTCTGATCCGTGCGGGTCAGGAAAAAGCCCTTGTGATCGACGAGGGGGTTGAGGGCCTCCATGATGATTTCGACGTCGTTCTCTTCGGCGATCGGCGCCAGGCGTTTCAAGCACTCTATTACACGATCCATCTGCTCGACGTAGGAGATGTCGTCGCGGGCGTTTCCAGTCAGGCCGATGAGTTGGCGGGTTCCCAGTTGTTTCGCCATGCCGATGCGTTGGCGGAACTCGTCCGCGACCGCGTCATGCTGGGCCGGGTCCATCATGAAGCCCGGCTCGATGCGGCCACAGCCGCGGATGCAGCAAAGGGCGAGCCCGAGACTGTCGGCCTTGCGCCGGATTGCGTCCAAATCGCCTTCCGGGTTGTGCCACGCATACGCGGGAAAACCCCAGGCAGCGGCAGCCTCGAGTTGTTCGTCCAACGTGCCGAGGAAGAACTGGGGTTGCACTGCGAGCTTGAGCGGCAGTTCGGCGAAGGAGCCCACTGCGCCCGACGGTTGAGCGTGAACGCGCGGCGCGGCGGCGACGGCCGCAACGGTCGCAGAAGCGATCAGGAAATCTCGTCGATGCATGGATACCACTCCCAAGTTTTACCTTTACGCGGGCAGCACGCCGCTTACGTCAACGCTTCCGCCCAATTCCTGTAGGCTTGTGCAGCTTCTGTTTCTCGTACTCCTCCCCCCACTTGTGCATCGCCTGAAGTACTTTTTCAAGCTTCCGGCCAAGTGGCAGGAGCGAGTACTCCACCTTGGGAGGGATCTCAGAGTAAACCTTTCGGCGGATGACGCCGTCCGCTTCGAGTTCGCGTAGCTGCTTGGTCAGCGTGCGATGGGAAATCCCGGGCAGCTTTCGGTGGAGTTCTCCGAAGCGCAACGTCCCGTCAAACAAGTAATGGAGTATCAGCACTTTCCATCGCCCGCCTACGACTTGGAGCGTCGTTTCCACGGGGCAGCTTACGGATTTTGGACCCGGCCGTGCCATGGGGATTATCAGTATCCTTTAAGTAACTGTCTTACAACATAGTACATACTTGACAAAATGCACTTATGGAACTAATCTCCAGTGTAAGCTGTTCGCTGCATGCTGTCAACGCAATGGTGCAAGTCGTTCCAATCTTGTGGCCCAATCCGGGCTTCAACGGGACAACTCTGCGACCCGAACCCTTGCAAGGAGCAAAGGTCATGAGCTTCAACTATCGCCGACTGGAGAAGAATGACGCTGCCGTGTTGCTTGTCGATCATCAATCCGGGTTGACCAATCTGGTGCACGATTTTTCCCCGGATGATTTCATGAACAACGTGCTCGCGCTGGCCGACTGTGCCAAGTACTTCAACCTGCCGACGATCCTGACCACGAGTTTCGAGGACGGTCCGAATGGCCCGCTCGTGCCCGAGTTGAAGGCGTTATTTCCGGACGCACCGTTCATTGCGCGGCCGGGCGACATCAACGCATGGGACAATGAAGACTTCGTGAATGCGGTCAAAGCGACAGGAAAGAAACAGCTCATCATCGCGGGCATCGTGACGGAGGTATGCGTGGCGTTTCCCACACTCTCGGCCCTGGAAGAAGGGTATGAAGTCTTTGTGGTGACCGATGCATCGGGGACGTTCAACATGACGACCCGTGAGGCGTCCTGGTCGCGGATGGAAGCTGCAGGCGCCCAACTGATGACCTGGTTTGCCGTCGCGTGCGAGTTACACCGCGACTGGCGGAACGACGTGGAAGGATTGGGCGCACTTTTCTCAAACCATCTGCCGTCTTACAAGTGCCTGATCACAAGTTACATGGCAACCAAGAAGTGACGGTCTCGCTTGCACGAATTTCCGGCTATGGCGTCCAAATCGACGCCGCGATGTATTGCTGCGGGTGTTCGGGCGAGGCCCAATAGTACAGGGCAACCAGCTTGCCGTCGGTCCGTTGCACGAGGCGAGGGTAGCCCATGTCCGCCCACTCATCCTCGCTCTGGTAGCTTTCGCGGATGACGAACTCGTCGCCCCACGTGGCGCCGTCGTCGTTGCTGTATTTGCCGCACATCTTGCCGGTGTCGCGGTCGCCGTAGATGCAGCACAGGCGGCCATCTACGAGGCGGACCAGCGCGGGCGGATTGGAGTTGGTCTTGATCTCCTTCACGGTACTGAGATAGCGCCACGACTGGCAGCGATCCTCGGATACGTATGCGTCGATCGTGCTTTCCATAACAGACTTGTCGGTGTTTATCTTGCGAAAGGTGAGCAGGAACTTTTCGTCTGACAACTGGACGGTGCTCGGCATGATGGCGCGAAACTCGTCGGTCGCGGGGGTAACCCAACTGACGAAATCAAAGGTCATTCCGCCGTCCTTCGTGCAGATGCAGGCGACCCGGCTCCCCCCGGACACGTTCGCTGTGATAAAGATGAAACATTCGCTTGGACCCATCACGATGTAGTCCGTTCGCGGAGTGAGTTCCTGGCCCGCGAGTTCCGGGTGCTGGTTAATCTCGCCCAGGAAATAGGGGCCGTTCCAAGTCGCCCCGCGGTCGTAGGAGTAGTAGAAGCCGCCTTCGGGATCGTCGTTGCCATGGTAGCCCGTGGCGAAGACCCGCAGCGCGAAACCCTCATTGGTGAAATCAATGGGCGCTTCGAGCTTCTTCTTGCCTTTGGGTAGCCATTGAATGTTCTCGTCGTCCAGGAAGTTCTCAGGGTCGAACATTTCCCAGGTTTCGCCGCCGTCCAGGCTGCGGGCGAACTCACTTTCCTGAATGCCGGTGATGTTGTGGCCGTCGCGGGTGGTGAAATCTCCCTGCGTGTACCCCACGAGGATTTCGTCGCCCCAGTGCCACGCACCATTGTTCGCCGGCCAGCCGTGGAACCGGTCCTGCTCGATGGCGGCGATGGTGTGTTGGATATCCGCGGGCTCCTGTGCCTGGGCGGCGAAAGCGGCGAGCAATGCGATGCACGGAAGATAACGTTTCACGATTGAATCCTTTGTCCTGAATTCTTGCGTCCCCACAAATGAATCGCCCGGCAGGATCGGAACCTGCCGGGCGATGAATCACTCATTTCACGGTGCTACACGCCCGGACGCGGAACCGGATCGACCGGGTACGGCAGGGAGAAGTCCCATTCTTCCGGCACGATGCTGAGTTCCGAGTTCAGGGCCTCGTCCCAGGTCAACGCTTTGCCGGTGTAGGCCGACATGCGGCCCATGATGGCGACCATAGTGCTGTGCGCGACCTGGACGCCTTCATTGATGTACGGGTCTACGCCGCGGATGGCGTTGCCAAGATCGGTGTGCTCCTGGATATACGGGTCGACCATCTTCTCGGGCGCACTGTCCATCATGTCGTTGCACTTGCTTACGCCGTTCGTGCCGAAGGCTTCCTCGAACACGCCGCCGTCGGCCTTGCCCCAGTGGCGGCACAGGCTGGTGACGTGAACGTTGTTGGGGAACTCGTAGTCGCAGGAGAAGTGGTCGTACATGTCGCCGTAGATGGGGTCGTCCGTCTTCCACGCGCGGCCGCCGGATGCGAAGACCTTGACGGGGTTGGCCTGCAACACCCAGCACGCGATATCCAGATTGTGAACGTGTTGCTCGACGATGCTGTCACCGCAGACCCAGCAGTAGGCGTACCAGTTGCGAATGCGGTACTCGAGTTCGCTCCAGTCCGGCTTGCGCTCGTGGGAGAAGGGCAGGCCGCCGCACCAGTACACGCGCATGGCCTTGATGTCGCCGATGGCGCCAGCGTGAAGTTTCTTGATGGTTTCCTGATAGTTGAGCTGGTGACGGCGCTGCGTGCCGGCGACCAGGCAGAGATTCTTCTCTTTCGCCTTTTCGGCAGCCGCGATGACCTGGCGGATGCCCGCGGGATCCACCGCGGCCGGCTTTTCCGTGAAGATATGCTTGCCCGCTTCGACGGCGGCCGTGAGATGTTTGGGCCGGCTGTACGGCAACGTACCTTCAATGAGCACGTCGATGTCGGTATCGAGGATCTTCTTGTAGGCGTCGAACCCGGTGAAGCACATCTCGTCCTTCACCTTGAACTGATTGACGACACGTTCGTCTTTGGCTTCGCCGATGCGCGCCCGCGACGCCTCCAGCCGATCCGGGAACAAGTCGGCCATCGCCACGAGTTCGACATTGTCGTTACCCAGCATGAACTGGGTTGCCGCACCGGTGCCGCGTCCACCACAGCCCAGCAGACCCGCGCGCAGTTTGTTGTTGGCCGCATAGGCCCGCCCCGAACTGAGCACGGCTAGGCTGGCCGCGGCCGCAGCCGAAGCCTTCGCGAAATCTCTCCGCGTCATCCCGGATTGTTTCCCTTCGCTCATAACTCCCTCCTGCAAATGTGAGTTGGTTCCCAAGTCCCGCGCGTTTCCGCGCGCCATGTCATTCATTCCCCGCGTATCCTGCGGACCCGTGGCGGAAAGAAGATTCAGCATAGCATAGTACGGCGTGAGAAGCGCAAACGGGCGACGGTGCCTTGCGCGGAGCCCCGGCGAGTGCTATACAGAGCGAATGACGAGGAAACTCCGACGCGAAAACATCCACAGGGCGGCCTGGTTTCTGCCGCGCTGGGGGGTTGGGCTTGTGCTGCTTCTCGCCGCGTGCGGATGTGGCGCTTCCAAGGACAATCCCGCGGAAAAGACGGCATTGGGAATGCCCCCGTTTCATCTGGCCGCCCGTGAAGGCGATCTCGAAACGGTCCGCGAACATTTGGAAAGCGGTACCGACGCGAATGTGCGGGACATCGATGGCAATACCGCGCTTCACCGTGCCGCGCGCGATGGGCGGCTCGCCATCGCGCAACTCCTTCTGGACTTCCGGGCGGACCCGGATGCCCTGACGGGCACAGGGTGGAGCCCCCTGCACCTGGCCATTCGCGGGGACCAGACGGAAATGGTCGAGTTATTGCTTCGGTACAGTGCCGATCCAAACCTGGCAAACCCGGAAGGAACACCGCCGCTTCATCTCGCTGTGATAAAGGGCAACGAAGCGATGGTGCGCCATTTGTTGACGTCGCGCCCGGCTACGGAAGTCCAGAAGCGCCAGAAGGAAGACGGAACCGAAGAGTACGTGCGGGTGGAAAAAGGCATGCGCGAGGCGGATGTCAACGCGGTTGACGCTGAGGGTCGAACCGTCCTGCATGTCGCCATCTCCGGGGGCAACTTTGGCATGGCGTCGACGCTTCTCGGATATGCACCGGATGTGAGCAAGGCGGACAAGGCCGGCAACCTGCCGCTCCACCTGGCGGCGGCCGAAGGTCCAGCGCATTTGGTTCAAAGCCTGATGGGCCGGGGATCGCCGGTGAACCTGCGGAACGGCGCGGGCAAGACACCTCTGGATATTGCGTATGAACGGGGCGATCCCAGAGTCTATGAGACCATCGCGCAACGGGCGGGCAACTAGGAACGTTACTCGCCTCGGGCCAGCGTCTGCTGGACAAGGTGGATAAGGTCGGTCGCGAGATAGGGTTTTTGTATGAAACCCGTGGGCGCCAAGTCGTCGCACTGGTCAAGCGTATCAACTTCACTGTATCCGCTGGAAAGAATGACGGGCACATCCGCGGATAGCGCTCGAATCGCCCGAAGCACTTCTTCACCGTTCATTCGGGGCATGGTCCAATCCAGAATCACCAACGCGATCTGCGGCGCCTTCGACCGGAACACGTCCAGCCCCGCCGCTCCGTCATTGGCCACGAGTACTTGGTACCCGACCATCTCCAACGTTCGTCTGGCGACTGAAAGCACCGGCTCCTCGTCGTCGATGACAAGGATCGTTCCGGTCTGGTTTAGGGACACAACTTGGGCAACGTGCCGGGCGCGTGGTAGCGGCACCGCGTCAGCGACGGGGAACAGCACCCGAAACGTGCTGCCCCTGCCCGGCTCGGATTGAACCTGGATGGTGCCGCCATGTCCCTGAACGATTCCAATCACCGATGCGAGGCCGAGTCCCCGACCCGTGAACTTCGTCGTGAAGAAGGGGTCGAAGATGCGCTGAAGCGTTTCTCGATCCATCCCCATTCCCGTGTCCCGCACTTCGACAAACACGTACTTGCCTGGAGAAACCATATCGGCGAAGTAGCTTTCCAGGTGATCGAGCGAGCCGACTTCAACAGCCCCGGCCGACAACTCGATGACGCCCTGATGGGTCCCGATGGCATCGGAAGCATTGGTAATCAGGTTCATGACAACCTGCCGGATCTGCGTGGGATCGCCTTTGATGGCCGGTACGCCGTCAGCAATGTCGATCTTGAGCGTGACGTTCTTGGAGATGGACGACGCCAGGAGATGGGCCATCTCATTCACGAGATCGCCCGTTTCCACCAGTTCCACCGCGAGCCGGCCTTTGCCCGAGTACGCCAGCATCTGCCGGGAGAGGTCTGAGGCGCGTTGTGCGGCGATTTCGATCTGTTGGAGGCACTCCGCTACCGGCGTGTCCGCGCCGAGTTCGAGGCGGGCAAGATTCGCGTTTCCCAGGACGCCCATGAGCAGGTTGTTGAAGTCGTGGGCGATGCCGCCGGCGAGGACTCCCAAGCTTTCGAGCTTTTGGGTGTGCTGGAGCTTTTCCTCCATCTGCCGCCGCTCTTCTTCCGCGCGGACCCGATCGGAGATGTCACGGTTCAGGGCGAGAATGGCAGGTTTACCCTGGAAATCGATTCGTGTGGTGTGGATGTCTACGGTGATGGGACGTGCGTCCTTGGTCAGGATCTCGCCGATGCACCGGTAGCTGCCATCGCGGAGCTGGTGAGCGATCCGCTCTTCAAACCCTTTGCCGAATTCGGGCGCGTCGAAGTCCACGGTACGCATGGAGAGCAGCTCTTCTCGCGTATATCCAAGCACTCTGCAGGCCGCGCGGTTGCAGTCGAGGATCCGTCCTTCAAGATCGTGCACGAAGAGAGTGTCTTCTAATCCATCAAAGATGGTGCGCAAGCGCCGTTGCGATGCGAGCACTTCGTTTTCCGCCGCTTCCCGTTCCGCGATTTCGCGTGAGATCTCTTTCCGCTCTCGCTCCAGCAGGATTCGCGTGTTGAGCGATTGGAACAAGGAGAGGTAGAGTGCGGTGATCATGGCGCCGATTCCCAGGATAAACGAGGCATTCATGATCATCTTGAAGACGGCAGCGCCGCGAACGTGTAGATCGCCAAGCCCCAGGAAATTGAGGTCTCCCGCGATCTCCACGATTTGGGAAAGAAGCAACAAACCAAGGCCGAACACCATAATCCCCGTGATGGCGGGGGAGCGATGGGCGCGATGGAGCGCGTACAGGCCGGAGAACCCGAGCGCAAGCACGGCGACCACGGAGAGCAGGTCCGCGACAGGAGCGGAAAGAAGGGCGAACTGGAAAGCGAATTTCGCGCTTAACTCGAGAATCGCCGCCAATGCCAACGCACCAAAGACTACCCGCCGGACCCCTCTGGCGTCGACGCCTGACGACGGCTGTTCCGATGAAGCGTCTGTTAACGTGGGTTGCACGAAAAGCGAGACCCCCTCCCGACTGCATGCTCCACCCCAGGACTGTATTTAGACGCATCGTCTCCGAACGGTTCCCATGCTAAATGGTGCATGGTCGCGACTGCAAACTGAACGATAGTACGATTTGGCTTGTGGCATTTCAATGTACCCGGTTGGTTGAAGTACGCGGATTGGAAATTGACTGAACCCGCCCAGGGGGTTACGCTTGAGGTTTGGCCGATGATTTAACGTAACAACTCGGAGTGAGGGTCGACGGATGAATAGTAGCCTGCACATCGGAACGGGGCTTGTCGTAGCGTTCATTTTCGCCGGGATTCCGGCCTGGGGCGCGGAGGGCGATTGTGGGATGTTTTTGAGCAAATCGGCAGGATTCGAACATAGCTGCATCAAGTGGGACGACAACAAGGTCAGCCACGTGGACGGCGTGCTGAACGGTCTGAGCGAGCGGCTGGGCATCGACGTGTTGTGCACGAAGGACGCCAGCCTGATTAACGCGGACAATCTAGCGAAGTACCAAGTGGTTATCTTTTACACTACGGGCGATCTGACGACGGAAGGGAACGACGGGTATCCCGCGATGAAGGCGAACGGCGTGGACGATCTCTTGGCGTGGATTAGCAACGGCGGCGGGTTCGTCGGGTTCCACTGCGCTTCGGATACCTTCCACACGCCGGAAAACGGGCCGGTAACTCCGTTTATCGACATGGTCGGCGGGGAGTTCCGCAACCACGGTAAACAGTTCGAGGGCATCGTGAAAGTGGTCGATCCGGGCCACCCCACCGTGGCCAGTTTGCCTGCGGAATGGACGATTCTGGACGAGTGGTACCTGTTCCGGAACTTCAATGTGAACGATATGCACGTGCTCGCGGTGCTCGACCCCGGCCCGGAACGGGAGAAGCAGGAGATGTACCAGGTCCCCGCGTATCCCATCGCGTGGTGCAGCGCCTACGGCAAGGGCCGCGTGTTCTACAACGCTATGGGCCATCGGGAAGACGTCTGGGACAACCCGACCTTTCAACAGCACGTAATCGACGCGGTGCGCTGGGCCAAGGGCGAGG
This sequence comes from uncultured Nitrospiraceae bacterium, assembly GCA_964632865.1. Classification (GTDB taxonomy): domain Bacteria; phylum Hydrogenedentota; class Hydrogenedentia; order Hydrogenedentales; family SLHB01; genus JAHDWY01. The sequence goes on from CAZWDH010000016.1 coordinate 11,471, forward strand.
GTGAAACCGGAGCCGCGCCCAATTTCTCGGAAGTAATGACGCCGGAAGACGCGGCCGTCGCGGAGGGTCTGGCGCCGGATAAGAAGGAATAGGGCAGTGTTGAGTGCGCTGCGGCGGGGAGAGTTCATGATCGTCAGGAAGCATCGTGCGGCCGGACGAGCGGCCGCACTCGCAGCGTTGGTATGCGCCTCTTGGTTCGGCGCGACGGTTCATGCGGCGCGCATCGATATCGGCCCGCTCGACACCATTGAACCCGCCGAACACCAACGCACCATACAGGAAGCGATAGACGGCGCCGGTTCAGGGCCGCATAGTTTCGTTTTCGCACCGGGCGACTATGTGTTTACCGATCCCAGCGGCGTACGGATTCCGGGGAACTGCACGGTCCACCTGGAAGGCGCGCGCATCCTGTGGAGCGACGCGGTCGAAGCCGACGGCCAGACGTTCCTGCTTGAAGGCGTTTCGAATGTGCAGCTTATCGGTGGCGAAATTGTCGGCCGGCGCGACGCGTGGGACCCCGGTGTGAACGTTGCCGGCATTCGAGCGACGGGAGCGTGTCGCAATCTCCAGATCACCGATCTCGTCTGCCGCGATTTGACCAGTAACGCCTTCGGATTCTTCGGTACCGCCGAGACGCCCATGACCGAAATCGAACTCCTGCGCGTGCGCGGCTACAACTGCTGCAACTATTACGGCGACTATCTCTCCGAGCAGAGCGGCCCGGCCAAGGGTAGCGTGCGCGAAGACCAGGGCACCGTGGCCATGTACCACGTGAACGACTGGCTCGTGGATGGCTGCTGGTTCGAGGGGTCCCAGTCCGACGGCACGCATTTTTACTTTTCCCATCGCGGACGCTTCGTCAACTCGGTCGTGCGCGGCAGCCAGATGGGCGGCTATTTCCTCGAGGGCTGCAATGACGTGATCGCCGCGAACAACCACATCGACCACAATGGCTCCCGCGGGTGTACCATTGAACGCAACAGCCGCGACTGCCTCCTCGTGAACAACATCGTGTCCTACAGCGGCCGGGAAGGCCTTTGGGCTCCGGACGTGGCGGGAATCCTTGTGCAGAACAACATCTTTCGCACAAACGGCCGCAAGGACGACGCGGAGAAAGACTGCGAAATCCGGCTCGACGAGGGCGAGAAGTACGAGGTGGTGACCCGCGACATCCGTATCGAAGGGAATGTCTTCTACACAACGCCGGAACAGACCGCAGCCATTCTTCTCAGCGATGGGGTCGTGGATGTAGTCGTTGGAGAAAACACATTTCCTGGCGACGCACAACCGGTGCAGGCGACAGAAGGCACACGGAAGGCAAATACTGTTCGACCCTAGAGGCGCCCAGGAATTCGCTTCGCTTAGGATGACGTGAGGTCGCGATGATGAAACGTGAACGCTTGGAGGATATGCAATGCGGAAACCGTTGCCCCGTTTCTTGTCATCGGCTGCGCGACGCCTGATCGCGAGCGCGTTTACACTTGTCGCGCTAACCGCCCACGCTGCCAGCGACGGTCTATGGATGCAGGTTTACTCGTACGATCTCCCCGGCGAGCAGGCGTACTACGACGACCTCGCGAAAGCCTACGCCGGTGAATCCGGTTCGCCGGCGGTTCGGATTACCTTGGAGAAGTGGGACCACGCTCACGACCAGATCGCCGATTGGTTCACGGCGGGCGAAGGGCCGGATCTTGTTGTGGTGCCGGACATCTGGCTCGCGGAATTCGCAGAGCACATCGAGCCGTTCGACGCGTACGTTGCGCCCGACATGCAGGATGAGTTTTACGAAGTCCTTTACAACAAGGGCATCTACAAGGACCACCTGCTGGGCCTCGTATGGGCCACGTCCACGAAGGCCTTGTTTTACCGTACAGACCTCTTTGAGAAGGCCGGCCTTGAACCGCCAAAGACCTGGGCGGAACAACTCGGCGCGGCGGTGGCCTTGAACGATCCGCCGAATGTCTACGGCCTCGGCCTTCCCGGCGCGCGCGAGTACGAGACCGATGACAATTTCTTCTTCTACTTCTGGTCGGCGGGCGGACGTTTCTTTGATGACGATGGCAAGTGCACCTTGAATAGCGACGCAGGCGTGCAGGCCCTCCAGTTCTACTGCGACCTCGTGTACAAGTACCACGTCACGCAACCCGAAGTAACCACGTGGAACCGCAAACAGACGCGCGGTCTGCTGGAACAGGGCAAGCTCGCCATGTTCGCCACCGGCCCCTGGGGCATCGAGCAGATGCGGAAGAACGCGCCGGACGTGCCGTTTGCCGTGGTGCCCTTGCCGATTTTGCACGAACCGGTGACGCAGATTATCACCGATCACCTCGTGCTCGCGAAGTATTCGACCCGCAAGGACGAGGCCGCGCGGTTCGTGCAGTTCGCCTACCAGGATGAGCACCGGCTCGCCTTTGCGAAGAAGGGCATCCTGCCGGAGAAGAAAGCCGTTGCCCAGGACGCCCATTTCCAGGACGACCCCAACTGGAAAGTTTTCGTCGACGTCATTCCCACCGGCCACACGATTCCTCTCATGCAATGGGAGGAAGTGGGCATCGCCATTCGGGAAGCCATGTATCAGGCGTTGTCAGGCCGGAAAACGCCAAAGCAGGCCCTGGATGAATTGGTGGAGGTGGTCGACAAGCACGTGGCCGCGCAAAAGTAGGTTTTCATGTAGCGCAGGCGTCCTCGCCTGCAGTTTGGTCAACGACGAATGCAGGCGAGGACGCCTGCGCTACATGTCCTTCGCGTTCTTGTGTTACTCCACCAATGCAAGCACCTCGCGCAGGTCCGTAATCTCCCAGCGCGGTTGAATCCCATTCGCCCGTTCGCCGATGCGGTTGACCCACGCGCCGGGGATGCCACGGGCCTGGGCGCCGCCGATATCGCGGGGGAGGTTGTTGCCGACCATGATGGCTTCGTGCGCTTCCACACCGGCGATCTCAAGAGCTGGGTCGAACATCCGCGCGTCGGGTTTTGCCATGCCGACTTCCCCTGAGACCACGATGCCCTTGAAGTAAGGGCCGAATCCTACGGCGTCGACTTTGGTTCGCTGATGGTGGCCGGGACCGTTCGTCACGAGGACCAGGGGAAACCGTGCAGCGAGCGCTACCAGCACGTCAACGGCTTCGGGGTACACGCGATGATGAGCGTGCCGGTTGGCGATGTAGCGTTCGAGGAGTTCGTCGGCCAACGCGTCATCCTCGATGCCGAAGGCCCGCAACCCGTCGCGAAAGAAACCCCGCCGATAGTGTTCCAGCCAGTGCGTCATTTCGTCCGCGCGAGGCGCGTTCTGGTCATAGTCCGCGGAGAGCAGGTCTGACGATCCCGCATCGATGGCGCGCAGATAGTCGATCGCGGGCGCCGTGCGAAACACTTCGCGCCCGAGCACGCGGGCCTTCGCGAAGAACGCATCCACGGGAACGCCATGTCGTTCCTCTACGGGCGCGCATGCAGCCCGATACGCGTTAACAAGCGGCGCCTCTTCCTCCATCAGGGTGTCGTCGAGATCGAAAAACACGGCGCGAACTGCCATTTCATTCCTTCTCCTGTTTCCGGTAATTACACCCGCAACCGCGCCAATACCGGAGCGTGGTCCGACGCGACCCGCGCACGCATGTTTCGGATCACGTAAACGCTTTCGGGGTGAACGTCTGACGAAGTCCACACGTAATCAAGTCGCCGGATTCCCATCCAGGTCGCGCGAGCGGCGCCGCAGGCGACCGCCGCATCCGTCAGTTGTGCGGCGGCGTCGCGATAAAGCCGGCTGCCCGGTGTGAAGTTGAAGTCTCCACATACAATCGCGGGCGGTCGAAAACCCCCATTTCCTAACCACGTCTCGCCAAGCAATGCATCCAACTGATCCGAACAGCACGTGGGCTGGTAGTCCAGATGGGTATTCACGACCTGGACCGCACGGCCCCGGACATCGATCTCGACCCATTGCGCACCCCGGGGCTCGTGAAAACCGCGCGCCGGTAAGGCCGCCGATTTTACGTGACGCATCGGAAACCGGCTCAGAATCGCGCACCCGTATTCGCCGTCTCCCCAGTCGGCCGTGGGTACGAAACAGTAGTCCATCTCCAACCGGGCCGCAAGTTCCCGGGGCTGTCCGATGTACGCGGAGCGCGACCTTCCCGCATCGAGTTCCTGCAGCGCAATCACGTCCGCGCCGCAGTCCATCAAAACGCGCGCGACCCGGGCCTCGCTGCGCCGCCCATCCAGACCTCTGCATCCGTGGACGTTGTAAGTTACCAGTGTAAACGATTCAGCCATGGTCCGGTTCGAGTTCGTCGTTGTGAAAATAGAGCTCGCGCAGACGGCGATGAATTACGGGAAGCGTGATAGGTGAGGTGTTTTCGTCGTTCAATTCAGGCCAATGTTCCGCGGCACGATCCGGGACAATGATGAAAGGCGTCAGCTCGGATTCCGTCGGACAACAATGCGCTCCGCGTTCGTAGGAGTAGCTAATCAACGTCCCATGTGCGGCGCGGCAACCCAGAATGAGAATGTCGCCTGCGCCGGGCATGTTGACCCACCGTCGCAACGCGTCTCGATGCTGCCGGACCAAATCGCCCAATTGCGCAAGCCCGTAGTCTTTCCATGCGGTGTCGTCGTCAATGTCGAGCCAAACGCCACCCGCCCCGACCATTGCGCCACCGTCTCGCGTGCGGACCAGCGCAAATCCGACTCCCTCGTGTTGCGCTACCTCCTCGAGGAACCGTGGAAAGCGCTCGGTCCACTCTTCGAAGTATACCGGCTCCTCGATTCCGTCGAGGTACAAACCCGCGGCAGGCCCCGTGGACACGAACTTCAGTCGAGGCGCATTCGCTGTAGCGTCCTCGCGAATGTAGTGGTCGTACGCGTCCTGCGCGGACTGCAGGAGCCAGTCGTAAACGCGCCGAAGTGTACGAGGCAACACCTCCCGAATCTGATGGGCTTGATTGGCTTGTCGACGAATCCGCGCAAGATCGCGCCGGTCGCGCTGGCCGCGAATAAGACGGCCTTTCCCAAGCCGCTCCGTGTTCCATTCTTCACCTGCCCAATCCCGGATCTCTTGCGTTGGACCGTAGTGGAGGTCGAAAAGCAACTCGAAATGCCGGGCAGGAACCTGTCCAATTCGCTCATGGAAAGGGACGGACGCGGCCTGTCCGTGGTCGCTCCAGACATAGAGATCGTAGGACCGGATGCCCGCACGTTCCGCATCCTGAATCGCACCGTGAATGCGCTTGATAGAGGCGTCTAACCCTTTGAGCGTCCATTGTGCAAACTTGCTTGATGGTCCCCGATGGTGGGAGTGCTCGTCGTAAGCGAGATAGTTCACGTACACCGGCCCCACTCCACGCCGAATGTCCAGCGCCGCCGCGAGCGTGGCGATTTCGCGGCAGAAGACCACGCAGGCGATGCGCGGGAACAGGAAGCGAAGCTCGAGATACTTGTTCTTCTGCGAAAATAGCCCGTAAGCCATATCAGACAAAGCGACCAACAATTCGACCAGAGCGTAGTAGAAGAGCCGACCGACGAGGACGATCTGGGTAAGCAGAAAAAACACGACCCATCGAGGCCGTGTGTCGACGTTCAGGCTTGGCCGGAACAGCCGCGAGAACGTGAGTAGCGTATTTCGGGCGCCTCCCGCGAAGATGGCGGAATACGCTGCCCCATTGTGCAGGAGCCCCGGAAACGGCGCTACCCGTTCCAATATCCGGCCTTCCACAGATGCGGCATCCTCCGGGCTGTTCAGGTGAACTTCGTGGCGCGCGCGTTTGTCATACCAGATGAATCCGGGCACATCGTCGTTGTTCCCGTAGAAAAGGCCGATCTGAAACGCACCAGTCGACGCGGGCAGCAAGGATTGCCAGGGCGTTGCGGTAGCCCGTTTGGTCTCAAGGAGTTGCTTCAGAAATGGCAACTTGCCCTCGCGGATCGCCCGTTGAAACTCTTCATGGCTTAATCCGTCAATCTGGAGCAGCACGCAGGTGCGGTCCGCGCGACGCTCCGGAACTTCGTACTCGAGTCCCAGAAACCGAAGCAACCGCGACCCGCGGGATTTCGTGTGAATGGGATCATCCGATGAGGCAGCCATATAAGAATCGTAACAAATCGCCGGGCGTGGTTGTTTCGTGTGCCTGCAGTTGAAGCCGCACGACTTGCGCGATGCTCTTTAAGCTCGTATGCTCCCACGTAGCGCAAGGCATTCTCGACGTTAACTCAGAGGAAGCAGTTCATGGCGAAGGCATGATCCGCGAAGACGTCACGGTGAACGGCACGACGGTCACCAACCCGTTGGCCCGGGTAGCGATCAAGCTCTTCCTAGGCACGGTCATGTTGGGTGTGGGTGCGCTTCTGTTCTTCGTATACCACGCGACCGTCAGCGGCCTTCGGGCCGCGCGCGACTGGGTGGAAGTGCCTTGCGTCATTGAAGAGTCCGAGTACGTCCAGGGTGATGAGGGCGACCGCTTCCTTCAGATGACCTACCGGTACGAGTACGAGGGACAGATCTACCGTTCGGTTCGGCTCGACATGCTTCCCGGCAGCATGGGCGACGATGGCGCGTGGGAAGATGAACTCTTCGAGACGCATCCGGCCGGTTCCAAATCGGTTTGCTACGTCAATCCCCGCGCCCCCAACGAGGCAGTCCTTGATCGTCAGCACGGCGCCGCAGGCGCGCGGAACGTCCGGCTGTTGTCGTTTCCCTTTCTGTTCGCGGGCGGCGCGTTCTACGTCTCGGAGATTCTCCGTTGGTTTCGATCACGATCGCCGGCGGAAACCGCGGTCGCTGCCGGAATCGACCCCCTCGACTTGCCGCCTCCCCCACGGCGTGCGGGGTTCGGCATGAGTCTCGCTATCGTTGTGGGCGCGCCAGGTATGACGCAACTCGCGTGGGCGTTCATGGTCGGTTTCGTCTTTGTCTTCCGAATCATGGAAGGCCCCGCGATGCTGCGCGACCTGTGGCCGTCGGGCGAATTCCGGACTCAGGGCATCGTCACGAAGGTTACGCCGCTCGATACCTACGAGTTCGAGCAACAGGTCTATGCCTTTACCTTCGAGTATGAAATCGACGGCGTTTCACAACGCGGCGAAAGCCACGCGCGCGGCAATCGCCACGAAGTGGGGGATCGCGTGGAGATTGTCGTCGACTCCGAACGGCCCGAAACCGCGCGTATTGCGGGGTCGCGCAGCCGCGAGGTGCCGCTTTGGGTGGCGCTGATATTCGGCGCGCCGGTGCCGTTGCTCGCGTTTGGGATTGTGGCAGGATACGTCTTCAATTTCCGGTCCGTCGGGCTGCTGCGGAAGGGCGTGCTGACGCGTGCAAGGAGGGTCAGTGCCGCGTCCGCACCAATGCCTGATGGCGCCGATCCCTACGCGAACCTGCCGAAGTTCTTCTTCACGGTTGACGGTGCGCAGCATCGCGTCGATCCCCGGTCGCACGTGCCGTCCAACGAGGACGAAGTCGCCGTGCTTTACGACCCGGGCAATCCAGCATTGAACCTGGGTCTGAACCCGCACCAACTCGCCATCCTCCATGGCGGAAAGAGCGCCTGGGCCGCCGCGTTCGCGTCACTCGCCATTCCAGCGGCTTGCATTTCGGTGATTGCCTGGCTGCTCTGGTGGGCATGACGGAACAGTCGGTTGTAGTGCCGCCCCAGGCCGAAGTGCCGTAGCTCTGACTCGGCAGAGGACCTAGAAGCTAGGCTCGGGGGGAAACAGTAGGTCTCGATTCGCCATCAGCTCTTCGCAGGTGTCAATGTCATCGGGTATGGGAATGAGAATGATTGGGTTGAGTCCAGAATCATCCCATTGGTCCGGGTTATTGGGCGAGTTCAGAATACGAAGCGATGCACCGACCACCAATTGCTCCGAATCGTCTACCACGGTGCCCCGCAGACTCCCATCGGAGTAAAGCGTCACGTAGTTCTGGAAGATCTCACGGCGTGCGATATAGATTTCGCCCTCGATCAGTCCGAACAGCTTCACAAACACCGTAACGCCCGGCTTACCGTCATTGTCCGCGTCGTTAATGAGGGGATCGTTGGGGTCCATGGTAAGCGGCAGATCCGGGTCTCCGTCGATACCGATCAACGTGGGTGTGGCGGGCCGGTATAGTTTCCATTCCCCGTTTTCTTTGTAGACCTCGACTTCGGTACTTCGGGGTAGAATCGCTTGCGTGGCCTCGTCGGGGAATGTTGAGACAAAGGGTTGGTTCGATTTTTGTTCCGCATGGCAAAAGCAGTCGTACTCGACAAGTTCGCCGTCTTCCATGACCAAGTCCGTAAAGCCATACGAAATGATGAATGTGGACAGCGGTCCATTGGGCGTCTCGCCTTCGTACGCGACCACGTCGTAGTGGGCATAATGCCCCGCCATAGCCTCCTTGGCTTCATTCTTGGTAGCCGGTTTCACCCAGTTCGGATCGTTGCTCGGGGTCTCATACAGGGGGCTTTCCGGCCAGGGTTTCGGATTTGAACATCCAACGTGAAAAAGAGACCCGAGGGCCACTGCGGCAAACGTCAATCTAAGCGTAGATGATGGCACGACCTGAGATCCCCCGTATGGACACGATGCCGACTCTGAACTTCGATCAAGTATACCGTCTTCGAAGATCGGATTCATTTCGCCGTCGCAGTCATCCAATGGTATCCTCTAATGAATGTCTGCGTGTAGAAGTTTCATTATCCTTTTGTCGTGGGCGCGATCTGTCAATGGTGATCTTTTTCGCCGGGCGCAGAAAGGCGCGCAAGCATTCCAATGATATCACTGACGCCCCGGATGGCAACGTAAACGGTAACCGTCGAGTACCAGGCTACGCACGCCATCGTCAACGACCACCAAAACCAGTGTTCAGGCATGTCCTAGTCCCTTTCGGTTCGTGTGCGCGCTGCCCCGGGTTTCAGCAGGGAGCCGACCACCATGGCCGTTCCGGCAATAAGGTACGTTGCAATGTTTGAGAAGTGCGGCCCGACAATATCCTTCGCGAAATGCCGGGTCGACGGAAGTTGCTCCATGACCAGGAACGCGATGGGGATCGTGGCGCCAAAGATTATGGCGCCGGCCGCACCCCAATTGTTCGCACGCTTCCAATAGCAGCACGCAATCAACAATACAGCCATGCTCGAGAGGTAGATGTTCGCGGTAACGGTCAAGTAATCCCACAGGTTTCCACGGAGCGGGTACCAGAGGCCGTAGAAGAGCAGAAAGATGCCGATCAGGGCCACAATCATGCGGCTGACGAGAAGCCCTCGCTTCTCCGGCCACTTGCCTTTGTGAAAGGGCGCGAGGATATCATTGTAGATGACGCTGGACCAGGTCAGCATGTACGAGGAATCCGTGGACATGTCCGCCGCGAGCATGGCGGCAACCAGAATACCCATGAGCCCGACGGGAGCGATCTGGCCCAGGAGTTTGGGCATGGCAAGCAGCGTGTTCTCGCCAACCTGTTCGGGAGTAAGTACGGTCAGTGCGGCGATTCCCCAAATTACCGGAATCAGCCATCGGCACAGGAAGAAGAAACTCGTGCGGGTGTAAACTTGGCGCCCCGTGCGCGTGTCTTTTGCGGCCAAGAGCCGTTGAATGGTCGTCTGCCACGTCAGCACCATCGCAATACTCAGCATGCCATTGGCCACGACGTATTCCCATCCCATTTCCGGATGTACGAAAGGATTGAATCCGCCGGCGCCGTAATGCTCCTCAACCGCCGCGGCCATGTTGCCCCATCCCACATTGATAAGAATCAAGACAGTGATGGCCAGCAGGCCGGCGCTCATAACAATAAACTGGAGGAAGTCGGTGACGAGGACAGATAACATTCCGCCAAGGACCGTGTAGATGCCAACGCACACCAAGAGCGCGGTCATCGTGATTTCGAGATACGTCGGATCAAAACCGCACACCGTCACCAGGAAGTCACCGCCCGTGCGCAGGAAGACTCCCATGTTGAGCAGGCCGCCCAGTACAATGACAACGCCGCTGAGCCATCGGATTCGCGAGCCAAACCGCAATTGGAACAGTTCAGGGATGGTCATCACTCCGGCATCCCGAAGGGGCTTGACGCAAAATCCGGTGTAGCCCACGAAGAACATGGCAAGGAAGGCGAGTATGCCGGGCGTCGCCCCGGCGAAGCCGCTCTTGTAGCCGCTTTGCGCCGTGTACATGCACGTCACGATGCCAAATTCGGTAGCGGCAAGCGATGCGATGCCGAGATACAAATTCATCTCGCGGCCGGCAAGCAAGAACTGGTCGACCCGAACCACGTAGCGGCGAACGGCGATCCCGGCAATCATCGTCGCGATAAGGTAACATCCCACGATGCTGCCGTCGATCCAACTGAAGTGAGTCACGCACTATCCCCTTCCACGGCCATTTCGCCCTGTACCCCTGGTCCTGACGCCGCTCCCGGAGTCGATACTTCAGCACCCGGTCGCGCGGAATTCTTGCACGCGGGAGAAAACCGAATCAAGGCATCGGCGAGTGCACGTCGAAGTAGACGCATTGGCGGCTGGCTAGTGGCAAGCCGTATTTGGTAGAGTCGATTGGAGCCGGCGGTGGGGCGTGGGCTGACGGCACAGCCATCGGTTTGGTGAGGTAGATACCCTTGATCCAACTGTTACGGGCGCACGAAACGGAATTGGTTGAACTGGACTGCGGCCATGGCGGCGTGCTCGTCTGTCCCGGTTTGCAAGGGCGAATCTTTTGCCGGATCGAGAATGACCTGGTACACCGGCTCGACGTCGTCGCACTCGAGTTTCCGTCGCCTACCAGCTTCAACAACCTCGGCGGCAATTCCCTGTGGCCCGCGCCCGAGGGTGGTCCTTTTGGTTTCAACTATCTCCCCGGTAGCAACGATTGGGTTGTCCAAGAGGGTATCGCCGAGGTCCCGGCACTCGTGACCCATCGCGACGCGGCGACGGCCGTCCTGGAAAAGCAAATCAACTTGGTCAACAGGAGAGGAATCGCGATCGCGATGACCTTCCGCCGGGTGGTTTCAGTCCACGGTACCGATGGACCTCCGGAAGGTTTCGATCTTGCTGGCTTGACCTATCGCACGGAAGACACCTTCGAATTGTCGGGCTCGTATCATCCTGAGGACGTCCTTCTGGCGCCCTGGTCGCTCGAACAATTCCCGGGAGCAGAAGGAGTGACCGCCTTCTGCAAGGTGGACGCGCCCAAGGATGCGATCAACGGCGACTTCTACGGCTCGCCAAAAGAACGAATCGCCTACGGAAAGGACTTTTTCACCTTTGCCCTTGGTGGTGAAGCCCGCCAGCAGATCGGGATCCGGACGGCTTCCGCTCCGGAGTTGATTGGCGCCATCGATCCCAGCCGGTCGTTGCTCATGTTGCGCAGGACGGCGCCGCAGGACGGCGGATATTTCAATATCGCGGACAACGATCAGCCTCGGGGTCCTTATTCAGCGTCCGATCTCTACAGTATTTTCAATGGCGGTGAACTGAACTTTTTTGAATTGGAGACAATCGGCGCCATGAACGTTGTGGATGGGAAGCTTGCTCCGAGCACGCTGGTCTCTGAAACCACGCTGCTGAAAGGAGACATGAACGAGTTGAAAAGGTACTTGTCCGAATGCGAGGGGCTTCGGCTTGAAGAGTGCCTTTCTGAATAGAGATGGACCCGTCCGCGGTCATTACAGTGTAACGCCATGATAGCGCGTACAGGAGGAGATGAGGCATGGGATACCTGGAAGAGAAGGAGAAGGACGCGAGGCTCTCGAATGTGCGCGGTATACTGGCAAAGAAGGGATTGGATGCGGCACTCGTTTACTATGACGAGTTTAACATCGGGAATGGCTGGTATCTGACGGGGTGGTGCCCGCAGTTTGAGAGCGGAGCGGTGCTCATTCCGAAGGCGGGCAAGCCGATGCTGCTGGGTGGTCCGGAAAGCGAGCCGTTTGCAAAGCTGGACAGCGCTATCACCGAAACCCGGAATTTTCCGGTCTTCATGGTCCCCGATGAAGAGTATCCCAACGCCAAGATTATCGATTTCCCAACCTTGTTCCGCGAACTGAAGCGCGGCGGCAAACGCTTGAAGAAGATTGGGATCGTGGGGGGGGACCGCATGCCGGCAGCGTGTTACCGGCAAATTGTGGAAGGCTTCCAAGGTGTCAAACTCATCGACATCACCCAGGAGTTTGTCAGCCTCCGCTATATGAAGTCGCGCTGGGAACTCAACCAGATTCGTGCGGCTTTCGCACTCGCGGATACCTGCTACGATTCCATGAAGCGAGCCATCCGGCCTGGGCGTACCGAAATCGAAGTGGCGGCCGCGGGCGAATACGCGGCCCGTAGCAGAGGGGCTTCCGGGTTCGGATTCAGTGCGATCGTCGGTTCGGGTCCACGTTCGAACGCGGTGGTCCCCACGGCCAGCGCGAAGAAGCTCAAGGCGAACGAACTCGTCATGATCGGCATCGCACCGAAGGTTCGGGGGTATGCGGGCGTGGTAGGCGACTCGCTGCCGGTCTCCGGAAAATACACGCGCAAGCAGGCAGACGCCATCGAGCACCTCAAGGAAGTCTTTCGTCTAACCAAGGCGCAACTGGTTCCCGGCAATACCGGAAAAGAAATTGACGCTCCCGGAAGGGCCTACTTTAAGAAGCATGGTCTTCTCAAGTATCTGGTTTGCCCCTTCGCGCATACCATCGGGTTGCACGAGGCGGAGGCCCCGTTCTTCGGACCCAACGGCGCGGATCCCCTAAAGCCGGGAATGGCCGTGTGCGTCGATATTAGTTTCTTCGGACACCCGGAGTGGCACGGATTGAGAATCGAAACGGGGTACGAGATTACCGCCAAAGGCCCTGTGCCTTTCAGCAAGAAAATGGACCGCCTTCTGACGTCCTGATTTGGCGCGGGCGACAAGTAAGGGAGAGTGTGCATGCAGGTCGTACTCGGTTTCGACATGGAAACGGATATTGGCAGTTGGACCCCGTTCTACGAGGGCCTTGTCCACGGAACGCCTGTCATTCTCGATATACTCGAGCGACATGATGTCAACGCGACGTTCTTCTATACTGGCGATGCAGCGCGCAAGCATCCGGAAACCGTCCAGAGTGTTCAGGCGAAGGGGCACGAGATCGGGGCGCACACGCTATTTCACGAGACCATTGGAGAATCCCTGTTCGACATTCCGGGCATGATGCCGATTCTCGCGGACGAGGTGCCCGAACGATTGCGGCTATGCACGGAGTGGATAGAGGACGTGGCGGGGGTGCGTCCGGTGTCCTTTCGCTGTCCACGCCTGTTCGGATCGACGGCCGTGGTCAACGCCCTGGATTCGCTGGGCTATCTTGTCGATGCCACGTATCCCATGTACTACTTCCGCGAACGATTGCGGCCCTACCATCCCAGCCGCGAGGATTGGACCCAGGAAGGCGATCTTCGCATCCTGGAACTTCCTAACTTCGCCGACCTGTCCATGCAGTCCCAAGACCCCTACGGACGCGACATGGATCAGTGGCCGATCTTTCGCACAGCGAGCGCCGAAGCCCTGCTGCGTCACATTGACGGCTTCACCACGTATTGCGTGGAACGGGACATCGAACCGTTTCTGTGTTTCTATTTTCATCCCTGGGAGTTTCATCCTATGCTCGAGGGAGAGATTCGCTTCGGCGAGGGATGCGTCAGACCGGATCCATTCATAATCAAGAACTGCGGTCCCTATGCGGCCGAACAACTCGACATTCTGATCGAACGGCTCCACGAGCGCGGAGCGGCGTTTATACAGGCACGACAGGCAGCGTAAGGAGACAACAGGTGTTCAAAATCCCTGACAGTGAATACAAAACTCGCATGAAAGGATTCCAGGAGAATATCCGGGAAGCGGGCCTGGACGCGGCGCTGGTGCATTCCAACGAGGCCGAATTCGCCAATGTGCGCTATCTCTCTGAGTATTGGCCGACCTTTGAGAGCGCGGGCGTGTTCGTACCGGCTACGGGCCGCCCCGTCCTCATTATCGGTCCAGAGAGCGAAGCCTACGCGAAGACGCGCAGCAAGATACGCCAGATTGCGATGATGGTCGAGTACCGGGAATCGGCGGAACCCGAGTACCCTGGCATCCCGGTGGCGCATTTCAAGGACGTGGTGGGAAAGGCCATGCCCGGCAAAAAGCTCAAGAGACTTGGGCTTGTCGGCTACTCGGTAATGCCCTTGCCGGTCTATCACAGTCTCTGCCGCGAGCTGCCCAAGGTGGAACTTGTGAAAGCCGACGACACGTTGCTCGCGCTGCGGATGAGGAAAAGTCCGGCTGAGATCAATTTGATGAAGAAGGCATACGAGATCAGCGAGATCGCGATTGGCGCGATTTTGAATGAAATTCGGCCCGGCATGACGGAACTCCAGGTCATAGGCATCGCGCAGCGCGAGATTTACAAGCATGGCGGCGAGTACGAGGGCCATGCCCTGTACTGCTTCTGCGGCCCCGCGACAAAGCACGCGATCTCGCGGGCCACGCACAATAAGATCAAACGCAACGAGATCATTCAGCTCAATATCGGGGCGCGCGTCGGTGGATATGCCTCAAGTGTCGGCCTGCCCTGCTCGATTGGCAAGTTGCCCGCGCGCAAAAAGCGTCTGGTTGAGTTCGGTCTTGAAGCCCATCGCAAGACCATGGAGCTTATGCAAGCTGGCAAGCCGGCCGCCGAGGTCGTGCGCGAATACGAGGACTTCGTTCAACGAATGGGGTACAAGAAATACATGCTCTACGGTCCGTGCCACGGAGTTGGCATGATGGAAGTCGAGCGCCCCTGGATGGAATCCACATCCACCTATACGCTCGAGGAGAACATGATGTTTCAGGTCGACACCTTCTTCTACGACAAGGACTTTGGCTTGCGATGGGAGAATGGCGTCCGGGTCACCAAGCGGGGCGTGGAGCGGCTGTCTCACGAATACATGAAAATCGTGGAAATTCGAGGTGCACAGGGCATTCGTGTAGGTCATGCCGCCGCACAAGGAATTCGCAAGACTTCCCCGGGAGGAAACGGATCGGCCTGGAATTCGTTGGCGGAAAGATTTGAACCACCACAATCCTACTGTTTTCAATATGTTGGACGTGAAGGAAGGGAAAGAAACAAAAATGGCGTCCCCAACGGGATTTGAACCCGTGTCGCCGCCGTGAAAGGGCGGTGTCCTAGGCCAGGCTAGACGATGGGGACGCCGAAGATCGGACGGAGCGAGGTATAGCGATTGGTGGCGCGATACCGGCCCGCGATTTCTGCAAAACATGCTTTCGCCCGTGCGACCGCACAAAGCGGCGCGTATGATGGCATACTTCGGGGGGCCAAGTCAACGCGCACGTCCGGCTCTGAGTTGACCTGCGTTCAAAGGGCGCCGCCGCAGTCTTCGAGGTACGCTGCCACCGCTTCGTACCCCAGCCATTTTGCGAGGGCGAAGGGCGTCATGTCGGTGATACCATCATCTCGGGGATTGACGTTTGCGCCCCGGTTCACGAGGAGCTTGGCCAGGTCCAGACAGCCGGTAATTCCCGCCCAGTGCAGCGCGGTCAGCCCGTAGCCGTCAGTCGCATTGATGTCTGCACCGTTTTCGAGGGCGGCCTTAACGTCTTCGACGCGGGCGTTTCGGGCGGCGCTGTGGAACGTAGTATCCAGATCGGGGTTGGGAGGTTCCATGACCTTCATGATCAGCGTCACCGTCGCGGAATGACCGCACTTGTACGCGCGGGTGACCGGAGTCTCACCCATGGCGTCTTCGAGATTGACCCAGTTCTCGGCCATCGTGTGTTGTCCCGACACCGGCCTCGGTTGGCCTCGTGCATCCAGTTCACGAACCGACGTTCACGCTACCCCGGCCTCCACGCCACTATTGTACCGTCAGATGGGGCGGGTGGCAACGAGATGTTTTGCGGGACAAGTCACTCGGTCGCCTCGTCAAGGATCACGGCCCGTCCCGGATGACCCGGAATGCGGACATTCTCGACCATCTCCTGCACCTCTGGCGGGGGCGGAGGAGTGAGTCGCGAGACCACGAGTGTGACCACGAAATTCAACACCATGCCGACCGCGCCAATGCCTTGGGCGGAAATCCCGAAGAACCAGGTTCCAAAGAAGGGCTCTTCGACTCCAGGGAGGATCTTATCCGCGCGCGTGCCAAGGATATAGAAGCCGGTGAAGATGAGACCCACGAGGATTCCCGCGATGGCGCCTTCGCGGTTGGTTCGCTTGTCGAAAATCCCGAGCAGGATGATCGGGAAAAAGCTCGCGGCCGCCAGGCCGAAGGCAAAGGCCACGACTTCACCCACAAACCCGGGCGGGTTGATGCCGAAATACCCCGCCACGACAATCGCGCCGATGACCATGATGCGGCCGACGCGTACGCGGTGAATCTCGTCGGCCGTGGGATTGATGAGCCGGTAGTAGATGTCATGGGCGATGGAACTGGAGATGACGAGGAGCAGACCGGCCGCGGTGGAGAGAGCGGCAGCAAGTCCGCCGGCGGCAACCAGCGCAATGACCCAGGGCGAGAGCCGCGCCACTTCCGGCGTGGACAGCACGACGATATCCCGATCGATCACCGCCTCGCTTGTTTCGGGGTCGCCCGCGAAACGGATGTATCCGTCGCCATCCTTGTCCGTAAAGGTGAGCAAACCGGTCTTCTGCCACTGCAAAGTCCAGCGAAGCTCCTTGGGAACGCCGCCCTCCATCGCTTGGGTCAAGTGGTAAATCGGAACCGCGGAATCTTCGTTGGGCATATCGATGCGCTCGATCTTCGCCCCCTCCAGGGATTGCAGGAGATTGTAGCGCGCAAACGCGGCAAGGGCGGGCGCCGTTGTGTACAGGATCGCGATAAAGAGAAGCGCCCACCCCGCGGAGTACCGTGCCGCGCGCACGGATTTCACCGTGTAGAACCGCACGATTACGTGGGGCAACCCTGCGGTGCCCACCATGAGCGCCGCCGTAATGCAGATGACGTCGAGCTTGGATTTCTCCGTGAAGGCTTGCGTGTATTCGTTGAATCCGAGGTCCACCTGGATCTGGTTGAGCCGTTCCACGATGTCGCTCGTGGTGAACGCAATCTGCGGAATGGGAATGCCGGTCAGCATGTGCGCAATGGCTATGGACGGAATCAGGTAGGCGACGATCAATACGAAGTATTGGGCCACCTGTGTCCACGTGATGCCCTTCATGCCACCGAGCACCGCGAAGAACCCGACGATAACCATTCCGATCACGACGCCGGTGGCGATGTCCACGCCGAGGAAGCGGCTGAACACGATGCCCACGCCGCGCATCTGGCCCGCCACATAGGTTAACGAAACGAAGATGGCGGCGATCACCGCGACTACACGCGCGGTGTGCGAATAGTACCGGTCGCCCACGAAATCCGGCACCGTGTACTTGCCGAACTTGCGCAGGTACGGCGCCAGCAACAAGGCCAGCAAAACGTATCCGCCGGTCCAGCCCATGAGATAGACGGACCCGTCGTAGCCCATGAAGGAAATCAAGCCCGCCATGGAGATGAAGGACGCTGCCGACATCCAGTCCGCGGCGGTGGCGGCGCCGTTCGCGATGGCGGGCACGCCCTGGCCTGCGACGTAAAACCCGGCTGATTCGCGCACCCGCGATCGCCAGCCGATGTAAAGGTACACGATGAACGTGACGCTGACGAAGAGAAAAGTCCAGGCTTCCGTAGTCATGTGCGGCATGGCGGCTTACTCGTCCACGTGGTGCGAGACGTCATACTTGTCCATGCGCCGCGCGTAGTAGAAGATCATGACGACGAAGATATAGATGGAACCCTGTTGCGCCATCCAAAACCCGAAGGGAACGCCGAAGAAAGTAATCTTGTTGAGAAGTTCCACGAAGATAATACTGCACCCGAACGATACGATGGCCCAGAGGATCAGCAGCTTCGCGATAAGCCGCTCGTTGGCCCGCCAGTACCGGGCATATTGTTCGTGCTTGTCTTCCGACACGATGCTCCCTCCCCGAATGGTCCACGGACGGTCCGCGGATACTGCCGTATAAAAATGAGTAAACCCGACTTGCAGACCTAGACCTTAGCCGACTCACAGCCTCAGTGCAAGCCGCTGGCAGGAGGGCCGCTCACGAAAATGGGGGAGATATCCGAGGGCTCGCGTACCGGGCGGGATGGAAACCGGCCTTGTATGCCCGGTGATTGGCCGATAGAATAGTGAATTCTGCTCCGACCTGGGGAAATCGAAGGCACGAGGAGACCGTTGTAGCATGGCTGTGCAGTGGACCGCTTACATTGATGCCGAGACGTTGCGGGGCGAACTGGCCGAGGAAAACAACCTGGCCATCGCCGTCGAGTTGCTGCAAACGTGCCAGATCCGGCGCGTCGTCCTCGAGGGATTTCGTTTCGGCGCGGTGGTCGCCGAGGAGTGGTTGCACGCTGTCCGCGATTTTTTCGAGCGCCACGGGTTTGCCACCATGGGCGGCATCATGCCGTTGCACGGCGAGGCCTTCGGCAAACGCGCCGAAGGCGTCGAAACGCGTCAGCCGGTCTTTTGCTATAGCGATAGGGATACCACCGAAGCCCTCGAAAAGGAGATCCGCAAGCTCGCCCGGCTCTTCAACCAGGTTGTCATCGACGACGGCTTTTTCACGTCCTGCCGGTGCCCGGAATGCGCCCACGCCTGTATCGACGGCGACTGGGGCGCCATGCGACGGCGGCTCCTGTCCGACGTGGCGTCCCGCTGGGTGCGGGCCGCGCATGAGGAAAACCGGCATGTCCGTCTCACGGTGAAGTTTCCGCAGTACTACGATCGTTACCATCGATTCGGATACGACGTCGTTCGCTTCCCGAAGATCTTCGATGCCGTGTGGCAGGGCACGGAGACCCGCGACCCCGATACGCTGGACTACGGGTACGTGGAGCAATACCAGGGCTACTTCAACTTGCGCTGGATGCAATTATGCGCAGGCGCCAAGTGCGAGTCGGGATGGTTCGACTTCCTCGACTGCAACGGCCAACTGTTTTTCGATCAGGCCGTGACCACGAGTCTCGGCGCGCCGGATGCCGTCACGATCTACCGGTACGACAAGACCTTGTTCAACGGCAGCCGCATGGGCAGGCTTGTGAAGAACATGGATGGCCTGGAAGCGCTGCGTGCGGCGGCCGAGAAACCCCAGGGCGTTCACGTCATCAAGCCACCCAACGCCGACGGGGGCAAAGACCTGTTTATCTTCGATTACCTCGGCATGCTCGGAATTCCCTGCGTGCCCGCCACCGAGATCTCCACGTCCATGCGCAGCATCATCGTCACGGCTCACGGCATTTCCGATCGCAACGTGGTCGACGCCATTCCACGCGCGCTGATGGCGGGGCGTCACGTGATCCTGACGTTTGACGCGTTACGGCGACTGGCCGACCGGCCCGAGATCCTGGAATTCATGGGATACCGCCCCTCGGATCTCGCGCCCGCTGGCGCGGCCGTGCGTCAGTTCCATCTTGACGGTAAGACCTTCCCCTGTGACGAAACCTTCCGAGTTCCCGGCGATCTCGCGCCGTCGGACGCAGCCGTGCTTGCGTGGGCGGAGCTGGATGCGAGCGCAGAATTCCCGGCGCGGGTTCCGATGGTGACAGCAAAGTCCTACGCGAGCGGCGGGCGCGCCATCGTGTGGAATCTGGGCACCTTTGGGGATTCGGACTTCGACATTCGAGAGCAACTGAACGTGCCGGTTCAGACCGATCTGTTCAATATTCCAAAGCAGGTGATCGACTTCCTACGGCAGACCGCGACGGGGCCGCACCGGTTCACGATAAAGGCACCGGCACGCGTGGCGACGTTTCTCTTCGACCAACACATCGCCTTTGCCAACTACGGAGCCGTGCCCGCTGAGGTCGAGGTCTCGGGATTGGCTTGGAGATCCGATTCGCTCAAGACAGACTCTCCGAAGACCGTGTGTTCAGGCAGTACCTTGTTCCTCGCCACCCGGAGCTACGGACTGCTCGAGCTGAAGCGATAGGCTGCGACGGCTACGCCTTCGCCGGCGTCGATTCCCGCGGCTTGAGCAAATTCCGAAGCTTATTGCCGAGCACCTGCACGATCGCGGGCGCGGATTTTCGCGGTGTGACTTCTAACATTGCGAACGTTACGTCGTCGTGCGTCAGGTCGTTTGTACCCGCGTGTTCCGAGACGGCGTCGGCAATCCGTTGCACGGCCTCGGCGATTGGTAACCCGATGGCTTCCGTAAGCGAGCCGAGGAGTCGATCGGTTCCAAATAGCATCCCGTCTTGGTTGGGCGTTTCGGTAAGCCCGTCGGAGTACACGAAAATGCGCGTACCGTCTGTCACTTCCGTGACCCCGTTCACGTACTCGGTGCCTTCAGAGACGCCCAGTGGAAGATTTTGCGCCTTTCCGCCTCTCGACTCTGCAACCGGGATGTCCAAGGATCGCCAGGCCTCATCGCCGGGTGTGTGCGTCAGTACCGGCGGATGTCCCGCATAACAAACCGCGAGCGTGCGATCGATCGCGTTAAAGGTAATCGAGGCCGCCGTGGTCAAGGCGTCGAGCCCAAATTCATGGACGTGCTGGTTGAGCGCGGCAAAAACCCGGTTCGGTTCTTTGTAGTCGATCGTGTCGCGCAAAATGTCGTGAAGCCAATGACTCACCTTGACGACCGGTTCGCCATGCCCCGTCACGTCCGCCAGGTACATTCGGCTGACCAACCCTCCCGAGCAGGCGGTTGCGTAATACACGTCGCCGCCCTTGTGTCCGTCGCTGGACTGAGAGTAGAGGTAGCCATGAAGTCCGGGGATGATGAGATCGGTAGCGATGTTGCCGTTGCCGCCCCACACTTCCGTGCAGATGAGTTCGTGTGTCTCCATGCTCGTGCGCCTCTCTCCGGCAAAAGTGCCGAACGCGTCATCGTAGCATAGATTCCACGCGGCGGGAGGAACATGTCATCGCGGGGTTGCAGAAACCATCCGTCAGGCCATCAGTTGCGGTACGAGTTTGCCAGCCACATCCGTGAGGCGGAAGTCGCGGCCCTGATAGCGATACGTAAGCCGCTCGTGATCGATGCCGAAGAGATGCAGCATGGTCGCGTGGAAGTCGTTCACGTGGATCGGGTCTTTCACGATGCTCCAACCGATCTCATCCGTCTCGCCGATGACCTGGCCGCCTTTGATGCCACCGCCCGCCATCCACATGCTGAACGCGAAGGGGTGGTGATCGCGGCCGGTGTTCGGCGTGCGGAACCCGGCACGGTTTTCGCCCAAGGGCGTCCGTCCGAACTCGCCCGCCCAGATGACCATGGTCGAATCGAGGAGACCGCGCTGTTTCAGGTCCTTGATCAGCGCCGCGATAGGCTGGTCGCACATCATGCAGTTGAAGGGAAGGCGATCGTCCAGTTCGGAATGGTGGTCCCAGGTGGCGTGGTAGATGTTGATGAAGCGCACGCCTCGTTCCACCATCCGCCGCGCCAGCAGGCAGTTCGACGCAAAAGTCTGGAACTCGTCCGGCCCGCCGCTGCGGAGCTTTTTCCACTGCTCGCCTTCGGTCCGATTCACGCCATAGGCATCCAGCGTCGTTTGCGATTCGTCCGAGAAATCAATGAGGTCCGGCGCTTCGACCTGCATTCGGCCGGCCAATTCATAAGTCGAAATGCGGGAAAGGATTTCCGGGTCAAGCGTCTCCTGGTACCGCATCTGGTTCATGTCGCGAATGGTGTCGAGGCCGAGGCGCTGACACTCGTGGGGCAGCTCGCCCGGGTTGCTGAGATGGAGCACCGGATCGCCCTGGTTCCGGAATAACACGCCCTGGTACGTGGACGGCAGGAAGCCGCTGGACCAGTTGGTCGCGCCGCCGGTGGTACCACGGCCCGCCGTGAGCACGACGTATCCGGGAAGGTTCTGGGATTCCGATCCAAGCCCGTACGTCAGCCAGGAACCCATAACCGGACGTCCGAAGGTCATGACGCCTGTGTTCATCATGGTTTGGCCGGGATGGTGGTTAAAAGCCTCCGTGTGCATGGAACGTACCAGTGCGATGTCGTCGGCGCAAGTGCCGATGTGCGGCAGCAAGTCGGAAAGCTCCATGCCGCACTGGCCGTAAGGCGTGAAGGTGCGGTTGCTGCCTTTCAACACCGCCGTGTCTTTCTGGATAAACGCGAAGCGCACGTTTTCCGTCATAGAATCAGGAAGAGGCTGGCCGTCGAGTTCGTTCAGTTTCGGCTTGGGATCGAAGAGGTCGATCTGGCTCGGCGCGCCCGCCATGAAGATGCAGATGCAGGCCTTCGCCTTGGGCTCGAAGTGAGGTTTCTTCGGAGCAAGCGGATTGTCCACTTCGGGCAATTCGTCGGCGTGCGCGATCACGCCTTCCTGAAGCAACATCGATGTCAGCGCGAGTCCGCCCAAACCGCTGGCCGTGGTCGTGAGAAACTCCCTGCGGGATTGGAGAATGCGTTCAATCCTGGATTCCATGCCTACTCCCTCGTAATAAACTCATCGAGATTCATGATCACCCGCGCCAGGGCGACATACGTCGCGCTTTCCGTCGCGGGGACATCGTCCGGAACGTGCTGGTCCGCGAATTTCTTCGCGGTCTCGGGGTCCGCTTCAAAGGCCGATCTCTGGTCCGCTACGAACTGCTTCAACCGTGCCAACTCCGTGTCAGACGGCGCGCGGCCCATGCATTGCCGGAACGCGAAGCGGATACGGCTGTCTTCATCCTGCGGGGCCTCGGCAAGTATACGGCCTCCGAGCGCCTGCGCGCATTCAAAGAACACGGGGTCGTTTAACAGCGTAAGCGCCTGAAGCGGCGTGTTGGAACGATTGCGTTTTACCGCCGCCGAGTTCGAGTCGGGACAGTCGAAGGTCATCAGCATGGGATACGGAACCGCCCGCTGAAAGAAGATGTAGAGTCCGCGCCGGTACTTCTCGGGCGCATCGTCCTCCTGCCACTTGATCGACCCGGCGTAGCCGAGGTCTGCAATGCCCGCCGGCTGTGGCGGACGAATGCTCGGCCCGCCCACGACCGCATCATGCAGCAGCCCGCTCGCGGCGAGGTACGCATCGCGCGTGATTTCGGCTTCCACGTGATACCGGCTTTGCCGCGCAAGCAACCGATTTGCCGGGTCGCGGTCGTAGATGTCCGGCCGCACGTCGGATGATTGCTTATATGTCGCCGAGTTCACGATGAGCCGGATCATGTCCTTCGTGCTCCACCCACGCGCGACCGCCTCGGTCGCCAGCCAATCGAGCAACTCCGGATGAGACGGCGCTTCGCTGCGCGTGCCGAAATCGTCCGGTGTGGCCACGATGCCGCGTCCGAACAGGCGTTGCCAAAGGCGATTCACGTAGACGCGCGGCGCCAGCGGATTCTGGGGGTCCACGATCCAGCGCGCCAGGTCGAGGCGATCCGGTGACTCGCCGCGCGGCTCGAGGGGCGGCAGGACAGCCGGCACGGCGGGCTGCACTTCATCGCCTTTGGAGAGAAAGTCGCCGCGGAGATGGATAAAGGTCTTGGGTGGATCGGGATTGCGCACCAGCGCTTGCGCGATTGTCTTGGGCGGCTGCGGTTTAGCTTTGAGCAGTTCGTCCAGCGGCGCGCGCAATTCGCGGTATCTTGCGTCCTGGTTGCAGTAGAAGTCGAGCAGCGCCGTCTTCTGTTCGTCCGTCCGTTCCTCGGCGGGCGTCGTCAACGCGGCGTACACCTGGTCGGAGTACTGAATTTCGGACGCGGCCAACTTCGATACCGAGAGACGGACGCGGCCGATGTTGTGCGCCCGGCCGTATTGATGGTTCAACACAAAGGTCAGGACCGTTCCATCGGGATAGCCGATGGCCTCGTCGGTCTCAAAGGTCGCATAGCGGTCCGTATTGAATCCGCCGTCGCGGTAGATGGCCCAACCGGAATCAGGATTGCCGTCGATGGCGTTCGCTACTTCATTACCCGGCTCTTCGAAGTCGGCGCTGGGACGAACGAGTTCTACTTTCTTCATGTTGTTCGGATCGTTCGCGGGGGCCGCGTAGACCTCGAATTCGCCCAGGACAAAGTTGCCGTTGCTCGCGCGGCCCGGTCCCTTGTTGCCCAGGGAATCGTGGGTCAGGGCTTGAATGCGGAACGTCTTCAGGCCGATGTCGCGCGACATGGCGACGATGGTGTACTTGTCTTTCGGCGCGAGCGTACCCTTTACGAGGAGGGATTGGTCGTCGAGTTCTTCAAACTCGCTGCCGCCGCTCGAAGTGTAACTGGCGGGATCGAGAACCGTCCAACCCGCCGCCGGGACTTCGAGACCAGCTTCCCACTCGGGCAACTTCTCCGCAAGCGCGGCGCGATGCTCGTCGACCGCCTTTTGCAATTCGTTGGCCTGGGCGTTGAACCGGGCCAACGCATCTTCGTAGGCCATCTCCTCGCCCGGTAGCGGTGCGGGCACGTTCTTCTCCATGGCCGCGTTGAAAAAGGCGTAGAACTGGAAATACTCGCGCTGGCTGATGGGGTCGTACTTGTGAGAGTGACACTCGGCACAACCCATCGTCAGGCCCAGGAACACCGTCCCCGTCGTGTTGGCGCGATCGACGGTTTGTTTCACGCGATCCTCTTCGGGATCGATGCCGCCTTCCTTGTTGGTCAACGTATTGCGATGGAAGCCGGTCGCCATCAGTTCGCCGGTGTCCGCGCCGGGCAAGAGGTCGCCCGCGAGCTGCTGGACCACAAACTGGTCGTAGGGCATGTCGCGGTTCAACGCGTCAATGACCCAATCGCGGTAGCGGTAGGCGTAGGGCCGGACGCCGTCCTTTTCGTAGCCGTCGCTGTCGGCGTAACGCGCGAGGTCCAACCAGAACCGGCCCCAGCGCTCGCCGAAATGTTCCGACGCGAGCAGCTTGTTGACTACACGCTGGTAGGCCGACGGCGAGTCATCGGCGACGAACCGATCTACCTCTTCCGGCGTCGGCGGGATACCAATCAGGTCGAAATGGAGTCGACGAATGAGCGTGACCTTGTCCGCCTCGGGCGAGGGACTGATGCCTTCGCTTTCGAGTTTGGCGAGAATGAACCGGTCGATGTCGTTGCTTGGCCAGTCCGCGTTCTGAACCTCGGGCGCAGCGGGACGCACTGGCGTCTGAAACGCCCAATGATCCGAGGCTACCTGAACGGGGGCGTCGCTGGCGGTCTGCGGCCATTCGGCTCCGGCGGCGATCCACGCCTTCAGTTTCGCAATCTGCTCTTCCGTCAGCGGGTCGCCGCTGGGCGGCATCTGGCGATCCGGTTCCGCGCCGGAAACCAATTGAATCAAAAGACTGTTGTCGGGGTCGCCCGCGACGATAGCCGGGCCGGAGTCGCCGCCGTGCATGGCGGGTTCTTGGAGATCGAGGCGCAATCCGCTCTTCTGCTTCTCGGGTCCGTGGCAGGTAAAGCAGCGCTCGGCCAAGATGGGTTGAATGTCGGTTTCGAACATGGACGTTCCGGTCGCGGGAACCACCCCGGGTTCCGGTTGCGGCTCCGTCGCAGGGACCGCTTCGGGTTCAGGTTTTGGTTCCGTGGCGGGAGGCGTTTCGGCGGGCGCATCAGCAGGCGGTGCGGCTTCAGGAGCCGTTGGTTCCGGCGTGGCGGGTGCTTCGGCTGCTGGAGCCGATGCTTCCGGCGCGGGGGCTGCCGCGCTCCAGACGGCACCTTCGGCGATCCACTGCTTCAACTTTGCGACTTGCGCGTCCGTGAGGCGGTCGCCCTTCGGTGGCATGACGAGATTCGGGTCCTGGCCGGAAACCAGTTGAATCAGCCGGCTGCCCTCGGCATCGCCAATGAGAATGACGGCGCCAGACTTCCCACCTCGCAACGCAGTTTCCTCGAGGTCCAGGCGAAGTTCCGCTTTCTGGTTCTCCGGCCCGTGGCACCCGAAGCAATTCGTTTCCAGGATCGGCCGGACCTCGGCATCAAAGTCCACTGCCGCGAACGCAATCGGCGTCATGACCCCGGCCAACAAACAGAGCAATCCCTTAGTAGAATATCGCATGAGCATCAGCCAGCCTTGCCATTTTTGCTGCCATTAACCAGTATCCATCCTAACACAATTCGTACCGGCTGGCTAGCGTTTGGATGTGATCAGAAGCGATGGCAAACTAATTCTTGCTCCACCCGCACGGAGAGTAGGGCAAATTAAGTAAGTATGTGTAACTCATTTGTTTTAATAAACTTGAATTGCGGGGAGGCAACAGATGACCGAACGAATGATTGAGCGTAAGCTTTGTCAGTCAACGTTATCGTCCGTCACGACGCGTTCCAACCGGTCCTAAAATCTAAGGCGCGTATGAACTCAAACGTATTGCACCAGGGCACTCCAAACTCACGGCACACGTCTGGCAGATGCCGATTTGCCCTCTGCTTCGTCGGTTTCGAAACTTCCGTCGTTACGATGCACCGCGCGCCCAGTTCGGCGAGCGCGTATCCTACCAGGAATGGATCTCGACCGATCTTTTCAATCTCATCATCCGTCAGATCTGGAGCATATCCCTCGCTCGTGACACGAGCCACCATCTCTACGGTTGCGTCTTCGTCCAGCACAAGCGCTTGCTTGACATCCGGGCTCTTCACCCATTTCGCGAGTTCATCGCTGCCTGCCTTGAGTTCTTCGTAGGCCTCAATGGGTATCTTGACCAGACCTTTACGTCCTTGGTGTTCCAGCCACTCCCAAAACTCGGGAATACGGGCAATTGCGTAGTAGTCGCGATTGGCGTCGATCAATACGTTCGCATCGAGCAGGTACAGCAAGTCTCCCCCCTACGCCGGCCGGCGGATTCCTCCGTACCCTCTCGCGTCCAAAATCGGCCCTACCTGTTGTGCCCTTACCCCAAGTACCTTCCCAGCCTTCGTTGTAGTCAGAGCCCCGGAGTTCATCATGCGGTCAACAAAACTGAGCAGTCCGTGTCCAAGGCGATGGCCACGGACAACGTTTTGATTGATCTTTGGCTTGTTCACGCGGTTTAACTCTCGCACCCGCTGATCCTTTGCACGCCATCTTTCTCTATAGGTCGCGCTGATTTGCCTCCAGACATCACGTCCGAGGACCCCGGATTGAAATAGCCGGTAAGCAACCAGCGAACCGCTTAGATTGCGTTCTGTGGCGAAATCACTGATAGTGACTTCAACCTGTCTCACGTTTGCTGCGTCATCGATAATGAGTTTCTGCAGTTCGCTTTCAGGCAACAGAAATTGACTCGCAACGTCGTTGCAGAAACGCTCGATCTGGAGTTCCGCGCGTTCGCCACTAACGCCGGTTTGGCCCAACCAAATATGAGTCAATTCGTGGAGCAGCGAAAAAGACCATGCCGATCTAGAATCGTGTTCGTTTATTACGACGAATGGCGCGACAGGATCGGCAAGTGCGAAACCTCGGAAAGTCTGCACGTCAATATCGGTATGGTGACTTCCAAGATTGCCTCTTAAGAGGACGAACACACCAGCTTCTTCCGCAGCCGCACGAATTGTGGCAAAAGCTCTATGTGGGGTGTCCTGAGCGTATATCGCCTCGGGAGTTACTTTTAACGTATTGCGAATCGATGCGACCACAGAATCAACACCGTCCGTCATCGCCATGGATCCAACGAACGACAGTGGCGTTGCCTCGTCCTCGTCCTCCAGAACCGCTCGAACAATACTCTGTCGCGCTTGCACATCCCTGATCAGCGCGTCCAGAAGAGCTTCGTCGGCCTGGCACTGATCGTCTGGCAACATGCGAAAGTCCTGTCCGCGATCGCCCCGCTGGGGCGGAGCTGCAAGGTAGAATGTCAGGAGTGGACGACGATAGCACTTCGTCATCTTCACGAGCGTTGCCCGCGAAGGTATTTCCTTGCCGGATTCCAGTTCGTGCAAACGGTTAGCGGCAGACAGCCCCTTCTTGGGTACGAGCTTTAGCTTGTCCGCAGCCTCCTCTGGGGATAGGCCAGCCGTTTCTCTAGCCCATCGGAGGATCTCTGGATTGACCCGCGGCATAGGAACTCCCGGTCGTACGAAGTATCAACGCATGCTATGGTCTGTACAAGATTATACTACAACACCAAAGTCTAACCTAGCCAGTCCTCGCTCTACAATCGGTACGGGGATTGAGTAGAATGGAGACGAGAAACGATGAAAGGTTAGCGATGCACGCCTGTGTCTTACATGCCATCGGCGATTTGCGCCATGAGGAAGTCGCCAATCCACGGCCGCGGGTTGGCGAGGTATTGCTGCGTGTGGGGGCCTGTGGCGTGTGCGGGTCGGATATTCCGCGGGTGTTTACGAAGGGCACATACAGCTTTCCCACGATCCCCGGGCATGAACTGGCGGGAGTCGTTGTCGAGGCCGGGGCTCGGGTGGACCCGTCCCTGGTGGGTAAGGCCGCCGCGGTGTTTCCCCTCATCCCGTGCCGGAAATGTCCCATGTGCGAGATTGGCGAATATGCCCAGTGCACGGACTACGACTACCTCGGTTCCCGCTGTGACGGCGGCTTCGCGGAGTTCGTACGTGTTCCCGTCTGGAATCTCCTGTTCCTGCCGGAAGGCGTTAGTGTCGAAGAGGCGGCTATGACCGAACCGGCGGCGGTGGCTGTGCATGCGTTGCGTCAGGCCGGCATCGACATCGGGGACCGCGTGCTGATTCTTGGCGCGGGACCCATCGGTCTCATGGTGGGCATGTGGGCGCGAGCGTGGGGCGCGGGCAAGGTGATGCTGGTCGATATCGATCCGCAGAAGCTGGAATTCGCGCGGAGCCTCGGCTTCACGGACATCTGCAATTCCGCCGAAGACGACCTCGCCGCATGGGTGAAAGATCTGACCGACGAAGGCGCGGACCTTGTCATCGAAGCCTCCGGCAGCACGGTCGCGCTGGAGCAATGCATGCTCACCGCGAAGGTCTTCGGCAACGTGGTGCTCATGGGCAATCCGGCGGGGGACATGTGCCTCTCTCAGCAGGCGTACTGGGCCATCCTCCGCAAGCAACTCAAACTCCACGGCACCTGGAATTCGTCGTACAGCAAGATTGCCCGCAGCGAATGGCAGCTCACCCTCGACTTCATGGCCTCGGGGCGTATCGATGTAAAGCCGCTCATCACCCACCGCGTCGGCCTCGACGGCCTGTTCGACCGCCTCAAATCGATCCGCGACCGCACCGAGTTTTCCAACAAGGTGCTGTATGTGAATGCGGAACAATAGAACGCGGATGAAACGGATGGAGCGGATCGACACGGATGAGAAGCAACCACTTCAATGAACCTTGACGGTATCTCCTTCAACGTACTCCAATCTGTACCGGTACAGTTGCGTGGCGCGTGGAGTGAGAATAAGCACGCCGATTGGCGCGGAATCGCAACTTCGTCAACACCGCTCGTGGGTATTGCCTTCATCGATGTTGACGGCGATATCGAATGGTGCAAATCTGAGCGGGACAGCTCGACGTTAGAGTTGCGTTTGGCGTTGTTTCCGCATGATGTCACGGGAATGGACGTGCAAGTGAACTTTACCGTCTTTGACGGTGGCCGGCGGTCGCGAACGACAATTCCATCGCCCTCGTATCGTCCCGAATTGCCCGATGTACGCGAATTGCAGACAGGGACCATCTATCGGTTTGCCACGGTGTCCGGCACCCCTCGTGTTAGTACGTACTTCATTCTCGTTGTGAGGGATGATGCGGAATCTTCGCGAAGTACATTGTGGCGCGTTCGCAGACGACTAGAATCGCACATCGAGGAACCCTTCCGGCAATGGTTCACGCACGGTCGCACGGGACGCTATCGGACTTAGCTCCGGAACCATAGAAGGTTCAGCTTGAACCTACTGCAATACTATCGCCGTCTAATCCGGTGCGAAGACGATCCGCAGCAATCCGTTTGATCCGCGAAATCCGCGTTCTATTGTTCGCCTCTTTGCGACATTCGCGCTGCCCGTGCCATAATCTGCCTTTTCCAATCGCGAAAGGAATTTCCCATGAAAGCCGCTGTGCTCGAAGGTTTGGATACGCTCGTCGTCAAGGATGTGCCGACGCCGGAGATTGAAGACGACGAGGTATTGGTCAAGGTTGCCGCGTGCGCGGTGTGCGGGTCGGACATCCGCATGTTCCATCACGGCAGTCCGCGCATCACGCCGCCCGCAATCATGGGGCACGAGGCCTCCGGCGTGGTCGAGGCGGTGGGCAAACATGTGACCAAGTTCAAACCCGGCGATCGCGTGGCCCTCGGCG
>CAZWDH010000017.1:0-25086 GCA_964632865.1 uncultured Nitrospiraceae bacterium
GGAGCGATGATAGATTCTCAGAGGATGCCCGTTCAACCGCCATTACGAATTCGCGCCGGGCCTCGTGGTATACTCGGGATTCACCCAGAAACCTGCAATCGCAACACTACCTGAGGAATGCTGAGACGATGCGTGATAGGTTGCATTTATTGAGTGGGGAATTGCTTTGTGTCGCAGCGCTGATCGCGACGTTCGCCTTCGCCGGATGTGGCGCCGAACAGCCGGATGCGGGGTCGCCGCCTGCCACAGAAGAAACCGCAGGTCCCGCTGACGCGCCCGATTCATCTGCCGCCCCGAATGGAGAATCCGCCGGGGCGCGTGGCGGCGCTCCGGCGCGTTCAAACGCGTCCATCGACCCCAAGGGCCGTGTCATTATCCTCGGATTCGATGGCGTGGAACCCAGTATCGTCGAGTCCATGATGGCCGCCGGCGAACTTCCAAACCTGGCCAAGATTAGGGAGAACGGCACGTTCAAACCGCTGAGCACCGCGAACCCTCCGCAGTCGCCGACGGCGTGGTCGTCGTTCACGACCTGCAAGTCGCCGGGGAACCACGGGGTCTACGATTTCCTGCGGCGCACGGCTTCGAACTACCTGCCGGGCGTCGGTTTTGGGAGCGCCCAGCATGCGGTGTTGAGCGCGGACGGTTCGCTGCAGCAGCCCGCGCAATTCGAGAGTATTCGCAAGGGTGACTCGTTTTGGCTGGCGGCCGACCGGCAGGGCGCGCGCTGCAAGCTGCTGGTTGTTCCGTTTGCGTTTCCTGCCGAAGACCTGAGTCAGGGCTGTATGCTCTGCGGTCTGGGCGTGCCCGACTTGCGCGGGACAACGAGCACGTTTTACTCCTTCTCGGACGAGTACACAAAGGAGGAGAGTGTCTCGGGCGGTATCCAGTTTCCGCTCGCCTTCGATGGCGACACTACGAAGGTAACTGTCCCCGGCGCGCGGAATCCGCTCGTACGCCGCTCGTCCGAGCCCGGCGCGTATACGCAGGCGGAGTTGACGTTCACGGTGGATCGCGATGCGCGCGCCGTGGAGATCGCGCTCCCGTCCGAGACGGTGACGGTAAAAGAAGGCGAGTGGACGAAGTGGGTGGAGTGGACGTTTGAGGTTACCCCGAAGTTCACGGTCAAGGCTATTAGCCGGTTCTACGTCTTGCACGCAGGCGAGCACGTGAAGATCTACATGGCCTGCCTCCAGTTCGATCCACGGAATCCTTATATGCGCATGAGTACGCCTGCGTCGTACTCTGGCGAAGTCGCGGATCGCTTCGGCCTTTACAAGACCATCGGCTGGATCTATGACACCCACGCGCTGCGGCAGGATGCGTTGATGGAAGATACGTTCCTGGAAGACGCAGAGCAGACGATGGCCTTCCGCGAAAAGGTCGCGCTAGACGAAATGGACCGCGGCGAGTTCGACATGCTGGTCGCAGCATGGACCGCCACGGACCGCGTCGCCCACCTGTTCTGGCGATTCCGCGATCCCAAGCATCCGATGTATACCGAAGAAGGGGCCAGAAAATACGGGCGCGCAGTGGAGGACACCTACGTTCGTATGGACGAGATCGTCGGCAAAGTCATGGAACGAATGCAGGAAGACGACCTGTTGATGATCATGTCCGACCATGGATTCCACAGTTTCCGGACGGGTTTCAACGTGAATACCTGGCTGATTCGTAATGGGTATCTCGCGGTCAAGGGGCAGACCGACGCCGCCACCGCGGTGAATAATGAAGCTTATCTACAGGGTTACGACTGGGCGAACTCCAAAGCTTATAGCCTGGGACTGGGCAGCATCTTTCTCAACCTGAAAGGCCGCGAGGGGCAAGGCACGGTCGACCCCGCCGCGGCTGATGCCCTTATCGACGAGATTCGACAAAAACTCCTCGCAGTGACGGACCCCGACACGGGCGAGAATGTCTTCAGCGCCATTTACACCCGCGCGGAGTATAAGGGCGTTGCGTCTGAAGACGCGCCGGATATCCAATTGGGGTATGCGGAGGGATATCAGTCTACCAAGGATACCGTTAAAGGCTCGGCGCCGACCGGTCTCTTCGAACCGAACACGGACAAGTGGAGCGGCGAACATGCGAGTTCGGACGTGGCGTTGACGCCGGGTATCTACTTCTCGAACCGAAGCATCGGCGACACGGAGCCGCATATCGTGGACCTTGGCGTGACGGCGCTCCACTATCTTGGCGCGGAGGTGCCGAGCGACTTCGAAGGAAAGAACCTGCTCGCGGAGTAGGGCGCTACATCAACTGCCGTCGAAGGAACGCAAGCGCTCTTTGAGCTGTTGCGTGCGCTCGTGCAACGCCGCGACCAGTTCGTAGCGCTGTTCGTTGCCGGCTTCTTGCGCTTCGGTAGCCGCGGTTTCCAGCGAACTCAGGATCGTATCCAATTGTTCGTTCATCATCTCGGCCAGTTGCCGCTTGGTCGGAACCCGCGTTTCCAGCATCACGGACGTACCCATGGAGATGCCGGCTTCTTCGAGGGCTTTCGCGCCATAGGGGTCGCTGGCGAGGCCAATCGGATCGAGCACCGTAAACAATTCGTGCTTGCGCAGGAAGTCCACCAGTTCCCGTTCGGACACCTCCACAAATTCGGCATCGCGGTGGAGATAGCGGAGCAATTGCGACACAGGAATCACCGGCCGCGATACTTGCATCAAGTATGCGAGGCATTTCTGTTCGATGGCTTCAAGATTCATAGCGCTTCATTTGACCGGTTCTTCCAGCAGGTTTGTTTCCATCACATTGCCGGATGTTCGCGCAATGCGCAGCGTCTTGATCTCGTGTGCGCCAAAGCTGACGCCGACAGGCCTCTTCAGTCCCGGCACGGCGATCGACGCTTTGGTCTTCTTGCCAGAGGTCTCGTATCCGCGAAGGACGACGAAGTCTTCGTCTTCACTCTTCTTCAATACACTTAACACCACGTTGTCGGAATCCGTGGACAGCCCGGAGAAGGATATCGGCAACGTGCCGGGATGCGCGGATTCGACGTGCACGACGCACGGCTCGTTCAATGCCCAGGCTTTCTGCACAACGCCGGCCTTTTGCCAGCTACCCGCGTGCGGTACGAGTCGAATGCGGATCGTGTGCCAGCCCTGATCCATGATGGCAAAGGGCTGGGACGCATCGTACCGCGCGGGATCGTGGTGGGCGTAGGCGGTACTGCGGAGCAGGGTCACGCGCATCGTGCCGTTCAGCACGTCGAAGCCATACTTGGAATCGTTGAGCACGGCTAGGCCGTACTTGTCGTCACCGATTTCGCCGGTAAGGTCGAGCCACATTTGCCCCGGATTCTCGCGGCCTCTCGTATCGCGGACCTGGTAGCCGTAAGCCGTGTCGCAGGTCGCAACGCCATTGACGACGTTCGTCTCATAGGCGAGCTTGAGCATCGTGTAGCGTTCCTGCCAGTTGATGCGGAACGTGCAGTCGATGGTGTCCGACTCGCGATAAATCGTGACGAACTGGTCAGCAACGGAATCCCGAAACCGGGATTGAATGCGTACCGTTGCGCGCACGTCACCGCATTCCAGCAACTCCAATTTCGCGTTTCCGAAGCGGCCCGCTTCAGTCCGGTATTCGTCATATCCGTGACCCCAGGTATCCGAGGAATCAACGAGCGCGGCGAGCACGTTGCCCTTGGTCAGGACCTCGACTTCGCGCTTGCGGTCGAACAGGCGGCACAGGTGCCCGTCGTAGGGATCGAATTCCAGCCGCCACCATTTGTTTTCGAGATAGTCTCGGTCCGCCTTGAGTTTGCCATCTACCTTCACCTTCTTCGCGCCGCTTCGCACGTGATAGCACCGGTAGCCCAGCGCGGGCACTTCAGCTCTGAACGCATACGCTTCACTGCCGACCCGTTCGTCCGCCACGACCTGCATGGGAATGGGCTTCTCTTCTCCATCGACGACGTGTAACGGCTTGGTCAGTGTGCGCGCGACGATGGGCGGCGCGGTGACCACATCGGTAACCGGATGTGGCAGCGGGTTGAATACGACAATCGTGTTGCCGTGCGCCGACGTGTCGATGTGCCGCGCCAGGACCTGTAACGATTCGTTTGCGATGAATTTCGCCGCGTGTTTGGCGCTTCCCATCTGGTCGCGGCTGTCGTCGTACGAGGATTCGATGCTGGTGCCCGCGAGGATGTCGTGGAACTGGTTGTACAGGAGGTCCTTCCACGCCTTTTCCAGCTCCGCCTGAGGATAGGGATGATCGAACAACACCCAGGACAACGTCGCAAGCCGCTCGGCAGTCATGAGGGCGTGTTCGGTCTGCCGGTTTAGCCGCTTGACCTCGGCGTGGGTCGTATAGCATCCCTGCGCGTGGTGTTGCAGATCGGTCGTTATGGCCGGGATGCTCTCCTTTTTGGTGGACCCAGCAAATCCGTCGAAATACTCGCGCAATGTGGAGAAGATAGCGTTCGGAGCCTTCTTGTCCTTCGATGTTTCGAGGATCTGCCGGATCGCGATCTTGGTCGGCCCGCCGCCATGGTTTCCCACGCCGTAGAATCCCAGAACGTGGGTTTGTCCGGGGTTCAAATGGGGATGCCGCGCGAGGATTTCGATGCGATCGCGCGTGTTGGCATCCGCGCTGTAATCGTCCTGCAAATTGCACGCGAGCACGCGCGATCCGTCTTGGGATTCCCAGTAGAAGGTCGTGCCGTCGGGGTAGGCCATTTCCTTAACCGGCATGGGCCGCATGTAAGCGTAAGTGTCGATCCCCATCTTTTGGTAGATCTGTGGGAAGGTGCCGGCATGGCCGAAGCTGTCGGGATTGAAACCGACTGTCGCGCGCACACCGAACTCGCGCTGGAAGAAGCGTTGTCCGTACAAACCCTGCCGCACAAACGATTCGCCGCAGGGGATATTGCAGTCCGGCTCGATCCACCAACCGCCCACGATCTCCCAACGGCCTTCGGCAACGCGTGTCCGGATGGCTTCGAACATCTCGGGATCGCAGGCCTTCACCCAATCGTAAAAACAGGCGCTGCTGGCCGTGAACTTGAACTCGGGCGTTTCGTCCATGCGGTCGAGGGCGCTGCGAAACGTCGCGCGGACTTCTTCGTAGCCTTCGGTCCAGCGCCACAGCCAGGTTGGATCGATATGGCCGTGCCCGATCATGTGAACCGTGATGTGTTTGGGGTCGCTCAATGAAAGCTCCTCGTACTGAATTCCGATTGACAGTCCGGCATCAGATGCCCTTTTCGATAAACTTCTTGCGTTGTTCCTCGATAAACTCGAGGCCGCTCACATGGACGCTGCGGAAGATGGATGGATTGATGCCCTTGTCCTGCAACTGCTCGACCGCTTCGGCGTGGATCGCCCAGTATACATAGGTCGCAGCAAGTCCGCTCATGGGGCACATGGGCTCGTTGTCACGCACCGGCACGGCCGCGTCGCCGAAGGGTCCGCAGGTATCGATACAGATGTCGGCCACATCAAACAATTTCTTCCCGCTCGGGTGCGCCGCTTCGCAGCGGTCCATCTGTTCACCCGATGAAATGCCGATGCTCGTAATTCCGCGTGCCTTGCATTGTAGCGCCACTTCGATGACGTTCGGCGTGCGGCCCGAGTTGGAATTGATGATCAAGACATCGCCATGCCGCATCTTGCTTTGATCCAGAGCCACGCTGACCAACTGGCGTTCCAACTCCGCCTGCTCCTCGCCGGAGCGTTCGATCTTACGCTGGTCGACGGGATTATCCAGCTTGAACTCGTACGAAAACGGGGCGACCGCCATCATGCCGCCCGCGCGAAAGAAGGCTTCATAGCGCAACATATGACCGGTATCCATGATTAGCAATGCGCCCCGGTTGGCCAGGCTTTGCGCGACCGCCCCAGCGGCTTCCTTGATTGCCCGTAGCTGCGTTTCGCGGACCCGGCGAAACGACTTCTCGACTTGCTCGAAATACATATCCAGGTACACGGTCACATTCCCTTTCCGTAGTCTCGCGACAAGATGCGAATAATCCCCTGGGCCGGTTCGGCTGCTTCGGGATATATCGTGAACGTCAACGAGTTCGTCCGCAGCGTACGCTTTAGCGGGTTCAACACCAGCGCCCCCGCACGAAACACGCCGCCGGTCAACACGAGCGGCACCGGGCCTTTCTTCACGCGCGCCTTACGCGTGGCCGTCAGTACCAGATTGCCCAGCGCGCGCCCCGCAAGCCGCAGCACCGTTCGCGCGACCGTATCGCCATCGTTTGCACACGCAATCACTTCAGGCACACAGGCCGCCACGCGCGGACCTGGCACGTGTCCGCTACGGTCGCACAGACGCAATACGTGCCACATGCGTTCCAATTCATAATAAGCCCGCAATCGCTCAAGCAAAGCCGTCTGGGGTCCTTGGGCCGTTTCGGCCCGCATGGCTGCGGCGATGGCTTCTTTTCCGATCCAGTAACCGCTGCCTTCATCGCCGAACTGCGGTCCGAGCCCGCCGCAGGTTACCGTGACGCCGTCCCGCGTGAGGAACCGGCAACTGGACCCCGTTCCCGCGACGAGTGAGATTCCCCAGGTCAGGTCGTACAGCGCGAGCCCGATGTCAGCTTCGCTGAGCCACGCAAGTTGGACATTGCCGAAGGCTTCGCGAATCAGCGACTCCACCAGGGCCTGGTCCATCGGCGCGGCCAATCCCGCACAAACGACCGTTCCGCCCACATTGTCCGCCGTTCGTCGAAGCCGCTTCAGCAAAGCTCGAATAGCCGTTGCGTACTTTCTGGGGTCGATATACAAGGCGCTCGACGAACCGCCGGTCTCGGTCTGGAGGATTGTGCCGCCCATCTCGGCCAGGATGATACGGGTCTTGGTGCCGCCGCCTTCGAAGGCGAGAAGAAGCTCTTTCATGGCGGAGACCAGCCCTAGGTTGCGCGGATAGATTCAGCGTTTGGCGCGAATTGTAGGCGAGTATGGTTGGGAATTCAAAGACGATGTTGTCCGGGTGAACTGGGGAAAACTGGGGAAGAAAATTGGGGACAGTCACCTTTTTCCTACTGTGTCGTGGAGATACTTTCTCAACGATCGAGAAGGAAAAAGGTGACTGTCCCCAATTTTCATGGAGTAACTGCCGCATCCTCGGCCACTTCCCAACCGCCACCGAGGGCCTTGTACAACGCGATGAGGTCGGTGAGGACAAAGCTCTCGCTGCGGACCAGTTCGTCCTCCGAAAGGAAGAGTTGCTGCTGGGCCTGGAGCACGTTGAGGAAACCTTCCAAGCCGCGGACGTAGCGCTCGTTTGCGAGCCGAACGGCTTCGCGGTTCGCGGCGACGGAGGCTTCCAGCGATTCGCGGCGCACCTGTTCCTGAGCGAAGGAAACGAGACTGTTTTCCACTTCCTCGAGTGCAAGCAGGATGTCTTGTTCGTATCCGAAGAGGGCCTGTTCCTGTCGCGCCCGCTCCACTTCGATGTTCGATCGGATGCGTCCGCCCTGAAACAAGGGCAGCTCGACGCTCGGTCCAAACGACCAGATCTGGTTCGCCCCGCTCAGAATGCTTCCGAGACTGTCGCTTGCGCCGCCGAAGGCCCCGGTGAGGTAGAACTTGGGATAGAGGTCCGCGACGGCAACGCCGATGCGCGCGGTTGCCGCGGCGAGTTCGCGCTCGGCCTGGCGGATGTCGGGCCGCCGCCGCAAGAGGTCCGACGGGAGTCCCACGGGGACTTCTCCAGGCGCGGCCGGCATGGCTTCCGGCTCGTTCAACTCATCCTTCAACGCGCCGGGGTCTTCGCCGAGCAGCACGGCGAGCCGGTGCATGGACGCGGCAATCTGGGTTTCCAGAAGTGGGATCTGAGACTGCGTGCTTGCCAATTGCGCCTTCGCGCGCACCACGTCCAGTTCGCTGGTCAGCCCTGCGTCGAATCGGGCTCGGGTAATATCGACCGTATTCGCTTGCGCATCGATATTCTTGTTGGTGATAGCAAGCCGCCGTTGTGCCGCGCGAAGCTCGATGTAGTTTCGCGCAATTTCCGACACCAGCGACACGACGACGTCG
Organism: uncultured Nitrospiraceae bacterium; assembly: GCA_964632865.1. Taxonomy (GTDB): domain Bacteria; phylum Hydrogenedentota; class Hydrogenedentia; order Hydrogenedentales; family SLHB01; genus JAHDWY01. The sequence goes on from CAZWDH010000017.1 coordinate 7,995, forward strand.
CGACGAAACTCTTCGGTGGCCTCGACCGTGGCGTTCGCCGCTTCCACGGCTCGGCGATTGCCACCGAACACGTCGAGTTCCCAGCGGGCGTCGAACCCGGCCTGGAATAGGTCCAACTGGCGGTCCGGGGCTTCCGCGCCCCCGCCCGGGGTCAAGGTTCCGCTGGTGGTTTTCGTCGGCTCGTTGCCAGAACCGTCGTTGGTCACGGACCGCGTGATGGAACCGTTCTGCCCGCGCAAGGTCAGACTGCGGGTCAAACCCTGAGGACCTTTGCTGAGCCCGGCGGAAAGCGGCGATCCGGCGTCCGGGATGTCCGGCTCGGCAATTTGACTGCGCGTGTACGAGCCGGAGACGCCGAGATTCGGCCACAAGGGCGACGCGGCAACTCCGCGCGCAGCGCGTGCTTCACGGACCCGCGCTTCCGCAATGGCCAAGTCGAGATTGGAGACCACGCCCCGCTCGACCAGCGTATTCAACACCGGGTCCTTCAGTGTGGTCCACCAGTCGGCAACCTCGAATGGTTCATCCGTCGTTCCACCCTCACGTGGCGACGACCAAGCGTCGGGAGGATCCACATCAGGCCGCGTATAGTCCGGACCCGTCATGCAACCGGCGATCGGTATCGCCAATAGGAGGACAAATAAAACCGTCGATTTATGCATGTTCGGATGCTCCCGAGTCCGCCTTCTTCCTTTTCCATGGACGGAACTCGCTGATACCTTGGATGATCACGAAGAACAGAGGAACGAACACTACGGCCAGGAATGTGGCGGCCAGCATGCCTCCCATAACGCCGGTACCGATCGAATGGCGTCCTCCCGCGCCGGCGCCTTCGCTGAAGACGAGGGGCAATACGCCCAGGATGAAGGCGAGGGACGTCATGACAATCGGTCGTAGGCGCAAACGAGCGGCCTCCACGGCAGACTCCACGATGCCGTGACCGGCTTCGCGTTGCGCGGAACAGAATTCTACGATGAGGATCGCATTCTTCGCCGCAAGACCCACGAGTGTCAGCAGTCCGATCTGGAAGTAGATGTCGCGTTCGATGCCACGTATGTACACGGCGAGCACCGCGCCGAACACGCCGAAAGGCACTGCGAGCAGAACGGCGAAGGGCAACGACCATTTCTCGTACTGAGCCGCCAGCACGAGGAACACAATGAGCAGGCCGAATGCAATAACGTATGGCGCCTGATTCCCCGCTTTGACCTCCTGGTACGATACGCCGCTCCAATCAAAATCGTATCCGGCAGGTAATACCTCATCCGCTACCTCACGCAGGCGCGTCATGGCTTGGCCTGTACTGAACCCATGGGCCGGCGCGCCGGTTACTTGTACCGCAGGAAAACTATTGAAGCGGCTGACCACGTTGGGCCCCGACTGAAATCGCACGTCCAGGACGCCGGACAGCTCCACCATGTCGCCCGCTGCGTTGCGCACGAATATCTTGGTAATGTCGTCCGGGCGGTCGCGAAACTCCGGCTCCGCCTGAAGCTGCACCCGGTAGATGCGGCCGTACTTGTTGAAGTCGTTCACATACAACGCGCCGAGATATGCCTGCAGGCTGCTGAAGATATCGTTGATGGGCAGCCCCATGGCCTTTGCGCGCGTGCGGTCCAAGTCCACATACAGTTGAGGCTGATTCACGTTCAATACGCCTGACACCCCGACAAACATGGGATCCTGGCTGAGCGCCCCGAGGAAATCGTTGGTAACCTGCGCGAGTTTGCGCACGTCGCTGATGCCCCGGCTTTCCAGTTGCAATTCGAATCCGGCACGCAATCCCAACCCCCGTACCGCAGGCGGGTTGAAGGCGATAACCGTCGCCTCTTTCATGCCCGCGAATCGCCCGAAGACGCGGCCCACGAGCGCGTTTACGTGCTTGTCGGGCGTGCGCCGCTCCGACCAGTTTTTGAGATTGATGAACATGGCGCCGGCGCTGGTGCTTGCCGACCGGCCCGCCAGGAAGTCCTGCCCTCCCAAGGTCACGACCCGCTGAATCTCCGGCTGCGCCATGAGGAAATCCTCAACTTCGGCCATGACCTCGCTGGTCCGTTGCAGCGAGGCGCCCTGCGGCAAGGACACGGCAACCATGAAGTATCCCTGATCCTCCTGGGGAATGAAGCCGCTGGGAACGCGCTCGAAGAGATCGTAGGTCGCCCACAGCAGCACGCCGAACACGAGTACCGACACGACCCCCAGCTTGATCGCCATGCGCACGGTGCGCGTGTAGAGATTGGTCCCCGCGAGAAAGAGGCGATCGAACCACCGGAAGAAGAACAGTTTTTCATGCTGACGCTTGAGCAACAGGCGGCAGAGTGCGGGGCTGAGGGTCAACGCGATCAATCCTGAGATGGCAACCGAAATGGAGATGGTGATCGCGAACTGCTGGTACATGACCCCCGTCAGTCCGCCCAGAAATGCCACGGGAAGGTACACAGCGCACAACACGAGCACGATAGCGATGACCGGGCCGGTCACCTGATTCATCGCCTTGATCGTCGCATCGCGGACAGCGAGCCCTTCTTCGTGCATGATGCGCTCGACGTTCTCCACGACCACGATGGCGTCGTCGACCACAATTCCAATGGCGAGTACCAGCCCGAACAACGTCAATGAGTTGATCGAGAAGCCGAAAATCAGCATCCCCGTGAAGGTACCGATGATGGCAACGGGGACCGCGAGCAGGGGGATAATCGTGGCGCGCCAACTTCCCAGAAACACGAACACAACGGCGATTACCAGCAAGACCGCTTCGAAAAACGTCTTCGCAACTTCCTTAATGGAGACTTCGATGAAGTCCGTGGTGTTGAAGGGAACATCGTAGCTGACGCCTTCCGGGAAGCCGGACTCGAGCCCTTCCAGGGCCTCCTCCAACCCCTGCATCGCGCTCAAAGCGTTTGCTTCCGGTTGCAGAAACGCCAGAATGAAGGTGGTCGGCTTCCCGTTCAACCGGCCGAACGCGTCGTACCCGAGCGATCCCAGTTCCACCCGGCCCACGTCACGGATGCGAAGGATGGAGCCGTCCGGTTCCGCGCGGAGTATAATGTCCTCGAACTGATCGGGTTCGTCGAGGCGTCCGCGCGTGATGACGGGAATGGTGAACTCGACCCCGTCGGGCGAAGGCGCCGCACCGATACGCCCGGCGGCGTAAAGCCCATTCTGTTCGCGCACGGCGGCGGCCACATCGGTCACGGTGAGGCCTTTGGCCGCGAGTTTGTCGGGGTTCAGCCAGATGCGCATGGAATAATCTTTGGCCCCGAACACCGCGATGTCGCCGATACCCGGCACGCGCTTGAGCGTGTCGAGCATGTAGATCGTCGCGTAGTTGCTCAGGTAAAGATCGTCGTACTGAGGGTCGTCCGAATTCAGCGCGATCACGGAAAGGATGTTGTTCGATCGTTTGACTACGGAGATCCCCTGCCGAATGACTTCCTGCGGCAACCGCGGTTCCGCGCGCTTGAGCCGGTTCTGGACTTCCACCGCGGCGATGTCGAGGTCAGAACCAATTTCGAAGGTACAGGTAACCGTCAACCCGCCATCGTTCGCGCTCTGGGATTGGTAATAGAGCAGGTTTTCAATACCGCTGAGTTCCTGCTCGATGGGCGCGGCGAGCGATTCCGCCACCGTCTCCGCATTGGCGCCGGGGTAATGCGCCGAAATGTCTACCGTGGGAGGCGTGATTTCCGGGGATTGTTCCACGGGGAGGAAGTACATGGAGCCCAGACCGCACAGGGCAATAATGATAGAGATCACGGATGCGAAGACCGGCCGGTCGATAAAGAATCGTGAGAACATAGTCGTGTCCTATTCGGCCGCTTCGGCGTTTTCTTGTGCGGTGTAGGGAACCGGATTGACGATGATGCCCGGCTGCACTTTCACCAAACCTTCCACGACGACGCGGTCGCCCGCTGTAAGTCCGTTGGATACGATCCAATCATCCGCTGCCCACGGGCCGGGCTCGATGATCTGGAATTGGGCCGTATTGCTGTCGTCCACGCGGTACACGTAGGACCCTTGCGGCGACTGGCTGACAGCCCGCTGGGGAACAGTCAACGTGTCGGGCCGCACGTAGCCGCGGATGTGGACGTTAACGAACTGGCCCGCTTTGAGTTGTTTGTCCGCATTGGGCAGGGTTGCCCGCAACTCCACCGTACCGGTCTGTACATCGATCGCCGCGGACTCGAAATCGATGACGCCTTTTTCCGGATACACGGAACCGTCCAGGAGCGTCACCTCCAGGTACGGTGCATCGATACCTTCGGCGAGCACGATCTCGTTGTCCCGCACTTCCCGTTCATAGCGGAGGTAATCGCGCTCACTCACTTGAAAGCTGACGTAGATGGGATCGACTTGCCGCATGACGGTGAGCAAGCTGTTGGCGCTCGCATCTACCAGGCTGCCGATTTCCTTTTCGGCCTTCCCGATGAAACCGGTCAGCGGCGCTTCCACCGTGGTGTAGCTGAGTTCGAGTTCGGCTTTAGCCAATTGCGCTTTGGCGAGCCGAAGGGATGCGGCCGCGTCCGCCTGCTCCGCCAACGCCTGGTCCAGGTCCGTTTCCGCGATCGCGCCCGGTACCTTTACCGAACGAAGGCGCTCGACTTCCTGCCCTGCCAGGTTCAGTCGCGTTTCGGCCTGCTCGACCCGGGCCACCGCGATCTGCTGGTCCGCCTGGAACGACCGGGGATCGATGGTGAAAAGCTTCGTGCCCTGTTCGATGTACGCGCCTTCGTCAAAGTCCCTGGTATCCAGGAACCCCTGGATGCGCGCGCGCACTTCGACCAACTTGGACGCCTCGGTTACCCCCACGAAATCGTAGGCCACGGGTACCGTCTCGGGTTGCACGGTCACGACGGCGACTTCCGGGGGTGGGGGCGGCCCGCCTCCCGGACCTTGGGCAAGGCTCGCGCTCGCGATGCCGACGCTGAGAATCAGAGCAAGTCCTCTGTCGATTCGAAGTGGTCTCATGGATCTCATTCCTGCGGTTGGAACCTAAGCGGATCAGGCACACACGGGCACGTGTGGCCGGTAGCAGTACTGTTTCATATTTTCAATCTTGGTCGGGTCTGGATTGCGACGATGAGGAGCCGCTCGCGTTGCCATCGCCTATATCCAGTCGCGGGATGCGCATCTTCCAGTATCCTGCCTGGTATAGACGTCACTCGATGGCTATGTCGCCGCCGTGGATACCTCCTCAGCCAGTTCCATTAATTCGTCGACCAGCGCCTTACGCTGGTTTGCATCAAAAGGCGATGCCTGTAGGAGTTCCAACAGAAACAATCCGTCAGCCGCCAGGAGCACGAGCGCCTTGCGCAACGCCGAACCGCCGTCTTTCTCGTGGGCCGCGAAACGCTTCCGGTGATGTTCCCGTATGCTCTTAATCAAGGACGGCTCGTTGGCAACGGCCGCCAGCAACGCCGCCCCGACGCGGCGGTCAGACGCCGGCCGCACCAGCCTGGCGACGATGTCCGCTTGCAGCGCGCGCGCCGGCCCTTCGGGAAGGTCCGCCTGTGATTCCACGCGCCGCGCATTGCCCCGCTCGATCAGGCGGGCAATCATCGCCTCCACAAGCGCGTCCTTGGTCGGGAAGTGGTACAGAAGCCCGCCCTTGCTGACACCGGCCTTCTCGGCAACGGCATCCAAGGTGAGGCGGGACGGACCTCCCTCGACCACCACCGCTTCGGCGGAGTCGAGGAGGAGATCTTTGCAACTTGGACGTGCCATGTGGATTAACTGGATTCTAGTTACTATACCGTCTAGACGGTATAGTAACAGAAAAACATGCGGGAAACAAGGAGGTAACCCATGTGAAGATTCGAGGGAGAGTAGAGTGGCAGAATCTAGCCGGTAGTCCTGGAGCGCGTAATCCTAATGCGGTTGCTACGAACCGTAACTACTGTATCTTTGCCCAGCTCGCGTTCATATCGAAGAAGTAGTTGCTCCATTAGACGGATACGATCCGCGACGGGGACATCTGGGAGCCGAATCAAACCGGAGTGGCTTTGCCGATGCTGGAATAACAGGTTGCCGAAGTCGTTATCCATCGTCACAAGGATTCTGCCTTGTTCATAAGCGATTGCAAGTAGGGCGGCATCGCCAGGGTCCGGACCAAGTTGGCGGGATTCGAGAACGTCATGGCCCTGGCTCCGCAACCAATCCGCTAGAACGATGGCCTACGCACGCGTCAAGCAGGAACGTCAAGGTGTTGCTACCTGCACCGCATCCAGGCTGTCATTTGCGATTACCGCTTTCGCATAGGCGAGACAGGCCAGAATATCATCGTGCGTAAGGTCAGGGTAATCGTCGAGTATGGTCTCGAAAGTCTCGCCTTGAGTCAAAAGGCTCAAGACCAGTTCCACGGAGATGCGCATCCCTCGAATAATCGGCTTGCCGCCGAAGACGACTGGATTGCTGGTAATGCGAGCGAGAAGCTCCTGTTCTGTCATGTCCGTCTCCCGTGATTGTGGAACCTTTCCTATCTATTATATACCGAAGCTTGAGTCCCTACCTCGCATTGCCCGGAAACCAGCCTTCAAGGAATTCGGCCAGGGTGCCGTCGTACTCGGCTTCGGCGAGGAACTCGGTGCCGTGCTGATTTCCCCACGAGTAATTGATGATCAGTTTGCCGTTGTGTTCGCAGAAGTCGATATCGGAGTTATTGATGTTCGTGGCGTTGGCGACGATATCCCGTTGCTCGGGGCTTAGCTTGTCGTTGGCGATCAGCTTGTCCTCATCGGAGGCTTTCAGCACCGGATTGAGGGGACTTAGTTCCCAGTCAATCAGGTCTTTGGACCGCACCAGGTACTGTTCGTATCCGCCATTCACCGCTTCGAGGAAAAAGTTGTAGTAGTGCCCGTTGTGGTGCCGCAGGGCGTGGGGCGCCGTATAGCGGTCTTTGGAGTACGTGCACTCCGGCGGCATGAGGTCCCATTGGCGCGGATCGCTGGACCGGGCGAACAGGGCGGTAAAGCGCGTTCCCGCGACCTCCGGCGGCTTGCCCACTTCGTACATGAGCATGTAGCCGTCGTGGATGGTGCACAGGGAGGTGTTGAAGATTCCGTAACCCGGCAGGTTGAGGACGTTCCAGGTTTCCCAGTTCTCCATGTCGTTGGAGACGAAAATGTCGACCCGCTCGCCGTCCCAGATGTTGGTGCCCATGACATAGATCGTGCCGCCCTCGACCATGGCGCAGCCCAGGTGGTATCCCTTCGCAAAGGGAGCGCTAGCCTCCCCCGATTCGCGATCGATGAACCGGAAATACGAGTCTCCCGTCGCGTTATCCCAATATCCGGGCCGAACGTACTCGAAACGGTAGACTCGGTCCTTGAACACAACCGGTGTCGTTTCAACCAGATCCAGATCGATGGTCCCGAGCTTTCGGATTCCCGGCTTTGCCGATTCTACCGTTTGGTTTTGTGCGTGACTCTGAAAGCGCAGCCCCGCAAGTATTCCGGATGAGACTCCAAGAAAACGGCGGCGAGTGATTGAGGTACGGGTGGATGCCTTCGCATTGTCCATGGTGATTTCCCCTCAGTTTTGTGGATTACGATACCGAATCGCGGATGCTTCAGCCACACTGGCTAAATTCTCGGGCAGTGTGGTACACTGGTGGTACTGAACCAGGGGGGTTCACGAGACGTTTAATAACGGGCGTGCTCCGTCCATTCGAGGACGGATAGGAGCGTGCCAGGCGGCATCGCACTGCCAGTACGAGGGTGCATCTGGGGGTGCTATGGATCACGCAAGATCTCGCACGGCGCGCATGAGCATTCGCGCGACGATTCTACTCGCGGTGCTAGGTACGCTCGTTATCGTCCTGGGCGCAGCCGCGCTCCGCATCAATCTGCGCGCGCGCTCCATCACGCTGGCTCAAGCCGAGGAATCGGCGGAGATTCTCGCAGGCACGGTGGCCGACGCGGTATCCGCCTACGGCCAGACCGGGGACATGATCGGACTCGAACAGTTCCTCATTGGTGTGCGCCGGCGCGAAGGGCTTGACGAAGTGCGCGTCGTTCGCTCTCCAGCTTCGGTCCTCGACTTTGGCGAGCGCGAGAGTGCGGATTCAGCAGACGCGCTCGAAGAACGCGCCCTCGCGTCGGGCGAGCCGATCGAAGTCGTCGATGACACCCAGCATTCGGTCCGCTACGTCATCCCGTCCATCGCGGAGGAATCCTGCCTGGCCTGCCACTCGGGTGCGAAGGATGGAGACGTTCTCGGCGTGTGTAGCGTTACCGTGAGCACGGCGGAGAGCGCGGCTGCAGTCTCGCGGTTGAATTGGGAAATCTCGCTTGTATTCCTCTTCGCGCTGGCCCTGGAGTGTGTGTTGATTGCGTATCTCGTGAACCGGTCCGCCATGCGGCCCTTGAGCGGTATCGCAGCACGATTGCGCTCGGACGCGGCCCAGTTGCTCGATGCGTCGTCGGATATCCTTCGAGCTTCTCAGCATGTGGCGGAGGCGGCCAGTTCGCAGGCGGCAAACCTGGAAGAGTCCTCCGCGTCCCTCGAAGAGATGTCCGCCCAGACCCACGAAAGCGCAGGGAACGCCGCGGAAGCCGACGCGGCGGCCCGTCGCGCAACAGAAGCTGCGGAGCAGGGACGACAAACGATGGACCGCATGTCCGTTGCCATCGACCGAATCAAGTCGACTTCTGACGAAACCGCGAAGATCGTTAAGACGATCGACGAGATCGCGTTTCAAACGAACCTGCTGGCGTTGAATGCCGCGGTTGAAGCGGCAAGGGCGGGAGAAGCGGGCAAAGGGTTCGCCGTCGTCGCGGAGGAAGTGCGAAGCCTTGCCCATCGAAGCGCCACAGCCGCGAAAGAGACGAGCGCTCTGCTAACCGAATCCCGGGAAACGGCGTCGAGCGGCGTCACCGTGGCTCAAGACATGAGCGAAATTCTGGAGCAGATCGCAGAGGCGGTGAAGGAGATTACCAGTCTCATCGGCCATGTCTCGCAAGCGTCGCGCGAGCAGTCCGCCGGTATCCAGCAAATCTCTCAAGCGGTGGAACAGATGAATCACGTCATGCAGCAGAGCGCCGGCAGTTCCGAGGGCGCTGCCAAGGCCAGCGGCGTGCTCGCGGAGCGCGCTGGAGGCCTGGAGAATCTGGTAGATGAACTGACCCTGCTTATCCGCGGAGGCCGCGCTTCGACTTACGGCCGATCGTCTGCCCTAGTTGATGACCCGCCGGCCCGCCCGGATCGGCCGCTCCTTCCGCACGCGTAACTCTCCCAGGAGCCAGGGAATCGAATGGAGACTGGGGGCGTCAACCTCCCCTTTTACTAATTCGTTAGTAGGTATTGACAACGGAATCCGGACGCGTTATTCTACTAACGAATTAGTAAGAACTCCGAATGAGGAGGCGCCTATCATGCCCCGAATCCCTTCCCGGTTCCCCACGGACCTCGAATTGGCCATTTTGAAAATCCTTTGGCAGCGCGGCCCGTCCACCGTCCGGCAGGTTCGCGACGAACTTGCCGATGAACGCGACCTGGCTTACACCTCGGTCATGACGATCATGACGATCATGGCGGACAAGGGCTACGTCCGCCGGCGCAAGGCAAAGGGGAGCTACGTGTACCGGCCCGTGCTCGAACAGCAGTCCGCGGCGCGCGCCATGCTCTCCGATGTGGTGAACCGGGTGTTCGATGGTTCCGCAGCCGCCGCCGCGGTCCACCTGCTTGAATCGGCGGAGATCGATCCGGCCGAACTCCACGAACTCCAGCGGCTGCTTGCCAGCAAAAGGGGGAGCGAATCATGAATCCCTTCATTGCACTCGACCCTGAATTCAGCACGCGCTTTGTGATGACTCTCGCCCATTTTCTGTGGCAGGGAGCAGTTATCGGAATCGGTGCGCTCGCGCTGGGCACTGTGTTTCGCCGCGCTTCGGCACGTCTGCGCTATGGAATCTTCATGGCCGCCCTGTTGGGAATGGCGCTGTGTCCGCCGGTGACGTTTCTGATGATTGAGCCGGGCGCGATGCCGGCGCCCAGCACGGAGCTGGCCATGGGGCCAATCGATTCCGGGATAGGCGCTGCGGATCATGCGGGTGATGGGACGTATAGGACCGATGGGACCTATGGGACCGATCGGTCGGATCAGTCGGATCGGTCAGAGTCGGTGTTAGTTGCGAGCACCGAAGCAGACACCGGCTTGGAAACGAGTGCGCCACAGGCGAACCCTGGAGCCGCCGGCCTCGAATTTGCGACCGCGCCTCCCACCGCCGCGGACTGGCGCGCCTACACGCCCTACTTGATCCTGGCGTATCTGGCCGGGGTGCTAGTCATGCTGGCGCGCCTGGGTCTTGGGCTTGCCGGTGGTGGAAGCCTTCGCAAACGCGCGGACCCGATATCGGACAGCGCGGTCCTCGAAGCCGTGCGGCGTCATGCGCAATTGCTCAAGCTGCGCGCGGTCCCCGTCGTGGCGTATTGCCAACGGGTCGCGGTGCCGACAGTGGTGGGAGTCGTTCGTCCGATGATTCTGCTGCCCGCTTCGCTGGCGACGGGCATGCCGCCCTTGCAGGTCGAACTCCTGCTGCTTCACGAACTCACCCATATCCGGCGTTACGATCACGTACTCAACATTCTCCAGCGAATTATCGAGGCGGCACTCTTCTTCCAACCAGCCGTGTGGTATGTGTCGCATCGCATTCGCGTGGAGCGCGAGCACTGTTGCGACGACCTCGTGATTGCCTTGGGCGGCGAGCGGCACGCCTATGCGGAATCCCTCATCAGCGCGGCCGCGCTGGCTTCGGGCATGCGCCTCTCCCCCGCCGCCCTCGCGGCAACGGGCAAACCCTCGCAGTTGCGCAAGCGGATCCATCGGCTCCTCGAGGAGCCGGCGCCGCCGGTGCGGTTGGTCCGCGGCGGTTGGGTGTTGACCGCGTTGGCGATCGTTGCGCTGGTCGCGGGAGCTACGCAATTCTCGGGGCCGATGGTCGAAACGCCGGTAGTCGGAGACTTGATTGAGCTGGATCAGGTAACCGCACCTGCGGAGTTCGGTTCAGAGCCCGCCGAAACGATTCAGGTCGCCGAAGCAGCCAAGTCCGAACCCGAGGAGGCTTCAGAGCCTCAAGCCGCGCAAAACGAACCATCGAGCAATACCCCATTAAGCGAGCAAGAGAGCAACGCCAAAGCGATGGAGCTTTTCGCGCAAACCCAGGACCCCGATTGGTGGTTGCGCAAGGTTGCGGTGCAGCAATTGGGCGAACTTCCGCATTCCACCGGGATCGTGCAAAGTCTCATCGGCATGCTCAAAGATGAGGACGCGCGGGTTCAAGCGGCGGCCGCGGAAGCGCTCGCGAAGCAGGGCGACCCGCAAGCCGTCAAGCACCTGGTCGCGGCATTGAAAGAGGAATCTGAAGTCCGCGAGGCGGCGGCGGAAGCGCTCACGCATTTCAAGCGCGAAGAGGTCATGCCGCTGCTGACGCTCGCCGCGCGAGACGAGGATATGACCGTGCGCCTGGGCGCTGTCCTTGGACTGGGCAAACAGAACACGTCGGAGGCTGCGGCTATACTCCTGGGTCTCTTGCCTGAATTCTACGACGAAGATCCGTCCCGGCGCGGCCCGATGCCTCCACGGCCGCCGGTCCGTCCCCGCAGCAGCCGTAGCCTCCCCGTGAATCCGGCCGAACTCCGGCCCACCGGCGCGGCCGTGGCCGAGGCGCTTTCCGCGATGGACCCGGCGATCGCCCGGCCCGCATTGCTGGAAGCCGCCACGAGCTCGGATTGGCGAACGCTGATGCAGACCGCGCTGGTGATTGGCGCATCGGATATGCGAGACCAGCCCGGTCTGCAGAACGCACTGCTGGGCATGCTGCAACACGAGCGCAAGGACGTGCGCGCAGCGGCTGCTCAGGTGGTGTCCGAGGCCGTGAAGGCCCGCGTTGCCGCAGGCGAATCCGCATCTCCGGAAGTGCTCACCGCGCTGGAACCTTTGTTGCGCGACCCGAATCGGGCGATCACCTGGATCGCGGCGGACGCGTTGCGCGGCGGCGGGTGGCAGCCATCCTCAACGGAGGAACGGGCGTGGTTCCTCGTCGCGATCGGACAAGGAAGAGAAGCTTCGGCCCTTGGTCCCGTTGCACTGGAGCCTTTCGTGCATGCCCTCAACGCCGACTCGTCACCAGCGTTCGACCAGCAAGGCGAGGAGACAAACCCGCCGCGCGATATCGTGCAGTGGTTGTCCGAACTCGACGACCCGGGCAAAGTCGAGCCCTTGATCTCCGTGCTGACGCGGTTCGGCGACGACACGACCCGAGAGATTGCTTTTGTTCTCGGCAGTACCGGTGACCCCAGAGCCTTCGAACCGCTCGCCGGGCTTCTCGGTCATCTCAATGCCGATGTCCAGGGTAGCGCCGTGTGGGCACTCGGAGAACTGAACGATCCGCGCGCCGTTGAACCTCTCATCGCGATGCTCGACCACCCCAATGAAAACGTTCGCGAACAAGCAATAAAGGCGTTGGGAGAAATCGGCGATCCCCGGGCCGCCGACGCCGTTCGGCCCTTTCTGGAGAATGAAGATGGCCTGGACTTAGAGGCTGCGAAAGCACTGGGCGCATTTAAAGACGCGGAGAGTGCGCCGCGTATCGCGAAGTTGTACCGGGAGATGCATCCTGACTCGGACATTAACCATACGCTTGTAGACGCACTGGTCTCGATCGACGGCTCCTTCGCGGAACAGACGTTCAAGGAGATTCTCAAAGGGGATTCAAGCGAGAAGAAACGGGCACAAGCGGCAGAGGCGCTCGGAGATCTAAGGAGTGTGGAAGCCATCCCGCTATTGCGTGAAGCGATTATCTTCGACACGAACGATGAAGTGAAGAAAGCGGCTATCGAGGCACTGGGTAACATCGGCGGAGAGGAAGCGGCACGCGCATTGGCAACGCTTCAAGATGTGCAAGACGTACGGACAAGAAATCTGTATTACCAGTATGCAAACGATATCGCGAACTCATTCAGCGCTGTGGACAACCAAATCTCGTCCGACGCGCTTGCAAAGTTGTACCAGGACTTCCAAACGGAACCGTACATTGCACCGGCTCATCTGACTGCCGCCACAACCCTGGCCAAACGAGGCGACCCTCGCGGGAGGACCATGTTGCAAGAACTGCAGAACATCCCCGAGACGCGCATCGCGGCGACCAACGCTTTGCAGGAGTTGGCGCAGCAGTCCGGGCCGGAATCGGAAGCCGCCACGCCCGCCGGTGCAGCGGATCGGACCGATCAGACCGATCAGACCGATCAGACCGATCGGACGGATCAGTCGGATCAGTCCGCGGCAAAATCCGAACCGGTCGCCCAACTCCCCGGTCCGCGGCTTCAGTTCCGCTGGGTCGTGGAGGGCGAGGATGCGGTTGGCAAGACCGTCCTCCCCGCGCCGACGGAGGACGAGCCGGACCGTACCCTCGTCGTGGGCGACGATGTCGTGTTTTACGAAGGGGACGTTGCGTCGGCCATTACGAAGAAGGAACCAAATCGCGACGCGTACGCGGTCTTCTTCGTCACCACCGAAGACGGCGAGAAGCGGTTATGGAACGCAACGGAGCAGAACCAGGGGAAACGGCTGGCGATCATCTTCGACGGGCGCGTCCTGAGCGCCCCGGTCGTGCAATCAGCGATCGGGAAGTCCGGACAAATCACCGGCGATCTGACCGAGGAAGAGGCTGAAGTTATCGCGGGTGCGATTAATGACGCGCTCGATGGCGATGAAGCCGAGTCGATGCCGAAGCCGATCCTCTACGACAAGCTTCGCCGAAAGGATGCCGAACCGCTTCACACCCGGGAACAAGTCGTGCCGGAGGTTGTCGAACCACGGTAACGCCGACGAGCTTGGCAATGTAGCACAGGCGTCCCCGCCTGCATTCCGCGGAGCCTGCGTGTTTCGCGAAAGATGCAGGCGGGGACGCCTGCGCTACATTTGGACGGTGAACTACGGCGTTGCAAATCGCCTCGAAAGAGCCTCCGGCCGCGCGGCGCAGTCGGGGAACTAGCAAAAGTCGCGGCTGCGGCGCCGGATGGATCGGAAGAACTCGGTGAGCATGGCGCCGCATTCTTCGGCGAGGAGGCCGGGGTAAACCTTGGGCTGGTGGTTGAAACGCGGGTCTTCGAGCAGGTTCATGAGCGAGCCGACGGTCCCCGCCTTCGGGTCGTAGGCCCCGAAGTACACTTCCGGCACCCGCGCGAGGATGATCGCGCCAGAACACATGGGGCAGGGCTCCAGCGTCACGTACAGCTTCGTCTCTTCCAGGCGCCAGCTTCCCAGCTTGTTGGCCGCCTGCGTGATGGCCAGGATCTCCGCGTGAGCCGTCGGGTCCTGCAACATCTCCCGCTGGTTGTGGGCCTTCCCGATGATCTGGCCGTCATACACAATGACGCAGCCCACCGGCACTTCACCGGCTTCCTGCGCATATTGCGCCTCGCGGATGGCGTACTGCATGTAGCGTGCGTTGTCGTCAAGCATAGGCAGCGATTGTCGGGAATGGGAGAGAGGAAATCAAATGATGAGTGATGAATGCGGAATGATGAATGCGGAGAAACGTGACTAGCACTTAAGCACTTTAAGGCTTCATCATTCATCACTCATCATTCATCATTGGTTTGCATCGTGATACAATCTGGAAAAAGAACCTTGGTGCCAATCATGAAAACCATCCTGACCGCCATCGATTTCTCTGAGGCCACGGACGCGGTAATAAACGCCGCCGCCGAATTGACGCGAGCCTTGGGTGGCGAGCTGCACCTGCTCCACGTGGAAGCGCCGGACCCGGATTTCGTCGGATACGAACCCGGACCGCAGACGGTGCGCGATCAAGTGGCAAAGTCCATGGCGGAAGACCGCGACGACATCATTGCGTTGCGCGACCGTTTGAAGGCTGGCGGTATCGTCGCCCACGCGTTGGTCGTGCAGGGCCCGACGGTGCGGAAGATCGTCGAGGAAGCCGAACGCCTGCGTGCGGACCTCGTCGTCATCGGCAGCCATGGTCACGGCGCGCTCTACGATCTCGTGCTGGGAAGCGTGAGCGACGGCGTGATCCGAAAAGCGCCGTGTCCGGTCCTGGTCGTTCCCAAGCCGCAGGGGTGACATCTCAATAGAGTGTCCGTGTTCCTTGCGCGGCCCTACTCATGATAGACTTTCCATGCCATGGCCAAACTCACGCTCGACTTGCACGATATCTACAACAAGAAATTCTCCATCGAAACGGAGTTGAACCGCATCATTCAGGAGGCGGTGGACAAGCGCATCGCGACGGTCGAGATCATCCCCGGCAAAGGCAGCGGCCAACTCAAGAAGGCGGTGTTGCGGTTTCTACAACGGCCCGACATCAAGCGCCTCTACCACCGCGTTGAGAAAGACAGCAAGAACTTCGGACGGTTATTCGTTCACTTCCGTCACTGAAATGGCACTGAAAAACCACATATCGTTGCGCTGGCTCGGATTCGCCGAATGTTTCGGGCTCACGCGAAGAACATCCCCCTTTATCCCCCTTCAAAGGGGGAATGGCTATCCGTCATGCCTCCGCGGATGTGGTGTTCTAGTCTCTGCCGGGATTCACTGCGTAGAACTCCGGCAACGCGTAGCGTTGCGTTCGAGTAGCGATAAGCGTGTCGGTATATCTCAATCCATCGTGTTGACAGTAGAATTGCCACACGACATTTCCCCTTTGAAGGGGGATAAAGGGGGATGTTGTCTTAGGTTCACCGGAAGCGTTTTTGGTATATGCAGCGCTACGTGTTGGGGGAGCGCATCATGATACGAGTCCGCGGTAAACGCGTTGTGTTATCTTCCGTCGCTGTGGTTGCGTTGGCGTGTCTCGGGGCGGTGGTCGCGATCCGGTGCCAGTCGCACGGGCCCATGCCGCAGGGTATGCCGACCGCGGCACCGGAAGGTCCGGGCTGGGTCAATCTGCTCGACCCGGAGCACGCCGGAGGCTGGGAGAACGTCACGGACGACTCCAACATCTTCGGAATCAGCGACGGCGTTCTCCATGTCTATGGCCGGACGATTTACCCGTTGCGGTACGTCGCGTATACGCGGGAGGAATTTGACGACTTCGATCTCCATCTGGAATTCAAGGCGAGACATCGCGCGAACAGCGGTGTGTTTCTCCGCGCCAACCCGAGCGATCCCGTCGCGCGCGGGTTTGAAATCCAAGTCCTCGGCGATCATGGCAAGCTACCCAGCAAGAATAGTTGCGGCGCCATCTACGACGTGGTGACGCCCATGTTCAACATGTCGCGCCCGCCGCGCGAATGGAACAGCTACGACATCTCCGTGCGCGGAAAGCAGATAAGCGTCATCATGAACGGGTGGAAGATCATCGAGACGGACTTCGCCTTGATGACGGAGCCCCTCGGAAAGTTCAAGGTCGCCTACACCGACCTCCCGCTCCAGGGGCTGATCGCGCTCCAGGATCACGGCGGCGAAGTCTGGTACCGGAACATCTATATCCGGAAACGCGCGGCCAATCCGACGATGTCCGGCAATCCTCAACCGGATGAGTCGAAGTAGCATACCCCCTTAATTCCCCTTCAAAAACAGGACCGACAGAAATGGAAGCGGTTGCGGTGGTAGTTGGTCGAGGATCGAGAGAGCACAGCTGAATTTCTGGTATGTGGTTTGGATCGGGCGATGAGGCGAGACGAAAACAGAGATGTATGCGGAAGAACGGGCGGCTCCGGAAAGAAAGGACCTGGACTCCGGCCGCGCACCTAGCATTTAGAATCAGGGAGAGTGCATGACCAGTATTGTCTGAACTACCCTCTTGAGAGAGATCGAGGGGGACGCTCTTCGGTTCGGAACAGGATCTAGCACTTGGTCCCGGGCCAAGTTAGTAGTACGTGTTTGCTCGGGAGCACTACCCGCTCAACTCGTATATGGCCCCGTACTTTTCTTCCAGGTACCACAAATAGGGTCGCCAATCGGGGTCCTTGCCGGTCGCGTCTTTGAGGATTTCCAGCGGCAGTTTGCGGCGGCCGTGCCGGTGGATGTGTTCCCGCAACCAGTCCAGCAGTGCGCTAAACTCGCCGCGTTCGACCTGCGCCCACAGATCGGGGATCGCCGTCACGATGGTCTCGAACAATTGCGCGGCAT
>CAZWDH010000017.1:25096-29174 GCA_964632865.1 uncultured Nitrospiraceae bacterium
GGGCCAGCTCTGCTGCTCGATGTACAGGTTGCCCAGCGCGTAGGTGGGGAAGTAACCGAAGGCGCCGTGGGACCAATGGATGTCCTGCAAACATCCGTGCGCGTCGTCGGGCACATCGAGGCCGAGGTACTCCTTCACCTTGGCGTTCCATGCGTCCGGCACGTCGTCGACGGAGAGCGAGCCTTCGATGAGTCCCACCTCGATTTCAAAGCGAAGGATGACGTGGAGGTTGTACGTGCACTCGTCGGCCTCCACGCGGATGAGCGAGCGTTCGACGCGGTTCACGGCTTGATACACCTGCTCGGGTTGGATGTCCTTCAGTCGTTCCGGAAACGTTTCCTGAAGTATGGGCAGGTAGTGCTTCCAGAAGGGCAGGCTGCGCCCGATGACATTCTCCCACAGGCGCGACTGCGATTCGTGAATGCCCAGCGACGCGCCGTCCAGCAACGGCGTGCGGCGGTCGGCGGGATCATGCCCTTGCGAATAAAGCGCATGTCCGCATTCGTGAATGGTACCCATCAGTCCGGAGAACAGCTCGTCGGGACTGAACCGCGTGGTGACGCGCACGTCGTACAGGTCGAACTGCGCCGAGAAGGGGTGCACCGACTTATCCTGACGGCCCGCATCCATGTCGAAACCGAGGTCGCGCAGCACGCGCACCGTGAACGCCCATTTCGCGGCCTCGTCCCAAGGCCCGGCGGTCCATGTCGTATCGGGTTGTCGCGGCGCGTTTACGATCCGCTCGACCAACGCGGATTGCGCCTTGGCGACTTCGCCAAAGAGCGGGCGCAGTTGCGCGGTTGTCATGGCGCGCTCGTATTCGTCGAGCAGCGCGTCGTAAGGAGAATCGTCGAAACCGAAATAATCCGCTTTCTTGCGATTGAGATCCACGATCCGCGCGAGGCTGTCGCGAAACAGGGCAAAGGAAGACTCCTTCCGTGCGCGCACCCAGATCTCGTAGGCCTTGCTGCATTCCAGCGCGAGTTCGGTCACGAAGGACTCCGGCAAACGCGTCGCACGATCGTAGTCGTATTGAGTGACCTCGATCAGTTTTGCATCCGCGGGCGCCATTCCATCCGTGCCGGACGCGAGATCATCGAGCAGTTTCCCAACCGCGGCGTCCGTAAAGAGCCGGTGCGCGTGGGCAGACAGGGTAGCGATCTGATGGCCGCGCCCTTCCGCGCCTTTCGGCGGCATGTTTACTTCCTGGTCCCACGACAGGACCGCGATGGCGGATCGGATATCGGAAACCGTCGCCAACCGGTCGCGTAGCTCGTTCAGTTGATTCTGCACCGTTGAATTCCTTGCGTTGGTGTTATGTTCATGCGGCCGCTTTCCGCGCCGTCGTGTCAGTCGACGAATGCGATCGTGTCGTTGATACGAATCGTACCGCCCTGGATGACTTCCCCATAGACGCCCGCGCGGAGATTGGAACGGAGCGCTTCCTGCAAGCCGGGGTGTACTTCGTCCATGGCGGGGCAAGGTTCGGTCTCTCCGTGGATCTTCACCGTCACATCACCCACGGTCAAGACTTTGCCGATGGATGTCGCAAGCGGAAACCCCGTGACCAGCACGTTCGCGCGCCGCGAGTACCAGGGGAGATCCGTACCCAAGTCTCGAAGGGCTTCCGCCCACCCTTCCGCCGAGATGAGGGTCAAGCCCCTTCGCCGCGACACCCGCAGATCCTCATCGAGACCCGCGCCGGTCATCGCGACGGCTTCCGCGATTTCTCGCATGGGTCCCATGCGCGATGTGCGAACCGCGATTCCTGCGACGCGGCCTTGTGCCGAATGTATAGGCATGCAATCGCTCCCAGGTGAATCGTTGTCGTGAGGGAAGCGCTGAGTATACCACGCCCGCCGCCGTGAGCAGATGTTGTGCAGGAGGTCTATTCCGTAGATACGGGTTTGGGTTTGTGGACCTTGATCGCCTGGTCGCCAACGAGCTTGCGCATCCGTGCGATCATGGCGGCGCTGAGTTCGGCGCCTTCCCGCGCGAGGAACCGGCCGTCTTCGTCGTACACGTTTCCGGCGAGAATCATCCCGGGACTCGCATCCCGCACCCGCAGCTCGATAACGTCCTCATCCGCGGGGGCGACCAATGTCTCGCGCGCGCAGGACAGGGCGATCTCGACCAGTTCCGGGTCGTAGGCGCGTTTGGCGCCGGTGTGAAGGTGTTTGTGGAGTTCTTCCAAGGTGTGCTCATAGCTTCCGAACATGAGATGCGTGTCGCATCCGTCCGCGATCCGGATGATTCGCGATTCCAGCGGGATGCCGATATCCTTCAACCCTTTCGGGAAACCGGAGCCATCGTAGTTCTCCGCGTGCGCCTCGACCAATTCGGCGACCCGCTCCGCGCCGCGGACCTCGCTGAGCAGCATGGCGCCGATGAGGGGATACGAGCGGAAGACTTTCTGTTCCCTTTCGGTCAACGTCCACGGCGCTTTCGTGCGAATGGCGTCGGGCATGCCGAACTGGCCGACGTCGTGCAGAAGGGATGCGTAAACGAGATCGCGGCGCTCGCCTGCTTTGAGGCCAAGTTTCTCCGCCATACGCGACGCGAACTTCTCGACACGTCCGGCGTGGCTGCCGTACGCGGTCTCCATCTGATCGAAGAGGTTGGTTAATACCCGCAAAGAGCCGTGGAACCCTTCCTCAAGATCTTCTTTCTGGCGCTCCAGATCTTTAATGGCCGACTCGAAGGAAGCCGTAACCTCTGCCAGTTGGAGGCGCATCGCCTCCGTGGCTTTTCCGATTTCTTCGGTCACCTTGGATGCGCCGTCCACCATCGTGGCAGGCGACTTGCGAGCCGAGTGACGGGCCAGCAACGCCTTCGCCTTCGCGGCGATCACGTCGAAGGCAAGAGGCTTCTGAATGACATCCACCACACCGCGCCCGATGAGGTCCGCCACGAGACGGGGTTCGATCACGCCGGTCATGGCGACGATCAAGGGCGGGTCGGGCCGGCTCAGCACGTCCGTGATGAGTTGGTGGCCGTGCTTGCGCGGCATGCGCAGGTCGGTCAGGAGAAGGTCGTACCGATTGTTCTCCAACATGTACTCGGCGAGGACCCCGTCTTCCGCAACGTCACAATTGATGTTCTCTTTTTGAAGCGCACGGGACAGCAACGCCCGGAACTCCCGGGAGTCATCCACCACCAAGGCGCGCGGTAATCGGTGTGAATCCACAGAATACCCTCACTGACTCGTCAGAACGTGCGGAATGACCATTGCGAATGAACCGGGCATTATTTACGATAATCGTACAGCCCTACGATTTGCAAGGCGTCTCGGTTTCCGCATCATGTCTCGTTTCCACTTCGGCCAAAGCGCCGGACCAATTGACTTCTCGCGCCCATGTGATATAGTGGAAGGCAGCAAGGCGAAGGTGTTCGGGGCATCTCCCACTGCGATCGAGAAGACTGGCGCGCTTCATTACCGTAACGTAAGCGTACCTGTATTTGAACCCCTGTATAATGGGTGTACAGACGCATTCTTGTTGTGCGCAGACCCAATGCGCGCTCGCAGGCGGACTATGGACACCAGGCGCAAAGCGGCCAAGGCAGACGCCGGTGTAGTGAAGGCCAGCACCGGCGTTCAAGGCCTCGATGAAATCCTGCTCGGCGGCATTCCGAGCCGCCGTACTACGCTCCTGCTTGGTGGTCCCGGCGCCGGGAAGACTGTCCTAGCTCTGCAATCGCTCGTCCACGCCGCCGTGGCCCACAAGGAGCCGGGGCTATTCGTGGCTTTCGAAGAGAATTCGGAACGAATCCTCCAGAACGCAAATGGCTTCGATTGGAACACGACGGCATTTCAAGACGGCCGTGTTGCGTTCATGGACGCGGGAATCTCGTCCGCGGACGCGCAGGTGGGGGCCTTCGACCTGGAGGGACTCCTCGCCGCAGCTGGCGCGAAAGCTGCGGAAATTGGCGCCGAGCGGATCGCATTCGACGGCATCGACATGCTCCTCGGCCTGCTGAATGATTCCGCGGCCGAACGCCGGGAAGTTCTCCGGCTGAACGCGTGGCTCGCACGCACCGGATTGACCGGGATTGTCACCGGCAAAAGCCAGAGCGACCA
>CAZWDH010000017.1:29184-40010 GCA_964632865.1 uncultured Nitrospiraceae bacterium
GCCCCAATCGCTGGAACCCTACGAATTCCTCCAATACATGGCGGATTGCGTGGTCTACCTCCACCGCCGGGTATCGGGCCGTACCTCGGAACGGGGGTTGCGCGTACTGAAGTACCGCGGGAGCGGTTTTTTCGAGAACGAGTGCCCCCTCTCGATTGGGCCGCACGGTGTGACGGTCGCATTCCAGGGCAGGGCAGCCACGAGGCGTGGTGCGAGCACCACCCGAATCTCGTCCGGCATCCCGCGCTTGGATGCCATGCTGGAGGGGGGCTTTTATCGCGGGTCCACGGTTCTGGTGTCGGGGAATCCAGGAACCGCGAAAACGTCGCTGTGCGGCGCATTCGCGGATGCGGCGTGCGCGCGCGGCGAACGGGCGCTCTATGTAGGTCTGGATGAGTCCGGAAACGAACTGGTACGGAACTTGAAGAGCATTGACATCAATCTTGAACCGCATCAGAAGCGCGGGGTACTGCGAATTCACTCGCCGAGCGCGATAGCAACAAGCCCCCAGGAGCATTTCGCGGCCATCCAGCGTCTGATTGAGGACCACCAGCCCGGGGTGCTGGTCGTCGATCCCCTCTCGGCCGTGCTGAAATACGGCGGTCAATCGCTCGCCATGGAGATGTGGCTCCGCCTGCGTTATCTCTGCGAGGAGCGGCAGATTACCACCATGGTAACCAGTCTGCTCGACGTGGCAAACCCGGAGATCGAGTCCACCGATGTCCAGGTCTCCACGGTCGCAGATACCTGGATTCATCTCACGTACACGGCGCGCGGCGGGGAACGAAACCGTGCGCTGACGGTCATCAAATCCCGCGGAACCCAGAATTCAAACCAGGTCCGCGAACTCATTCTCTCGAACGAGGGGATTTCGCTTGCCGATGTCTATCTGGCGGAGGGCGAGGTCCTCATGGGTTCGGCGCGCTGGGAAAAGGAGCTGGTGGAGTCCGCGCGAAACGAGCGACGGGTGCGGGAGATCGCAAAGCGGCGGCATCAATTGGAGCTTGCGAAGTCGGAAATCGAGGCTCAAATCCAGGCACTCCAGCAGCGGTTGGAGTTGCAGCGGCTTGAATTGGAGAACATGGTTTTGGAGCAAGAAGCGGAATTGCGCCAGGATCGCGAGAGGCACGCGGGGCTGTCGGGCCGGCGCGGCGCGGATCCGAGCGCCGTTCACGCGAATAAACTGGGCGCCATGCGGGCCGGCAGGAAACCGGGAACGAAGAAGTGACGCCGATGCAGAAACGTATCAATGGGGAGAACAACGAAAGCGGAGCAGGATACCATTTCCGGTTATACGTGGCGGGCAACTCTCCGAACTCGGCACGGGCGCTCGAAAATCTGAAGCGTATTTGCGAGGCGAGTTACCGCGGCGCCCGCATCGAGACGATCGACGTAACCGAAGACCCGCGACGATGCCTTGAAGACGGCGTGCTGGTCACTCCCACGCTGGTTCGGGTGCAGCCCCAGCCATGCAAGCGGATCGTCGGCGACCTGAGCGATCAAGACAGTGTCGCCGGTCTACTGGCAGGTGAGAACATGTAATGGAAGACAAGAAACTTCGGCCTCCAAGCGAATTACCTCCCGTCGTGCACCAATTGTCCGACGCAGAGGCGACGCTCCGGGCCATTATGTCCGGACAGGTCGACTCGATTGTGGATCCGCTTACAGGTGCGACCCGCATACTCCAGGAAGCCCAGAACGCCTTAGTCGAATCCGAGGAGCGCTACCACCGCCTTGTCGACCGCATTGCGGTCGTGATTCTGGAATTGGAACCCTCGGGAAGGATTCGGTTCGCGAATGAAGCGCTGCTGCACGTCCTTGGATTCGACCCGGGCGACATCGTGGGCCGAGAATTCACCGAAGTGTTTGCCGATCCCCGCGATCCCGCTGCGGCGGAGGCGCTCTGGAGTACCGTGCGTCGCGAAGACGTAACCAAGTACGAGTTGGGAGTCGCGTCGAAAACCGGCGCGATCCGGATGCTGGAGATCACGTCAGCCAATCGCTTCGGTGAAGACGGCGTTCCCACCCGCATCATTCTCTGTGGGACTGACGAGACCGCGCGCAAACGCGCGCTGGAAGATCTGCAGGAAAGCGAGCAACGCTACAGCTCGTTGTTTACCGGCAATCCCGATGGCGTGTTCGCGGTGGATCTGGAAGGAACGCTCACGTCGATCAATGACAGCGCGGTGACGCTGACCGGGTACACGCTGCAGGAGTTGCAAGAGAAGCGTCTCGAGGACTTGGTCGCTTCGGACTGCATCAATGACGTGTTGGAACGAATTCAGTCGACCGTCGAGGGGGAACCCCAGCGGTTTGAAGCGCGGGGAATTCGCAAAAACGGCGAGACCATCGAGATCAAAATCACCACCCTGCCTATCAAGGTCCGAGGACGCATCGCCGGCATCTACGGGATCGTCAAAGACATCAGCGCCACCCGGCTGCTTGAGCGGGAGCTTTTTCAGGCCCAGAAGATGGAAAGCATAGGGCGTTTGGCGGGATCCATTGCCCACGATTTCAACAATCTTCTCGGCGCGATTCTCGGCTTCTCGGACTTCCTGTACGAGTCGCTCCCGGAGGACAGCGAACAGCGGGCGGACGTGGACGAGATTCGCCACGCGGGCCGGCGCGCATCGGATTTGACCCGGCAGTTGCTCACCTTTGCGCGCAAGCAGGTGGTCGAACCGCAAGTCTTCAACATCAACGATCTGGTGAGGAACGTGGACAAGCTGCTCCGCCGTCTCATGGGGGAGCATATCGAAGTGGTGACCCTGTTCGACGAGGGGATCGGCGATATCCGGATCGACAAGGGCCAGTTCGAGCAGTTGCTCGTGAATCTCGCGGTCAACGCCCGCGATGCCATGCCGAACGGCGGCAAGCTCATTGTCGAAACGCAGGTCTATACCGCCCACGGCGCCACAACCCTTCAAGGCGAACCGCTCGCCCCGGGCGAGTACGTCCTGCTGAATGTGACGGACTCGGGTTTGGGTATGACGCCGGAGGCGCTGATTCATGCCTGCGAACCGTTCTTCACGACGAAGCCCGAGGGGAAGGGAACGGGACTTGGGTTGGCGACGTGTTTCGGAATCGTCACACAGGCCGGCGGCCATATCGGCTTCTACAGCGAACCAGACCACGGAACCAGCGTCAAGATCCTCCTGCCCACCGTCGAAGGCGGCGACGAGAACATACTCCACGATTACGTGGACTCCCACTTGACGGTTGAAGGCACGGAAACGATCCTGTTGGCGGAGGACGAACCCCTCCTTCGGGAACTGGTCCAGCGCACGTTGACCCGTCACGGCTATACCGTATTGGTCGCCTCTGGCGGAACCCGGGCGCTGGCGCTATCGCGGAGTTACAACGGACACATCGATTGCCTCATCACGGACATGGTCATGCCGCACATGGGGGGAAAGGAACTTGCCGAGACGCTGCTTCATGAGCGCCCGGACACTACGGTGATCTTCATGTCGGGCTACAGCGAAGTTGTCCTCGCGGAACGCGGGGTCGTGGGGCCGGAAATGCACTTCCTGGCAAAGCCATTCATGCCGAAGCAACTGCTGGAGAAAGTCCGCACCGCGCTGAACTGCGCCAAGGATGTCGCGCAGCCGGGAACTCCGTCAAACTGAACGTGGGCTCCGTTGACAAGAGCGTGGCGCTCCACCCGCATCGGCCTCCGATTACGGAGCCGCCGGCGGCGCGGGTTGGACGGCGCCCGGATCACCGGAAACGACGGTGACCTGGCCTCCAGCAAGATCAATTTCCAGAAATCCAGCATCGGGCGCGACGTTCAGTTCCCAATCGCCCGCCTTCAAACGGCTCACGTTCCACAGACTGGCCCGGAGAGGACCTGCGGCCGACATGGTCACGCAAGCCAACTCGCCGATGACCCGAATGTCCGTGCCCGGCGCGATCAGCTCGGACTGCTTCTGGCTTGGCCCATACAGGAACACGTCCGTCAGGCCGTCCGCGCGTTTGAGCACGATGGAGACCGGTTGCTGATCTTCTGAAGCGGCATCCGGTGGAGCCGTACGCACGATGGATTCGAAGAGGCGTGTTCCTTCGTAAGGCTCGATGATCGATACGAAGTTCGACGCCAACGGCGCGGCATCGCTTTTGCGCTCGGTGTAGATGCGCGGCAACCAACGCGATTCGGAACCGTAGAGCCCGACGTCCACCCAACCTTCCGCGAGTGTGGCCGTGGCGCCCTCTGTAAAGTTGGTGTAGCGCACGTGAATATCCCGGTCGGCGCTGACGTAGCCGTAGGGATCGGAGACTTTCCAATCGACGGACCAGCCTGGTTCGGGCGAAGCGTCGGTCTGGAAGTTTTGCATCTGCGTGTCGTTGCTGAACGGTTCGCCCGGTGCGAGGTCGAGACCCTCCGCCGTGATATCGCCAAAGGTGGAGTGAAAGAAGTTCGTGTGGCGCGCCCCGCCTTTCACGCGGAACACGTCGATCGCGTAGAAGTTCTCGTCGTCCACGTCCACCATGGCCACGAGCCGCTCGAACTGTTCGCCGCCGATCATGTCCGGCGCGGAGGCGCGCACGGCGTGAAAGCGAGCGCCGTCGGCCCAGAGCGTCGTCGCACCCGCGGCGGACGCCTGGTTGCCGCCGTCAACCACCGTCGTCACGTGCGCGGCGGTCATCGTGTACCACACGGCGCGGGGCGCGCCCCAGCCGCCGTATCCGACGGGCGGATATCCGAAGTCGGGGATCAGGTCGAGCCCCTTTGCGAAGAGGCCGACGTTCATGCCGTCGCGATGGCTGTGGCGCTCGTGGGAATCGTAGTCGAGCCACAGCGCGCGCCGGTGTTCGCCTTCGCCGGAGCGCAGGATGGCGAGGTGCCACTGCTCCTTGTTCACGCTGCCGAGTTGCGGCGTGGGGCCGTGCTCGTCGACGACCGCCTGCACGCGCTGCTGGAACGCGGCGGGATCGTCCGCGAACAGATCGTAGGGCAGCCCGTCCGTCTTCGAGCCGTTGGCGAGGTAAATCACCTGCACCAGGCCCGGGTCGTCGGTCAGGTCGGCCACGTCCATGAGGAATGCGTACATGGACGGCTCCACTCCCGGATTCGTGGAGAACGGCACGCCCGCGTAGGTCGTGCGCTTTTCGCCGACGACGCCCGTGTCGCCGGTGCGCGGGTACCATGATTCCATGCACCACGTGTCGAGGTGAAAGCGAAACGTGTTATTGAGAACCGGATGCCGTGCGTAGACGGTGCTGAGGAAATCCGGTTCCAGACGCCGCATCTGCGAAAGGATCTCGGCGATCGCATGGGGCGCGATGGTCGTGTATCCGTACATGCCCTTCTCGCCGCTCATGCCGTCCACCGCGGAGGCCTTTTCGACGATGCCGTCGAGCAAGCCCAATACCTCGTCGCGGTTGCCCGGCCATCCGAGCACGGTCTTGATGACCAGCAGCGCGATGTCCGTGCGGGGATAGTTGGACTCGATGCGTTCGCGATGGTTCAAGGTGCTCACGAAGATACCGGTCTCGATGTTGCGCTGGATGTCGGTCCACGACGTCTTCGGATTGTCGAGTTTATATGTGGACGCCTTCTGCGACAGGTAGTCCGTCAACGCGGCTTCCTGCGATTGTGCGCCGTCGTAGATGCGGTCGTAGGCCAGCGCGAGATGGCGCACCTCTTCGCAGGCGTCGTGCCATGTGGAAATCTGCCCGCGGGTGCCCTGCGTCGTCTCGTAAACCAGCCCGCCCTGCGTGTGGAAGTCGAAGGTGTGATACACGTCGCCCACACGATCCAGCATAGTCGCCGCCTTGAACGCATAGTCCGGATCGCCCGTCGCCGCGTAGGCCGCGCTCAGGTTCACGATGCCCGCGTGCACCCACTTCTTCCACTGGCCGAAGATGGTGTACCAGCCGATGAACCGCCACGTGTGGCCGTCGGCCTGGTAGCCCGCGCCGTCGTCCACGCCGAAGAGGTGGAGGGGATCGCCGGGATCGGGATGCTCCGTGTTGAAGAGCAGCGAGCGGTCCGCGAGTTCGGGTTGGAAAATGCCGTGCTCGTCGTAGCCCGATTGATGAAAGGCCGCGAAATCGTTTTTCGGAAACAGTTCCTTGCAATGCGGACACCGCACCTTCCACGGCATGGCGAAGGGGTCGACCTCCCACGTGTACATCCGCACCGGGTCTTTGCAGGCCGGGCAATACCCGTCCGACCAGACCATCCACGTGCGCGGGATGTTCGGCCCGAACATGGCGTCCCACAGTTCGTCGTTCGACAGGGCTTTCCAAGGCGCGGCCGCGGCGACAAGCTGGTCCTGCATGGACGCGGCCCAGTCGTGCTGCGCCGCATTCGCCGTCGCATGAGCGAGGAGATCCTGGGAGTAGAAGACGCTCTGCGTTTTGGAAGGCGCGTAATCGGACCGACCGGTCGGATCGGTCGGATCGGTCGGATCGGCGCTATAGGCCAACCCGCAAGCCAGTACCGCAACCAGAACCATACTCCAAGCACGCAGCGAACGTTTCACCGGACTCTCCTTTTGCGAAGTGGTACGCGACTTCTCAGGCACGACGCATATCATACTCGCTCGCTCCTGAAGAACATCCCCCTTGATCCCCCTTCAAAGGGGGAATTTCACCTCCCCAAGTCTTGGGTGAGCATGAGTAAACCTGCTTTGATGAAGACCCAAATATTCGCCCAAACAGGCGCGCCGCGAAGCGCGCGCGAAATCCCCCCTTTGAAGGGGGATCAAGGGGGATGTTCTTTCCGTTTTGCGTCCGCGATCCTACCAGCGGCCTCAGCAATGCTCCACGTACGCCGCCTTGATCCGCTCCACGAACGCGGCCTGATCCTCCGCCCAATACTCCGTCGAAAAGATCTCGACCTCATTGTATCCGGAGAACCCCTGCGCCTCGACCCAGCCGCGGATCTCGCGGAGGTTGATGCAGCCTTCGCCCATGAGACCGCGGTCATTAAGGATATCCCGCGTGGGCGTACGCCAGTCGCAGAGGTGGAACGAGAAGATCGCATTGCCCGCGCGCGTGATCTGGTTCGCCAAGTCCGGGTCCCACCAGAGGTGATACACGTCGACCGTCACCCCGAGAAACGGGGACGCCAACGCCTCCACCATGTCGTTCGCCTGCGCCAGCGTGTTCACCGCCGACCGCGAGTCCGCGTACATGGGGTGCAACGGTTCGATGGCGAGCTTCACGTTCGCCGCCGCCGCATACGGCAGGACCTTCGCGATGCCGTCGAGGATCTGTTTGCGCCCTTCCGCGAGCGGCATCCCCGGCACCGCGCCGCAGACCAGCACAATGAGCGGCGCGCCAATCGCTACCGCCTCGTCGACCGCTTTGCGGTTGTCGTCGATGTTCGCCTGCCGCCCCGCCGCCGTGTCCGCCGGAAAGAATCCGCCCCGGCACAGGCTGACCACGTGCAGCCCCGACCCGCGTAACATCCGCCCGGCTTCCTCCGGCCCGTACGGCTCCAGATGCTGCCGCCACACCGTGATCCCCGGCACCCCCGCGCGCGCGTACCCGTCGATCGCCTCCCGCAACGACCACGGCTTCGTGGTCATCGTGTGCAGGCAGAGGTTGGTGTGGTCGGTGATGGTCTTCGGCATGTTGCCCTCCGCGCGAAAAATGAACCTGGGCGGTTCAGCGTACGTATATCAAGTAACGAAGGGCGTCTGTCAGGCTCTGTCGCAAATGCCCAAGAGGCACCATAAGTTACTGCTATGAAATATCTTGAAAAAAGGGTCGCATGTGTCTTGACAGTTTGTCAAACTACAAAACATGACGTAAAAACACGTGACCGGCGCCCGAATGACCACGTATGGAGTGCGGGCGCTTGCGACTGCTTTTCTTCGGGGAAGGCCAATCACCTAATGCCATCCAACTACGATACGGATCGCGGAACCTTAATGATGATATTTACGAAGCCTTTCGCTTTCATCATGGCCGTGGAAGGTATCTCAGGGCGTTGACACGATCGGAGGAAAAGCAGTCGCAAGCGCCCGCACTCCATAGGGGATGCCTTGCTGATTGGGTGGCAGTTTGAAGCCATAGCCGAACGACGCCTGTTTGACTACCACGAAGGAGAGTGATTGATGGCGGTTAATCCGATACATACGCATAAACGCATCCTCCGGTGGATATTCTGCGCAACGCTCTGCATCGCAGTGAGCGTCATTACATCGGGCTGTGAGAAGTCGGCCAGCACGCTCGCCGGTCAGATCGAATGGGTGCATTTTCCGGGAACCTTCGGAAGCGCGGAGGGTCCCCTGACCGGCGTATTCGGCGCCGCGTTTCTGCTGTTGGAAGAAGATTACGAATCGCTGGGGTATGAGGGGCCGCCGCAAGAACATCCCGAAACCACGGAGGCAGCGGTGGATTGGCATCGGCGGATGCCCGAAGAATGGTGGAGTCTTTCCTCCATACCCTACGAGTGGTGGGGGCGCAACTCGGAAACGGAACCCACCGAAGTGACACTGCCCCTCGACGTCCCGGTCCCGCTCTTGCGCGCACACCTGGACAGCACCGGCCGGTTCGAGTTCAAAGACCTGCCCCGTGGCCGCCACACGCTCTTCATCCGCTGGGGCAAGAACCCCGATCCGCAGAACAACATCTCCGGTCCCTACGAGGTTATCGTCGAACACGGCGGACGGATCGAGCGGGTGTTCCCCGTGAACGCCTTTGACATGATCGACACCTAGCGGGCATTTCCTATTGCCATTCCGTAACCTGAAGCATTCGCGTACGTATTGCTGGATTTGCCTCCCCGTGATACACTTGGGGTACGGTCGCACCTGATTCTATAGTGAATCGTGTGGCTGGTTCCTGATGGCTTCCTTGGGCTGCATTGTCAATGTCAGGAAACACGATGGAGAGTCTTGTAATAACCAGTCAGAATCTTCAATCCGTGAATTGGGGCGGGGATGACTGCTTCAAATACTGTGAGTTTCTCGGAATTGCTCCCCAGGGCGTGCATGTTGAGGCGGACTTCTCGAATTGCACATTCAAGGATATCGACTGGTATTGGGGCCTCTTCAACATCGTCACCTTCGTCGACTGCCGCTTCATCAACTGCACGTTTAGAGGCTGCTCCTTCCCCGGTTGTCGTTTTGTGAACTGTGAGATTGATGGTGTCCGCTTCGTTCGAGACAATCTTAATGGAGCGTGCAGTTTTGAAGGCGCGGTGGCGTATGGTTGCAGCGTAATGAACTCAGAAGGCTTCGAGATTGAAACAAAGGGATAGCGCGATGCTTCGGCATTCATGGCGAGCCGGGCGGGCGTCCGCATCTTTGGAGACCCTATGTGGAATGAACGCTACGCGGTAGACGAGTACGTCTACGGAACGGAACCCAACACCTTCCTTGCGGAACATGCAGCGCTGCTCAAGGGGCCGGTGCTGTCGTTGGCGGAGGGGGAGGGGCGCAACGGGGTTTTCCTGGCGGCGCGGGGGTTGGAGGTCCATTGCGTCGACGGGTCGGACGTGGGTCTCGCGAAGGCGCGGCAACTGGCCGAGTCCCGGAACGCAACGATTCACTCGGAAGTGGCCGATCTCGCGGCCTATGAACCCGAGGCCGGCCGCTACGGTTCGGTCATCTCCATCTCGGCCCATCTGCCGAGCGCCATCCGCGCGCGACTCTACCCGCTCGTGGAGCGTTCCTTGCAACCCGGCGGGATCGTGTTGTTGGAGGCCTATTCCGAGGCCCAGTTGCCCCGCGACACCGGCGGCCCGAAAGACGTCGATCTCCTCATGAGCATCGCCAAGATCGAACGCGAATTCCCAAACCTGGAACCCATCCTCCTGCAAGAACGCGACCGCGAAATCAACGAAGGCAGCTATCATACGGGGTTGGCATCGGTGGTGCAGTTTATTGGGCGGAAGCCAGGCTGACAGGGAGTAAACAACATGAAATGGTCGGATCTGTTTCTTAAGCCCACAAAGGAGTATGTCGGTGGGACCCTCGCCGGTTTCGGAATGGGGTTGCTATTCTCACAAATGGTCGTCCACGGTGGTGAGCAGGACGCGCTGGCTACTACTTTGAGCCTATTTTTGGGCTTTCTATCCATCGCGGTCGGTGCAACTCTGGCGCGGGCGGGCCAACAGGCAAGAAAACCAGTGAGAATGTCTTAGTAGGGGCTGTGAAGTGCGATGAAGAAAACTCTATTCCACGGGCTGGAGGACCGGCGTCAGATTATGGGGCTTCGCCGAGGAAGTGCCACGAAAGAATTGGGATTGAGACACACGAAAGTGTGCACGGCGCTACGAAGGAGGAACGAGTTCTTGACTGCTGCCGAAGCGCCATTTCGTGTCTTGCAGGCACCGCAGTTCTTCCATCTTGGCGCTGAAGGCGCGACGCATCCCTAGCCAGGGGCGAAGCCCCTGGAACCAGATGCGCAAAAAATCGAGCCCTGAAGGGGCGACGCAAAATAGAGGCGCTCTACAAATCTCGGCTTGATTTCGACGAAAGAAACCGTTGGTATGGAGACGTTGCGCCGCACTTTCAGCGCTCGATCAGGGGCGGGTGCTGGCTACCAGGGGCTTCGCCCCTGGCTAGGGTTGCGTCCCACCTTCGGCGGGAATAGTGGTAATTCACGCTTTGCTTCGGTTGCTCGCGCGATCCGAAAGGGTCACGACGCAATGGAGTCCAGAAGAAGAAAGGACGAGTCGGAATGACGGACATTCGCCACTGCTTCACTCAACACGAGGGCGGATCCTAGCGTGTTGCGAATCTGGCCTAAAGGACTCACGCTGGCGAGATTGATTATCGCGCTGGTCGTCCTCGCGATCGCGTCGGTGCTGGCCGCGTGGCCGTTCGGCGCGGTCATGGCTCATATCGATCACCTGCGCGGGCACG
>CAZWDH010000018.1:0-39294 GCA_964632865.1 uncultured Nitrospiraceae bacterium
GAACAAGGTGAATCCCGTCGAATACGCTCCGGCCGTTGCTGACGTCGTGATACAAACGCTGGACCTTCCTCCTCGCTGCGCAAAACTTGTACACACGACCATTTTACGGCTGTACAAATCGTTCGGAGTGTTGGACGGTTCCAGGCGATTTCCGACGGCGTATGACGTGTTTGCAGACATTCGCGACAACGCGCGGGCAAATCGTCCAGCACAGTTGGCGTATCTTGACGCGTCTGAACCAGTTATGCGCTCCCTTGGACCGGAGGTATTAGGTTATCACCGCGGCTGGAATTGTGATGAACTTGCGAACAAACGGATTCATTTGGATTTTACTGGCGCCTCCGAGGTCTGCAAAAATCTACGACTCAACGTGCTGCTCCTCGGCGAATTCTCATCTCGCCGGGCGCGGGGATACTCGAATCGGCCGATGGACCAGTCTTTCACTATCGATGAGTCCGGAGACCTGATATCCGCGTCCAAACCCAACTTGGCATTGCTCAACGCCTTTACTCTCGTTCGCGGTACCGGTATTGGACTGGATGTTGCGACGACCTCGTCGGACATTCACCCAATTGTGCTGAGCAACTGTGCAAACAAGCAACTGGGGCGATGCGGAAGCGCACAGGACTACAACCTCATGGCCTCGGCGATGGGGTTGTCTACTGAACAACGGTGTCATATCCAGCACCACCTAGGCCCGGGGGTGTTTGTGGAACAGGTTGGAGAAGGGGACTGGCGCTACCCGTACCTTGTCCGAATTCCCAAGCTCGATTACGAATTCGTGGAGGATGAAGGCGACTCGTGCCCGAGCGACCTCGCACGACTACCTAGCGAACGTGCTTCGGTTCCGCCTGAGTTTGACGAATTCGACATCCGTACTGCGGATAGTCCCTGCGACCCGTCACCAAGCAATCCGGAATTCTCAGAGCCCGAACGCCGGTATGTGCGGGCAATTATCGAGAACCCGGGCCAACCATCCAGCGCCTACGTGAAACTGGCAAAACTGGGAGGCAAGCAGGCGCAGACGATTCGAAACCGGCTTGTCGCCGAAGGCTACCTGCGGGAGCACCAAGTGAACACAAGCAGCCGCGGTCGGGCGGCCATCGTGCTCGAGCCGCTGGAACCGGCACTCATCTGCTTCAACGGTTCCCCTGAACCCAAGGATACGCAATGACATGCGCGGCGACCATTTGCATAACGACGTCCTTGTGGAACGAGTAGCACAGGCGTTGCGTGCTCAGGGCGCTATCACAAAGAAAGAGTACTTCATCCGATTTTCCGGCGGCTCCGGCTATATCGACCTGCTGGTCGAGCAGGGACTCGTGCGTATTGCCGTCGAGGCGGAGCTCACGAACCGGCGCATCGAAAAGGACTTGGTGAAGGCGATTGCTGTCAATGCAGAGGAATTGTGGATTGTTACGCCGACATCCCATCTTGCCCGGTCTATTCGGTCCCGGTTAGAGAAGTCTCCGGCACTGGTCCGTACGCATCCGCAAGTATTTGTACTTTCATTAGGACAAGCCCTTCAACGGGTTGGGGATTGTTTTTCAAAAAATACGGCGTCGAATGGTCCGAAAAGAAAAGCATAAACAGTTCCGTTCCGCAGAAAATCAGGAAAGGGAGGCGAAGCTATGGAAATTAAGTGGCACAACCTGATCGCGCTCGCGCTCATCGTCTTTGCCATTGTGGTCGTGCTGAAGACTCCTAACGATCTTTTGGCGTTCCTGGGCTCTATCGACGAGATCGCAACCGGCGACTCGGCAGAGGATTGGACACGAGGTCTTATCGCCTTCGGTTTCGTCCTGCTTCCCATCGTGGCCGCCGTCAAAATCCTTGTCGACCGTAATCGGTGAAAGGAGGACTCATGTTGTCATTCTCATCGCTTTATAACAGTCGCAGTCCGCCCCGCGGTACGAGTGACGCGTGAAGTTACTCGATGGTTTCACCCGATTTCCGCACACCAACGGACTACATATACGAAAGGAAAAAGGACATGAGTAACCTCAATCACGAAATGATGCGCACTGCAAACCCCGGTCGACCGGAGCCCTATTATCCGGTTGCGTCCGTCCCCGGTCCGCTGTTGCCCAATTATCCCGTACCGACGACCGGCCAGGATTCGGGCTTTCTGACGGCGCTGAACGACAGCCAACTGGGATATCTGGAAAAAGAAACCCGGATCAAAGCACTGACTGCGGTCTCGGTACAGCAGAGCGCAATGGCAGCGGAATGGTTGCGGTTCAGACAACCGTATGAACGCAACATCCGTATCGATACGTGGGCGGAAAGTCGTGAGCGGCGCTGGCTCTTTGCCACCGGCGAGCGGCTTCGCGTCACTACTCAGATAAGCATTTGGTAAAGGAGAAGGACGATGAAGAAGACGGTAGAAACACACAGCCCCGTAGTCCCGGTATTGACCGTGGCGGGAACAGGGATGATCGGATGGTTGGCCCTTGCGCTGTGCCCCGCATGTTGGCCACTTGCGTTGGTGAGCGCACCTTTGTTGTGGCAAGCGGCGAAGCGCAGCGTTGCGTGTGACGTGGATACCGTGGCGGCCGAGGACGCCGATGACCTTGCCGGTGAGTGGGGGCGCACCAAGGACCCAGATGACCGAGTATTGGAGATTTCAAAGACGTTGTACTCCCGGGGGGCATTCTTCGATCTGCCGATGACTCGAACGTACCGGTACACGGCCGACGACGAGGATTAGCACTTGAATCGATGGATACCAGATATGCCGGTTTGAGTGCCTCCGGATTGACTGCGACCCAGAGTTACGCGAGGTGAGAATTGACTGCGACGGCAGAAGAAGAACTAGTGAGCGGAAGAACTTCCCGGAGTAGCAGATTGCGCTCCCATCGAGAGGAACGGGAGCCTGGTAGTTGCACCTTCGCGGTATGTCGGTGGTTTCAACGCCGGACCACACGCAAAGGGGAAAGGCGACAAAGCGCACATCATCAGACGTGACGCGCAACAGGAAAGGAAGCAGCCATGGATAGAGCAACCAACGAAGAGCGATCGAGTCCGGTGCATGCCGGACCGGCGAACGTCGCCCGTGCTCCCGGCATTTCGGGGAAACTCAGCGACCTCATCGAAGACGACGTAAGACACGAGAACGTCTCCGATGTGGCCGAACTTCAGCAGTTAGTGTCTGAGTCGGCGGCCAACGTGACGAACGTGCTGCACGACCTTCATGAGAAGTTTGATGGGATTCGTAGCGAAATCGCGAGGCTCCGGACCGACGAAGCGGTCCTAAGTGAATTGCACGAGCGAAACCGAGCACTTTCCGAAGAGTTTCATGAGCGCCACGTGCTAACGCCGCTTTTTCTAATGCTCATTGGGATTGCAGACCGTTGCGGGCAGCGGATTGCAGAAGCCGCGGAAGCACAGCAGAAATGTGAGGAATCCGGTAACAGAACGGTGATGCATGCCCTCGAATACATCCGGCAGGACCGGCGTGCTGATCTGATCGAATTGGAGAACCTCCTCGCCAACTATGGGGTAGAAAGGTTTGAAACTCCTGGGGAGCGCTTTGATCCATCGACCCAGCGTTGCGCGAAACAGGTTAACACGGATGATTCAAGTAGCCGGGGTCTGATTGATTGCCGGCTGCTGCCCGGTTACCGGCGCGACGGCCGTGTCATTCGTCAGGAGTGTGTGTCCGTATACGTGTCCGCGGACGAAATCCTGAACAACGAAGACGGAGGTACCTAACGATGGTAGGAATGGATATCGGGACCACCCAGTCGAAAGTGGCCTACGTGAACCTTTCGGGTAAACCCACGATAGTCTTGAACGACCGCGGTTTCCCTCATACCCCCAGCGTTGTCCACGTATCCGAAGACGGAAAGACTCTGGTCGGGGCCGATGCACTGGAGCAAGGGTACGTGGAACCAACTCGTTGCGCTCGCAATTTCAAGTTGAAGCTCGGAACTCAGGAAAGCGTACTCGGAAATGGAGTCAAATTCGACCCCACGGACGCGACTGCCGCGCTTATTGGTTATCTCAAGAAGCACGTTGAGCAGGCTGTCGGCATGGAGGTGACCGAGTGTGTGGCGACTTGTCCCGCGAACTTCCGGGACGACCAGAAACAAGCCCTGTTAGAGGCGTTTGCACGAAATGGCATCAAAGTGCTTCTGTTGTTGCCCGAACCCACGGCCGCCGGCTATGCCTACGCGCTCAATGCGCTTCGGTCGAAAACAAGTTTCGCTGACTATGATTTTGGCGGCGGAACTTTTGATTCCTCCGTGCTTGAGGTCGATGGGTCCCAGATCACCGTGCTTGCGACGGAAGGTGTTCCGAAGTGTGGCGGGAACGACCTCAACCAACCCATCTTCGAGCGTTTCCTCGCGGAAATCCGGAAGCAAACTGGGGAGGAACCGACCCGGTCCGAAAACCCGATGTTGTTCTCGGAACTCGATGCGAAAGCCGAATCCACCAAGATCTCGCTGGGTAACCGGGAGAAGGTGCCCTGCGTCATTGGCTACAAGGGAAACCAAATCATCGTGGAACTAACGCAGGAAGAATTCCATCGAAGCATTGAGCCCCTTGTCTGGCAGTCATTGAACGCCTTGGACCAGGCTATCCGTGGCGCGGGGCTTACCTACACGCAGATCGAGCAGATTCTCTTAGTCGGCGGGTCTTCCCGGCTTCCGTTTATCCGCGAGTCGGTCGCTCAGCATACCGGTCTGCAACCCAAGATGGACATTGACCCAGATAAGGCAATCGCCTACGGCGCGGCCCTTGCAAGTGTCGCGGAAATGGCCAAAGATGGCCGAACCGCTACCATTCGCGGCCAAGTTATCCCCGATCCGGCCATGTTCGTTCGGGACGTCACGGCGCACGGTGTGGGATGTTGCGTGACGGAGAACTCTGAAGGCCCGAAGCGTCTGGTCAACGCGATCCTGATACCGAAGAACACGCAGATCCCGCAGAAGAAGACGCAGCACTACTATTTGGAACACGGCGACCAAGAGGAAGCCCGTATCGAGATACTGCAGGGCGAGGCGGACGCGGACCGTGACAAGTGCCTGATTATCGGTGAACTGACACTGTCCGACCTGCCACGGGAGTCCACCCGTACGGAACGCATTCGAGTCGAGTGCTTTATCGACACGAACGGCATGGTAACCGCCACGGCTACGGACAAGGTATCGGGCAAGCAAGCAACGGTATCGGTGGACTACAAGAAGGGAATTAAGCCCAAAGATAAACCGGCAGCCGTATAGAGACTGCCCGGGAAGACCATGAGGAGTTAGCGAAATGACTGCGAGTGTTACATCGGTTCACCAATCTCGGACGAATTTCGGCAGAAGTTTCATTGATCCCATGATGTCCATCGGAAGCGCCATCTCCGGAGTCGTGAGGCGGATACTGGAGGACGATCCCGCGCAAACCTCCGGTATGCAGTTCGCCACCACGCAACCCGTATGCGAGCAGCGGAATTCCGTGCTCGTGATTGACGCATCGGGATCGATGATGGACGACGATTGGCCGCCTTCGCGGCTAGGCGCTGCAAAGGAGGCGGCCCGCGCGTTCTACTCCCGATTGGCAAACGAGGATCCTCATGCACGGGTGGCCATTGTTGGTTACGGGTGCAATGCGAAGGTGTATCGCCCGTTGACCGAAGCTCAAAACACCAGCGAACTGGGCGCTGCCATCGATCGGATAGACAGCCTGGGTTCCACAAACATCCGGGCCGGTTTGAACGAGGCCTTCCAAATTCTCCGGCGTGCCCATGGCACGTGTGACGTCGTACTTCTGAGCGACGGGCACAATACCGGTCGCAATCCGAAGCCGATTGCCAAAGACCTCAAGCAACGTGCGGTCATTTCCTGCGTTGGCATTGGTGGCAGTCCGGACGCTGTGGACGAAGAACTCATGAAGTGGATGGCCTCGGAGTACCCCGACGGCTCAAAACGGTACCGTTGGATCGGCGACAAGGAACGGTTAGTGCAGCATTTCCACAAGCTGGCAGGCAGGATTACACGAGGATGACAATCGTGATTACCAACCTTTGGATTCTACCGGTCATGTTCGTCATCTGGGCGATTGATAGCATCATCTTTCTGGTATTGCTCCGGCTCACCGTGGCGCGGATTATTGCGGCGGGTAAGTTTCGGACGTCGTTGCATGACCTGACTGAGCCAATTCTCGGATTGATCGCGGGCTCTCAGCCCGTCGGGTTTTCCCGACCCATACGACAATGGGAGGCGCGCGCCATCGCTATCACCGGACTCCTTTTGGCGCGATACGTACTGGTAGCTCTCGTGCTTGCGATGAATTGAGCATTCTGACTCTCATGAACTCACTATCGTGGGTCGGGGCAGTCGTAGAGTGAGTTGGAATGGATTGAGGACGTTGGAGCAAAAGGACCATCACGAGGAAGATCCCGTTCATGACGGTGCGGGAGTGATTACGTTCCTCGCCGATCTGCCGCCGGACGCCTATATGGATTCCGAAACGTTGGGTCGTCTGCTGGGACGGTGCAAGAAGTCTATCCAGCGCGCGACCCGTCGCGGAGAATTGCCGCCCCCATTCAAATTCCTCGGGAGGAATGTCTGGTTGGTCAAGACCATTCTGGAGCATATGGAAGCCCGTCAGGAGGCAGCGTGCCGTAAAGTTGACCGCCGGGTGCGTCGACTCGATCGGGACATGCCTTGATTTTTGCGTATACGTAAAATATCATCAAAGAATGCGGAATGGTAAAGATTCAAGCAAACGACGACCCCGTGGTCGGCCGAGGAAACGGGTTTCAGAAAAGCGCTCCGAACAGGTCAATGTACGCATGACGCCCGATGAACTTCGCAGAATCAGGTCGGAAGCCAAGCGACTTGGATTATCGTTGTCGTCGGTGCTTATGGTTCCGTGGAGAAAGGAAACGTAACGATGGCAAGCGTATACCGTCGAACACTGAAGACTGGAAAAGCGGAGAAGGTCTGGCGGTTCAAGTACAAAGACCACGTCGGACGGTGGCGCTACGGCAAAGGGTGGACTGACAAACAAAAGACGTTGGATCACGCGAACAATGTCGAGGCGGAGCACCGTGCCATCCGGAAAGGAGAGAAGCCCATACCGTCACCGGGTCAGTTGTTGGCCAATCGCCCAATTCGAGAAGTGATTTCGGACTACATGGCCTGGGGCCGTACGCAAGGCGGCCGCGGCGGCCGTCCATGGGATACACAAAATGCCGCGTTGAAAGAAGGATACCTGGACTGGTGGGTGAGCGAGTTGGGTCTCGATGTTCTTGCGGACATTCGGCTCGCTGACGTGGAAAAGACGATTCGCTTGTTACTGGATAGCGGCGACTACGCGCCTAAGAGCGTTGCCTTGCGAGTGGAGCCGTTGAAATCCCTCTGCCTTTGGGCGGTACGTCGCGGATACGCTCCGCACGATCCATTGGCGGCGCTGGCAAAACTGGATGCTCGGCCTCGTGATCCTCACCGAGCCCTTACCGAAAGTGAAGTCAAGCGGCTTTTAGAAGCAGCGCCGGCGCACCGCCAACTCTGGTACGAAGTGGCCATGTCGACCGGATACCGAGTCTCGGAACTTCGTTCGTTGTGCGTTCGCGATCTGGACATGAATGGTTTGTCCCTTCCGCTGAGTGCCGACTATACCAAGAACCGGAAGGCCGCCCGGCAGCCCATTACGCGCCAACTTGCGGAACGATTGTTCGTACTTGCCAAGGGAAAGCCCGCCGATGCGCCCCTTTTGGGCATTCCGTCGAGCAAGGCGTGGAAGGGATTCAAAGCCGACCTGAAAGCGGCCAGAATCCCCGTGGAGACACCGGAAGGGAAGGCTTCGTGGCACAGTCTTCGGAAGTACTTCGTCAACGTTTTGATCCGGTCCGGCACAGACGTGAAGACTTTGATGGAACTCGCCCGCCATTCATCCGCCAGTCTGACAATGGAGGTGTATGCGAGTGCGGAACCCAACCGGCTGCGTGCTGCCGTGGAGGCTGCGGCGCAACATATTTCCCTGCAAAAGAATGGATCGCCGTGTTGCACATATGGTGCAAACAAAAATACATCGCAAATGGTGCCTGACGGAAGTCACACACCAGCGGAGAGTTGCAGCGGAAGAAGAATGGTCGGGGCGACTGGATTTGAACCAGCGAC
Organism: uncultured Nitrospiraceae bacterium; assembly: GCA_964632865.1. Taxonomy (GTDB): domain Bacteria; phylum Hydrogenedentota; class Hydrogenedentia; order Hydrogenedentales; family SLHB01; genus JAHDWY01. The sequence goes on from CAZWDH010000018.1 coordinate 8,118, forward strand.
CCCCTGCTCCCAAAGCAGGTGCGCTACCGGGCTGCGCCACGCCCCGAACGAAGGGCAGAGTGTAGCACAGGCGGGTGGGTGGCGCAAACGGCGGGTTGCCTTCTCGGGGCGGGGCGACTACAATTCACCTTCGCTTTTCGCTGGGAATGGCGTGTCCTATGTTGGGTGTGTGGAGCAGGGGAGAGTTGCGTACATGGCAGGAAAATTCAGGGCGGCAGTAATCGGGTGCGGCGCGATTGCCGAGCGACTTCATATACCGGATTACGCGGTGTGTCCGGAGGCGGAGTTGGTGGCGTTGTGCGATGTGGTGCCGGGTAAGGCGGAGGCGTTGGCGCAGCGGTACGCACCCGAGGCCCGTGTGTATACGGACTACAAGCAGATGTTCAAATCGGAGCAGATCGATGGGGTGACGGTGACGCTGGCGAATACGCTGCATGCGCCGGTGACGATCGAGGCGTTGAAGGCGGGCTGCCATGTTTTCGTCGAGAAACCGATGGCAGCAAGTGCGGCGGAGGCGGATCGCATGATCGAAGCCGCGAAGAAGGCGCGCAAGCTCCTCATGGTCAACCAGACGCAACGGCGGTTAGGGGTGCATCGGAAGGCGCGGGAGATCGTGAAGAGCGGCATTCTTGGAAACATCCTGCATGTAACGGGCATGTTCGGCCATGATGGACCGGACCATTGGAGCCCGGAGAGCAAGTGGTTCTTCCAGAAGGACAAGGCGCGCTTCGGCGCGATGGCGGATCTGGGCGTCCACAAGGCGGACCTCATTCGCTATATAACGGGCAAGGAAATCGGCGAGATTTCGGCGTTCACGGCTCGGTTGGAAAAGACCTGGGGCGACGTGGAAGACAACTTTGTGTCGTGCTTCACGTTCACGGACGGCACGGTAGGAACGTTGTGTTCGTCGTGGACTATCAAGGGCGCGAGCGCGGCGTATACGATCCTGCATTGCAGCAACGGCACGCTTCAGGTCGCGATGCACGATGATAAGCCGCTTGTCGCGCGGCTTGTGAATCCGGAGTGCGAGATCGTGTTTGATGTGCCGCCGCCGCTGAATGACTATCCCGGATCCTGGGGCTGCGACGTGAGCGGAGGTTTTGTGCGCGCGGCGATGGGATTGGAAGAGCCTTTCTGCACGGGTGAGGAAGGGAAGAAGTCGTTGGAAATCATTCTCGCCGGGGAGAAGGCCGCGCAGACGGGTCGCGCCGTGAAGCTGAATCACGCGAAACCCAAGCGCCGGATTGCCTAGCGAGCCGGACACAGAAGAGTTGGGGTCTTTATGGAACATTTAACCGTAGGGCTCGGAAATCGATCGTATCCCATCTATCTGGGTGACGATGCGTTGGGCGTTTTGCCGCGCGTGCTTTCCGATCTCAGTGTGTTTGGCACGGTTGCGATTGTGACCGATACGAACGTTGCGCCGTTGTACGGCGACCGGATTGTAGAGCTTGTGCGACAGGCCGACGTGGAGGCGCGACTTTGCACGATTCCCGCCGGGGAGCAGCACAAGCGTCTTGAACAGGTCGACTATCTGTGCGGAGAATTTCTGGATGCCGGCCTCGATCGATCCAGCGTGGTCCTTGCACTTGGCGGCGGCGTCGTCGGAGATATCGCAGGATATGCCGCGGCATCGTACATGCGCGGTATCCGGCACGTTCAGGTCCCGACGACGATTGTTGCGCAGGTGGACAGCAGCGTAGGCGGCAAGACCGGCGTAAACCATGCGCGGGCGAAGAATATTATTGGCGCGTTCCACCAGCCGTCCGCCGTAGTTATCGATCTCACGTTGCTGAAGTCCCTTCCGGATCGTGAGCTGCGTGCGGGGTTGGCCGAGGTCATCAAGCACGGGATTATCGCCGACGCGATCTTGTTCACGTACATGGAGGAAGAGTCTGAGGCGGTGCTTGCTGGGGCTTTGCACGTGCTGCAATACCCGATCAAGCGGTCCTGCGAGATCAAGTCGGCCATCGTGTCGGCGGACGAGCGGGAACACGGTTTGCGCGCGAATTTGAATTACGGCCATACGTTTGGTCACGGGATCGAGGCCGCCTCCGACTACAAGACATTCCTCCATGGTGAGGCGATTTCTCTGGGAATGATCGCGGCGGGCACGCTGGCGCGGAACCTCGGGCTGGTGGGCGATGAGTTCGTTCAACGGCAGGAGCGATGCCTGGTTTCGTATGGCTTGCCGGTGCGTTGGCCAGAGATCCCTGTCGACCGCGTTCTTGAGGCGATGCGGCATGACAAGAAGGCGCAGGCGGGAACCTTGAAGTTTGTCGTGGCCGACGAGATCGGGCATGTGGTTCAGCGGACGGACGTGAGCATTCAGCAGGCGCGCACGGCGTTGGAGTCGTTGCGGTAGGAGACCGGAGGCTGGAGACCGGAGGCTGGAGACCGGAGGCTGGAGGTAGAGCGCTGTGGGAAAAATGGGGACAGGCACCGTTTTTCTTCTAGGCACCTGGACCATTTTTTCAGCGATCCATAAGGAAAATAGAGCCAGTCTCTGTTTTCCCCCCTGTTTTTCCCCCTGATTTCCCCTTCGAAGGGGAACGTGGCAGAAGTCCGGGAGTCTGTATGGACGATATAGACGGTATGGATGGTATGGACAAACGAATGTGGCATCCATATGGTCAAACTGGCCATCGCTTTTTTGTCGGCCCTGTCTTCAAGGGGGGGAGTTTGGGAGACGCGTTGCGCGGGATCTTTGAGAGGGAATCTAGTGTAGCGAATTCGAGATTCGTTTCTTTTTTTTATCCCGGTATCTGCGGGAACATCCCCCTAAATCCCCCTTCAAAGGGGGACTTTTAGCGACACGTCACACAAGATCTTTGAGAAGGAACTTAGGGTTCAGGACACTGGCGTTCGGGATACTGGGCTGCGACCAATACTGGAGAAAAGCGATGGCGTTTGGCGGTGACAATGCGGAAAGCTACTACGACGAGGGCTTGACCGCGAGCATGAAGGGCGATATGGCCCGGGCCGTGCAGTGTTTTGAACGGGCGATCCGGCTGGATAATACGTTCGCCGCCGCCTACCACCAACTCGGGAAGTCTTATCTTCGGATCGGCGACGTGCAGAAGGCGGTCGATCTGCTCCAACAGGTGGTATCGCGCCGTCCGGATCAGGTTCCGGCCAAGTTGGATCTCGGCCACGCGTACCTTTCCATGAACCGGACGGGTGAAGCGCGCGAGCAATTCGAGGGCATCCTCGCGGTCGATCCGTTGAACTCCCGGGCACACCTCGGGCTGGCGCATGTAAATTTCAGCGAGGCCAACTGGCGCGCCGCAATGGAGCAGGCGCGGACGGTGCTGGAAAGTGGCGGTAAGAATTTCTCCGCGCTGTTTCTGCTGGGGCGTGCGGCGAAGCTGGCGGGAGATGCGCAGCTTGCGCAGAGCACGCTGGAGTCCGCGGATAAATTGTTGGAGAAATCCATCGAACTGAATCCGGACCAGCCGGAGGGTCATTTTCTTCGAGGCGAAGTATTCTACTTTCGCGAACAGTTTTCGAGCGCCATGGAGAACTACCGCGCCGCGGACGACCGGACGGATGCGAAGAATCCGGATCGGCTATACTCCGCGTTCGGGGAGAACTTCACGCAGCTCGACATCCTGGCCAAGCTCGGCCTGTGTTACCAGCGTCTGGGGAAGCCGGATCGCGCCCGCGAGCTGGGAGAGAAGATTCTGGCGCGGAATCCAAATCACAAGATCGGCCGATCGCTAGTGGAGTCAGAGTGAGTCTCGGGCGACGGTCTCACTGAGGACAAGTACGAGCGGTTATGAGCGAAGTAAACGTCCAATTGGTGCGTGAGTTCTTTGAGCTGAACCTGTTCCAGGTCATGACGAACTGGCAGCAGGGGCCGCGCTTCCGTTCCGGGGAGAACAGCGGTCAGTTGTTCGTGCGCAACACTGCCCCGGGGCTGCCGAGAGCGCTTCCGTTTCTGCTCAGCGTGGGAGACGTATCGTCTCTGGAACGCGCGACCGTGGAAGTGCGCGCGTGGCACGGGGATCGGTTTTACCCCTCTGTGATCGAGGCGAACCCGGTTCTCTACGAGTTCGTTTCCAGCGAATCCCTGGCGCTGGCAGAAGAAGTGTTTGATGGTTTGCCATTTACCACAATCCTTGTGGTGTCGGAGTTGCCGGCTGGCCCGGAGTTGCGTTCGCGGTCCCTCAGCCTGCTTCGGAAGTCGGGCATTGGGTACGTCATCGAATTCACAGACATTCTGCGCGAACTGGTCATGAAGGTGGACGAAAGCGGCCATTACCCCGCATCGCAAACGTTGCAGACTATCCGGCTGCTGAAACGGTACCGGCTGATCCGCAATCAGCAGATGGAGTTCGCGTTCTCCGTGGAAGCTCCGCCCCCCGCGGTTTCTCCCAAGGTCGAAACGTCCGACGTATCCGACGACGAATAGTCCCCGGTTTCCCGCGAAAGAAAGGAGGACTTCCCATGCTCGACCCCCGGTTTCAACAGACGGACTACATGATTCGGAAAAAGATTTTCAAACTGGTGGGGGCGGCATTTCACATCTACGATCCTGCCGGGAGCGTGTTGTTTTACTCGAAGCTCAAGGCATTTAAGCTGAAGGAAGATATTCGGCTCTATTCCGGCGAGGACATGCAGTGTGAGCTATTGGCCATACGGGCGCGCAACATCATCGATTTCGGGGCTGCCTATGACGTGTTCGACTCGCAGACGGGCGAGCTTGTGGGCACGCTCAAACGCAAGGGGTTTCGCTCCATGTTGCGGGATGAGTGGTTGATTGCGAACGCGGCGGGACAGGAGATTGGCGTCATTCAGGAAGACAGCATGGCGATGGCGTTGTTGCGGCGCTTCTTGACAAATCTGATTCCGCAATCCTTCACGGGCACGGTCAATGGCGCGACGGTCCTGGATTTCAATCGCCACTTCAATCCCTTCGTGCTGAGAATGGATTTGGATTTCTCTGCGGATACGCAGGGATATCTCGATCGGCGGTTGGGTATTGCGGCCGGGGTTGTGTTGTCCGCGATCGAGGGCCGCCAGGAATAGATTTATCGCGCCCGGCGTACAGAAGCGGGCGGCGATCGGTTGTCCCACTATCACGAAGTAACCTAAGGTCTATCCATGAAGTCACGCAAGATCCTGATTCGAGGCGGGGTCGGCATTCTTGCCGCCGCTGCCGTGTTCTTCCTGTTCCGTGAACTCAAAGGCGAGGCCATCGACTGGTACGCCCACCGCCGGTATGTCCGTACCGCGGCGTATGTGAGTTCCGCCGCACCCGACCAGATTTGTCTTACTTGGGCCGCCGATCCCGCTTCGACGCAAACGATTCAATGGCGCACGGCGTCCTCGGTTGACGCGGGCGTCGTGGAGTACCGGTGCGAAGACGAGCCGGAAACCGAGACGCAGCGGCAGGATGCCGCCCGAATGCTTGTCGAAGATCAATTGTTGCAGAATGATCCAATCAACGCCCGGTTTTCCGCGACACTTGAGGGGCTCCAGCCGGCGACTACGTACACTTACCGCGTTGGTAATCCGTCGGGCGAGAACTGGAGCGACTGGGCGACCTTCACGACCGCTCCTGGCGAAGCAGTACCGTTTTCGTTCATGTACCTCGGCGATGCGCAGCGTGGTCTGGGTGCGTGGGGCCTACTGATGAATAAAGCTTTCGAGCGCCACCCGGAAGCGGCGTTCTACGTGGTGGCCGGCGACCTCATCAACGACGGCGGCTGGCGGAACGAGTGGGACCATTTCTTTGGCGCGGCAGAAGAGATCTTTCGGCGCAGGCCGCTCGTGCCTGCGCTGGGCAACCACGATTATGATTACGACGAGGTGCCCAGGCTCTATCTCGATCTACTGACGTTGCCGGAGAATGGACCGGATGGGTTCCCGGCGGAACGGGCTTACTCGTTCACATATAGTAACGCGTTGTTCGTTGTGCTGGACTCCAACCTCTCCGCCGCGGATCAGGCACCATGGCTGGAACAGGTGTTGTCCACGTCAAATGCGAGGTGGAAAATTGCGGTCTACCATCACCCGGCCTATCCGTCCGCGCCGCACCGTGAGAACGAGGATGTGAGGGAAGTCTGGGGGGCGCTGTTCGACAAATATCACGTCGATGTGGCGCTGCAGGGCCACGACCACGCGTATCTCCGGACCTATCCCATGTTTGGGGGAGAGCGGGTGGCGTCGCCGGCGGAAGGCACGATATACATTGTCTCGGTGTCAGGAACCAAGTTCTACGACCAGGTTGACCGGGATTACTCGGAAGTCGCGTTTCCGGACGTGATGACGTATCAGGTTATCGACATCTCGATGGATCCGGATCGGTTTACCTACCGCGCATTCGACGGCGAGGGTGAAGTCCGCGACGAGTTCGTTATCGAGAAGTAGGCGGCGCGAGGAGTAGTCCGCCCACCAGTACCACATCCTCCCCAAGCGCGCAAGGAATGATTCGGTAGCGTTCGCGATAGGGGCCGAATACCCGCGCGTCCACGTGCTTGCGCAGGGGATCCAGGAGCACGTCGCCCATCAGACTCACGCCGCCGCCCAACGCGACGCATTCGGGGTGGATCAGGGTGATGACGTTGGAGAGTGCGAGGCCGAGCGTCTTCGCAACCTGCTCGATTTCTTGAAGCGCGACGGGGTCGCCTTCTCGCGCGGCGTCCGCGAGCATGGCGCAAGTTATCGATCCGGGATTGTTGTTGCAGCGCTTGGCGAGGGGCGATTGGGGTTCCAACGACGCGACCGCGCGGACGCGTTTTTCTATGGACCAACCCGAGCACAGGTGCTCCAGCTTGTCCGCCGCGCCGGAGGCCGGTGATGTGAAGTCCGGCACGTAGGTATGCCCGATCTCGGCGGCGCCGAAGCCCTGGCCGTCGTGAAGCTGCCCGTCTATGACGAACGCACCGCCGATACCGCTGCCGATATTCATGTAGCAGAAGGTGCGCGTGCCTTTGCCCGCTCCGCAGCAGTATTCCGCCCAACCGGCAGCGTTGGCGTCGTTTGCGACGGTGGCTGGCAAATCGAACCGTTCTTCGAACCAGCGCTTCAGGGGGAATCCCGACCAGCCGCCGACCTGGTGCGAGACCAGCGCGGTGCCGGCCGCGCTGTCGACCGGACCGCCGAAGCCAACTCCGATTGCGGTCACACGCGCACCGTCCTTCGCTGCTTGCTCGAATAACGTCGGAATCGAAGTGTCAAACCATGAAAGGATGGACTCGGCGCCCGCGGAAGTATCTGCGGCGCCGCGCTGGCGGTATGCGATGGTACCGTCGCGCGTACCGAGGGCCGCTTGTAGCTTGGTCCCGCCAATTTCGAGACCGAGCACCCAGTCGCTCATACTTTCGCCATTCCCGACTTATGGACTTTCGTGGCGCGGCCAAGGACTGATTCCAAATCGACGACGGGGATGTCTGGTGTGGCGGTTACGATTTCGGTGGCGCCATCCGCGGTAAGAACGAAGGTGTCTTCCGATTTGACGCCAACGCCTGAAGGGTTCCACGCGAAGGCATGGCCGAAGGAGACATCGAGCCCGGCGATGTCTTTAACGCGCTTCGCCCAAACCTCGTCGATGATGGGAAAGCTTTCGCCGGGGGCGCCCTTGGCGGTGCGCGCGGAGTAGCCCGTCGTGCCGCCCTGGTGATGGTTGTGCCACTCGTTTTCGGGGAAACCGAGTGTTTGGTAGGCGGTCTGGCAGGCGGCAAACACGTTGCCCAGGGTCTTGCCGGGCATGGACGCTTCCTGCATGATCGCGTCGACACCGCAGATGCGGTTGTATGCATCATTAATGTTCGCGGGAACGTCGCCCACCTGCTTGAATCGCGTGATAGACGCTACCAAACCCTCCCGGAAAAAACAGCCGACCACCATGACGTAGCTCTTGACCGTCTTCTCTTTCGGGGACCCTTGGGTGAGCGGGCAGGCCGTCGGCAATGGATGCCGGAACTGGGCGATGCGATCGTCGGCGGCAATTAGTGCGACCGGGACCATGCAACGGCGTTTGGCGCCCTCGGCGATAAGCGTGGCGGCGATGTCCGCCTCGGCCATGCCTGGCTTGATCGCATCCAGTGTAGCCATCATGGATTCTGCCGCGAGGGCGCCGAGCTTGCGGTACTTGTCCAATTCCCCCGGCGCAAGGAGTGCACGCAGATACGTCAAATCGCCGTTGACATTTGCGCCCAGGCTGCCGTCGTCGGAAACCAGGGTGCCGGAGAATGCTTTCTTCACGACGTTTGCGGGTTCATCCTCGAACCACAGGAAGCTCTTGGACTCGCAACCGAGCGCCTGCAACTCCTCGGCCATGACTCGGGGTTCCTCGATGGTGTTTCCCACGAAGTAGACCGCGCCGTCCTTCGCGACAAAGAGCGAATTGGCCCCCATATCGGAGGCGAAGTTCACGTAGTTCCGCTTGCCCCCCGTGGCCATTGCAAAATTGTCGACGCGGGACAGCAGTATGCCGTCGTACTGATGTTCGCGCAGAAACGCTTGAACGAGCGCGACGCGCACCCTAAACAGTTCTACCTCGGTCATGGTCTTCTCCTCCGATTGATCGTCTCTTAGTGTAGTGAATTTTGGATTCGTTCGCCATCTATTTTGGGCAATTAGGCGGGAGCCGGGAGGAAGATTGCGGATTGCGGAATGCGGAATGAGTGGGAGCGCGGGCTGCATACTAGGGACAGCAGGGACAGCAGGGACTCAAGGGACATCAGGGACATCAGGGACTCAAGGGACGCAAGGGACGCAAGGGACTCAAGGGACTCAAGGGACTCAAGGGACTCAAGGGACTCAAGGGACTCAAGGGGCAGCGAGGGTATGAGAACACTTGGGTGTATCGTTGTAAATGGTACCGATCGTTCTTTTAGGTGCCGACTCGTTTGAAGGCGCTGAGGGTACGCCAGGCGCAGTTTTCCCAGGTGTACTCCATGGCGCGCCGTCGCGAGAAGGCCACTTGCTGGGCCCGTTCTTCCGATGACTCCTGCAAGACGCGGCGAATGGCGCCGATGAGCGACGCGGGGTTCTCGTGGTTGTAGTAGACCGGGAAGTTACCCGCAATCTCGGGTATGCCGCCAACGCGAGGTGTAATCACTCGTGCACCGCCGCGCATGGCTTCCAGAATGGTGATGCACGCGCCTTCATGCAGGGACGTGCAGATGAATGCGTCGCTGTGTTGCATGAGACCGGCGGTTTGCGGCACCGGGCATCGATGGATGCGCAGCACGCGCGACCCCCAGTCCTCCGGCTCGGTGTGATCGGGCCGGCCGAGGACGACCAGGTGATGGGGGATCTCGTCCTTCAATCGCTCAAAGGCCTCCAGGAGAAACTGAAGATGGCCGCGATGACGCGTGTCGCCGGAGGTAATCAAGTAAGGTTTTTCGGCGATAGTGTCATGGGTAATGTCCAAGCCGGGATCGGCGCCGGGCGGCGCCACGACGACCCGGTCCATGGGCACACCCAGCAGGCTGAGCAATTGCTTACGCAAACTCTCCGACGGCGCCACGAAGACTTGTGCGCGGCTCGCGATCTTCTTCATGTCGCGCACGAGCGCGGGAGTCCGCCACCCCGCCGATTTTTCGGCCCGTTCGAGAAAACTCAAATCGAGTGCATAGGGCACGACGGGAACGACGGTCACCGCTCCCGCCGTTTGGAGGGGCGTGTACACGAGGTCCACCTGCGCGCGTTTGGCCGCCCGGTCGACGCTCTTCTCGACGGGAGCCCCGTCATCCCCCCCGGCATCGATCTTGCCCACGAAGACGCGGTCCCATCCCGGGTACGAATCGTGATTGTTCGCGTCGGTGAGAAGGACGAAATGGGAATCCGGCTGGATCTCGCGCATCTTCACGAGGACGTTGCGGAGGTACACGTCTTCTTCATCATAACCGGGTTCGAGAGTCGTGATATTAACGCCGATGCGCATGGTGCACCTTTGTGGACGGTAGAGGCTGGGTTCAGGTCGCGTTGCCGACGCGGTTCAGCGGTTCAGAGGCCACACACGCCTGAACGCGGGACTGGAGAGAGCCGATGCGATGCATGGCGATATCAAAGGCATGCTCCACAGCCATCGACCACGAGTCATCCACATCGATACGGTGCGCGCGAACGCCGTTCTCTGGGGGGCGTACCGTCTCGGTCGTGACCAAAACGACGACGCCGTTGCGCATCAGGACTTCGCAGGCCGCGGTCCGGGATTCCGGTGAACCGATCCGGTCGGCGAGCCCTGCGTCCACGATTTCGGCGCGGCGCCCGTAGGACGCAAGCCGATCTTTGACCGCGGCCGCCGCGGCGTCCGCATGCTTACCGTAGAGACACAGGGTCAAACCTTCCGCCATTCCGCTATCTCCAATGCGAACCCACAGGATCGCTGCTCAGGATTCTTGCAGCGCCGCCGGTTCGCGGGTCGTTCCTATTGATACTGGGACGCATTCTACCAAAATCCCAGGCGCGATAGTGCAACTTTTTGAACGATGCATTACCCTAATTCCACGGCCTTTCCTTGAAAATCGAGGGGTGGGGGTACGCCAAGTAGATGAAGGATCGTAGGCGCTACGTCCATTACCCCTATCTCGCGCAACAGTTTGCCTCGTGGGCCCGCCCCGCCGGCCATCACGAAGATGCCGTCCAGTGCATGATTTGCATCATCGGGGCCCGTGTCGTTGCTTTCCGTAAACAAGCGATCGGTGCCTACCAGGCCCACGGCCCGCCAAGCCAGATCGCCACAGTAGACCAGCAAGTCCGGCGCGACCCCGCTGATATTGCGATAGATCGACTCCGGGAACAGCACTCGGTTGCCGAGCGGGCTTCCGTCCGGAGCCGGTATGCGCTCGATCCGGTCCGCCAGATCGCGACGATAGTGCTCGTACTCGGAGGTGTTGACCACACCGGACGGCTCCCGCTCTTCCACATTCAAAAAAATCCTCGCGTAGTAGCCTCCGGTGCTCCATGCCTTGGTTCGATTCCAGTCGATCGCGCGATGATCGAGAGGTTGGGGTTCGGGGGGGAGCGCCGTCAAAGACAGGTCGCCTTCGTCGATCAGCCATTGGTTGATGCACAGGCCGCCGATCATGGCTTTGGCGCCATGGTCCGAAACGACCAGGACGGCGGTGTCTTCTCCGGCCAATGCGATAAGCTCGCCGATACGCCGGTCCACGGCCTGGTAGTAATCGCGGAACGCGTGCTCGAATGCGTTGCCGGGTTCGTATCGCGGGTGGCGCGGGTCACAGAAGCGCCAGAAGCCGTGATGGAGACGGTCCATGCCCATGTCGACGACCATGAAGAAATCCCAGGGCTTTTCCGTCATGAGGTATTTCGCGGCAGCGAAGCGGTTTTCCATGAGCGCTTGGATCCGTTCGAGCAACTGCGGCTTGTCGTTGGTGCGGAAATCTCGTACGTCAAAGAGAAACTCGCCCAAGGCCCGGGTCAATTCGGGCTTCAGCGATCGCGGATAGGTAAAGGCCGCGTCCGCGTTGGGCGTCAGAAATCCGGACACGAGGGAGCCGAGCAGTGGTTTGGGCGGGTAGGTCTGAGGCACGCCGACGACGGCGGAACGCAGGCCGTGCTGCGAGAGAATATCCCAAACGCGTGGTTCCCGAATCGCTGTCGCGTCGGCGGTCGACAATTCCGCGTAGCTATGGTCGCGCCGGTTGCGGAACCCGTAGCAGCCGAGCGTTCCGGGGTCTTTGCTGGAAAGCATGGAGGCCCAGGCGGGGACCGTGATTGGAGGGTCGGTGCTACGAAGAAGGCCCCAGCAGCCTTTGGCTGCCAGGGCCTGTATGTTCGGGAGGTCAAAGCGGTTATCCCCAAAAACAAAACGGGGCTCCGCGCAATCGAGTCCAATCACCAGGACACGTTGTACGCGTCCGTCGGGCATTTAGTCGGCTCCTTGCGCCCACTTGATCAACACCTTGGCGACTTCGGGGCGGCTGAACTCGACCGGGGGAATCTCGCCCGCCTTCAACATTTCGCGCACCTTTGTGCCGCTCAGGAACACATGGTGCTCCTTGTCGTGCGGGCAGGTCTTGATACTGGCCATATTGCCGCAAGTCTTGCAGAAGAACGAGTGATCAAAGAAGAGGGGGGTGATGCCAATCTCTGCCGGATCAAACTCGCTGAAGATCTGATGGGCATCGTAGGTGCCATAGAAGTTGCCCACGCCCGCATGATCGCGGCCCACGATGAAATGGGTGCATCCGGAGTTCTTGCGGATGATGGCGTGCATGATGGCTTCCTTCGGTCCGGCGTAACGCATGTTCACCGGCATCAAGGAAAGCATGGTGTGGTTCTTCGGGTAGTAGTGCTCGATGATGGCCTGGTAGCACTCCATCCGGACGGAACCCGGAATGTCGTCGCTTTTGGTTGTGCCCATGAGGGGATGAATGAGGAGACCGTCGCAGATCTCCAGCGCGCATTTCGTCAGGTACTCGTGGGCGCGGTGGATGGGATTGCGCGTCTGGAAGGCGACGATGCGTTTCCATCCGTGGTGCTCGAACTTGGCGCGTGTTTCCTTCGGCGTCAGGGCGAATTCCTGGAACTCGATTTCGCGCGCCTTCAACACGTCCAAGTCGCCCGCGAGAAAGACATCGCCGAGACCGAGCGTATAGGCAACGCCCGGGTGCGATTCATCGGTGGTGCGATAGACCTTCTCGGCAATCTCACGATGATCGACGGAGAATTTCTCTTTCAGATGGAGAATCGCGGCGATGTCGCCGGTGTCGTCTTCGATGGCGATCTCGCTGTCCAATTCAAACTTCGCCGATTCCTCGGTGGAGACGGAAAGCAGAATGGGGATCGTCCACGGGATTCCGGGGCGGAGGTGCATTGAATCTAAAACGCTCCGGGTCTCGGCTTCGTTCATGAACCCGGTCAGAGGACTGAAGATTCCTTTGCCGATGCAGTCGATATCGAAGGCGGCGTAGGCATCTACCTTGATGCGAGGCAGCCCGGCTGCTTTCGTTTTGGCGGCCTCGAGGGCCGAACCGGTCAAGATGCGATCGACAAGCTGACCGCCATGGGGTGCGATGGACATAGTAAACCTCCGTCAACGGGTTTCTTGGGGTAATAAGCCGATTCCATGACATCGCCCGGAATTCGGAGCGAGACGTCAAAGGGAGAAGTGTAGCATCGCTGGTACGAGAGACTCAAATTGCGTTCTGTCGGTGTCAAAGCAAATTGGAATTGTCCGCTTTTGCGCAGATTAGAAATGACGTTTTTGGAGTTGTCTAAGCCCTATCCCAGCCGGCCCTCCGCTGCGGACTGAAAGGAGCAAGAAGCCAAGGGCATAACGGCCGATTTGAAAAGTGGGGAAATGGAGAAATATGATCGATACTAAATTGGTGCTGATGATACGGCTATGGACCGGAACCGGGACCGGGATCGCGGTTTCCGCGGAGGGGACCGCGTTTGACCGTGTTCGGAGCCGCGCGATGGATTCAATCACGTGCGAGGTTTTCTATGGATGACCCTGGCAGTCGCGAACTGGAACGGGAAAACGAAAGACTCAGGGCCGAGCTGGAAGCGTTCACGGGCCGGAATGAAGAGGCTACATCGACGGTCGATCCGCACTACCTTTCCCAGATCCTTGCCTTTATTCTCGACGGTGTTTTCATCTATGACCGCGAGCTTCGATTCGTATACTTGAACAAAGCGGCAACCGAGTTTGCCGGTCTTCCCGCAAAGGACCTCGTCGGAAGGAAGATAGTTGACGTGTTTCCGTCCTTTGCCGAAACGGAGTTCTACCGTGCCTTTCGGGACGTGATTCAATCGGGCAAACCCGCAGTCACTCGCGCGCCATTCGAGTTTCCCGATGGAACCTCGCGCTGGTTTGAAGCGCGCGCATACCCGCTGCCCGACGGCGTCCTGTCCATTGCGGCAGACATAACGATGCGGGTGGAGCAGGAAGCGGAGCGCGAGCGCATCCACACGCAGATTCTCAAAGCGCAGAAGTTGGAAAGCCTGGGCGTGCTCGCCGGCGGAATCGCTCATGATTTCAACAACTTATTGATGAGCGTATTGGGATATGCCAGCCTTGCGTTGTCGGATATTCCTGCCGAATCTCCCGCATCGGAAAGCATTCGCCAGGTCGAGTTCGCCGCGCAGCGGGCCGCCGATCTCTGCAAGCAGATGCTTGCCTATTCCGGCCATGGTCATTTTGTGGTGCAGTCGGTGGATCTCTCCCGCTTGGTCGAGGATATGGGCCATCTTCTCATGTTGGCCAGATCGAAGAACGCTACGCTCAAGTACGATCTTTCCACCAACATGCCCAGGATCCAGGCGGATGCGAACCAGTTGCATCAGGTATTGATCAATCTCGTGTCGAACGCGTCGGACGCTATCGGCGAGGGCAATGGGGTCATCGGCGTATCCACGGGAGTGATGGACTGCGATCAGGATTACCTCACGGATCTTTATATCGACGAACACCTCGCGCCGGGTCGCTACGCCTACCTGGAAGTCAGCGATAATGGTTGCGGCATGACCAGGGAAGTGCAGGCCCGGGTCTTTGAGCCCTTCTACTCGACGAAGTTCACGGGCAGGGGGCTTGGGCTGCCAGCGGTGCTTGGGATTGTTCGCGGCCACCGTGGGACCGTGAAGATCTACACGGAAGTGGGTCGGGGCACGACAATCAAGGTGCTGCTCCCCGTTCATGCGGTGGATCAGGTTGTTGCGGCCGCCGATGCGGCCGGGCCGGTGTGGCGAGGGAGCGGCACGATCCTGGTCGTGGATGATGAGGAATCGGTACGCAACGTGACGCGCGCCGCGTTGCGCCGCGCCGGTTTCGACGTGCTGGAGGCCCGCGACGGACAGGAAGCGCTGGATCTCCTCGCGAAACACGGCGATGCGGTGCGTCTGATCCTGCTGGACGTGACCATGCCCCGAATGGGCGGCGAAGAGGCCTTTCGCAGAATCCGGCAGATCTCGAAAGACATTCCTGTAGTCCTTTCGAGTGGGTACAACGAGCAGGACGCTACAGGGCACTTCAACGGGAAGGGTCTTTCGGGGTTCATTCAGAAGCCGTACCGGCCTTCAGACCTGGTTGCAAAGATTCGCGAATTGTTGGGTGAGTCGGAGATGGGTTAGCGGGGTGGAACCGGTAAGAGTCCGAGAGTCTGTATGGACGATATGGACGGGATGGACTAGAGAATACGCGTCCATGTCGCTCGTAGCGGGCTCGCGGGCGAAGCACTATCTGGCTGATTTGACTGCGGCTGAGAAGGCGTCAATCGCGCGTGCCAATCCCTGGTCGTCGACGTCGAGATGGAAAACGACGCGAATCCGGGTGGGGCTTACGGGGAGCGCGTAGACGTCGCGCGATGCGACTTCGCCAACGACCGCGTACGCGTCGGGCACGTCGAGGTAGACGATGTTGGTGGGTGTGTCGATGGGGAAGATAACCCCGGACGTGCCTTCCAATGCCGCTCGAAACGCCTGCGCCCGGCGATGATCTTCGGCGAGCCGTTCAATGTGGTGTTCCAGCGCGTATAGCGCAGCCGCGGCGATGATACCGGCCTGACGCATCCCGCCGCCGAGCATCTTCCGGTAGCGATGGGCGCGGCGGATCGTTTCACGGCTACCCACCAACACGGAGCCCACCGGGGCGCCCAGGCCTTTCGAGAAACAGCAGCTCACCGTGTCGCAGGGGGCCACGTAATCGGGGGCGGATATACCCATTGCCACAATCGCATTGAACAACCGCGCGCCGTCGCAATGGAGCCGGATGCCGTTGCTCGTGGTGACGCGAGCAATAGCCTCGACGGCCTCTGGCGCGTAGTACGCGCCGCCGCCGCGATTGGTCGTATTTTCGATGCTGACGAGTGTCGTATGGGAGAAATGGTGATCGTCGCTCAGCACAACCGCCGAGGCGACCTCATCCGGGTCCAGTAAGCCCTGTGCGCCGCCCAGCGTCTTGGTCATCACACCGGCGACCATGCCGAGCCCGCCGGATTCGTAGTTGAAGGGATGGGAGTCGGCGTGAAGGATGACGGTGTCGCCGGGTTGCGTTTGCGAAACGACGGCCAGCAGGTTGGCCATCGTTCCCGATGGCACAAACAGTGCGGCCTCTTTCCCGAGGATTCCCGCGGCGCGTTCCTGAAGTTCGTTGACCGTTGGGTCTTCGCCGAAGACATCGTCGCCAACCTCAGCCTTGGCCATGACTTCGCGCATCCCGGGCGTGGGGCGTGTAACGGTGTCGCTACGAAGATCGACCGGTAAATCGCCGGCCATGTCACGCCGTCCGCTGGGCCGCGGCGCGAGCCAGCTTCTCCATATGAATGTGAAGGGCGGCGATATCTGAGGCGCGCACGCCCGGCACACGACCGGCCTGCCCGAAGTTTACGGGCCGGATTTGTTGCAGGCGTTCTTTGCTCTCAACCGGCATACCGGAGATAGCCATATAGTCGAAGTCTTCGGGGATGGGGTGCATTTCGGCGCTGTGGAACCGCGCGATGTCGCGTTCCTGGCGTTCGATATAGCCGTGGTATTTGATCTGGATTTCGATTTGCTCCGCCTCCTCAAAGGAGAGCGCCTTTGCGGGCGGACAAATTGCCCATACATCGTTGATCTGCAGTTCCGGCCGGCTCAACAGTCGCGCCACAGGTTGCGGCTCGGCCATCGGACTACCGCCGCGCGCGGCGAGCAGTTCCTGGATGGTCCGGTTCGGTGCAATGATCGTGGTGCGTAGCCGCATGATCTCCCCGTGCACGCGATCCTGTTTCTCCCGGACCGATTGAAGGAAGCCATCGCCGGCGATTCCGTATTTCGCGAGACGCGCGTCCGCGTTGTCATGACGCAGCAGGAGGCGGTATTCGGCGCGAGACGTGAAGAGCCGGTAGGGTTCCAGGACGCCGCGCGTGACCAGGTCATCGACGAGCACGCCGATGTAGGCTTCGCTTCGCGAAAGGTAGAGTGGTTCATCTCCGCGCACGTAGCGAATCGCATTGAGCGCTGCGAAAATCCCTTGCCCTGCGGCTTCCTCGTAGCCGGACGTGCCGTTGATCTGTCCCGCGTGGAAGAGCCCGCGCACACGCTTGGTCTCCAGCGTCGGTTTCAATTCCGTGGGCTGCACGAAGTCGTACTCCACCGCGTACCCCGGCCGCACCATCTCCGCGTGTGCGAGCCCTGGGATGGTCTTGAGCATGGCCAACTGAACGTCTTCGGGAAGGCTTGTGGAGAGGCCGTTGACGTAGACTTCAGGCGTGTTCAACCCTTCGGGTTCGAGAAAGAGCCGGTGCTGGTTCTTGTCGGCGAAGCGGAAGACCTTGTCCTCGATGCTGGGGCAATAGCGCGTGCCGGTTGCACCGATCTTTCCTGTGAACATGGGGGAGCGATCGAGGTTGGCCTGGATGACCTTGTGGGTCCGTTCGTTGGTAGAAGTCAGCCAGCAGAGCACCTTGTTGGGATCGAATCCTTCGATGGGCGTGGAGAACGAGAATGGCCGGGGCCGTTCATCGCCCGGCTGCACTTCCATCACGTCGTAGTCGATGGTGTCGCAATGGAGCCGGGGACAGGTGCCGGTCTTCTGGCGGTTGATCTGAAAACCGAGACGACGATACGCACCCGAGAGCGCTTGCGCGGGAATCTCGCCGCTGCGGCCACCGGGGACGTCACGCATGCCGTAGTGGAGCTTGGCGCCGAGGAAGGTGCCCGTGCATACGATCACCGCCCGCGCGGCGATTTCTTCCTTGTCCGCCGTAATCACTCCGGCGATCGCGCCATTCGAGACAATGAAGTCCTCGATCAGCGCGGGATACAACGTCAATCCGTCCTGTGATTCACAGACGCGCTGCATGTCTTTCTGGTAGGCTTCGCGGTCGGCCTGGGCGCGCGGGGAATGGACAGCGGGACCCTTGGACTGGTTGAGCATTTTGTACTGAATGCCGGTGCGGTCGATGCAGCGGCCCATTTCGCCTCCGAGCGCGTCGACTTCTCGTACGACCTGCCCTTTGGCGATGCCTCCGATGGCGGGATTGCAGCTCATTTTGCCGATGGTGTTGACGTCCATCGTCGTCATGGCGGTGCGCAGGCCGCTACGGGCGCAGGCAAGGGCGGCCTCGATGCCGGCGTGACCGGCGCCAACGACTATGACATCAAAATCCCGGTTCATGATTCTCGACGTTCTACTCACGGTTGATTGCGCAAACGGGTGGGAAGCCTTCATCTCCATGGAACAGGAGCCAGAGAATATCAGAATCCGAAGGCCTGGAACAAACGCTTCAGGATTCCCGGCGCTGCCTGCGGAAGGGCTTCACGCGCGTCATTGAGAATTCCGGGATGGTCCAGTCGGTGACCGATCAGTTCCCAACGGGAACGGTGCGTGGGGTGCACGAGGAGAGGAACATACCCGAGGCCAAGATAGACTCGGATCGCCGCCAAACGCCAGTCGTCCGTTACCAGCCGGAGGGTGCTGAATCCCTCTTGTTGGCTAAGCCTCATGGCTTCCAGGGTCAGAAGTTTGCCGAGGCGTTTCCCCTGGTGTTCCGGCAGTATGCCCACCATGTGAAGATACCCCACGCCCGGGTCGGAAGGCTCCACCCAAGCCGCCGCGGTACCCACGACTTGCCCCTCGTGTTCCAGGACGAGAATGCGCTCCGGGCGGAAACAGGGATGGCTCAGGATGTTCTTGCGCAGGGACTCCGGCGTCGCGCTTCCCAGGTCGGAATACTCATAGATGCGGGCCAGTGCGTGCTCATCGCCGGGCCGATACGTTCGGAGCGAGTAGCCTTCTGGCAGGGGAATCCGAGGGAGCTCCCCATTCGCTTCCCGTTCCATCTTCAGTTGTATCACGGGTTACTCCGTGTCAAAGTGGTGGCGGGCATTTGACGCCTTGGATATACTGGCGGTCATCACGTTGCGTGCCCCAATCCTCGCAGGAGAATAACACAAGTTGTCTCAGCGTTGATTCCCGGAATTTGCCTAAGCAAGCATCCTGAAAACACGGAAGTCGGGTCCTCATCAATGATCATCGGGATTATCAGCGATACGCACGGCAACCGCCGCATGATGCATCAGGTGGCTGACTATCTCACCGCCCGGCATAAAGCGGACTTGTTGATTCACGTGGGCGACGACTATTCGGATGCCGAGGAATTGGCCATGGCCGGACATGCCATTAAGATGGTGCCGGGGCTGTGGTGCCCGGAGTACGCTGACCACCGTATTCCAAACACGATTGTGGAGCCCGTCGACGGTATCACCATATCCGCCGCCCACGCCGACAAGGACCTTTCCGCGCGCGAGTTGGCGGCAACCGTGGTGTTAACCGGTCATACCCACGTGGCCCGCATCGAGAAGCTCGGGAAGTCGGTTCATCTCAATCCAGGGCATCTCAAGAGTAAGTTCGACCGGGGGCAACGGCCATCCTACGCGGTCATTACCACCTCGGCAGACAAAATCGGGATCGCGATCTACGAACTGACCGGGGACGTTCGGGAGTCTCGAACGTATTCGCGGTCGGATCTGGCGTAGTTCCTGTGGCCGCTGTTTCCTTGCCGTGTTATGCTGGATGCGTTACGGTTCGGTTGCCGTAGCGAACGAGGGGGGCGATGAAATCCGACCTGCGACAAACGGCGATGATCGCCAGTCTGTCTGTCGCCGTGTTGATGCTGGCCGGCAAGCTGACGGCCTACGTCATCACGGGAAGCGCCGCGATTTTGTCAGACGCGGCGGAATCGGTCGTCCATATTGCGGCGACGGCCGTGGCGGGTTTCAGCCTGTGGTACGCGCGGCAAGACCCTGACAACAAACATCCGTATGGCCACGGAAAGATCGCGTATTTCTCGGCGGGGTTCGAAGGGGCCATGATCCTTTCCGCGGCCGTGTACATCTATTACTCCAGCATTCGCGAACTCATTCTGGGTCCGGAGTTGCGCCACTTGGGAATTGGGATCGTGATCACTGGCGCGCTTTGTCTCGTGAACCTCGCATTGGGATTGTTCCTTGTCCACGTCGGCAAAACGCGGAATGCAGTCATCCTTGTTGCGAACGGCAAACACGTGCTGACGGATATGTGGACCAGCGCCGGCGTCGTCGTCGGAGTGCTTATTGTCCAACTAACCGGCCTGCTCTGGCTAGACCCGATTGTAGCTATCCTCGTCGCGACCAACATCCTTCGCGAAGCCGGGAGCCTTATTTTTGGATCGTTCGCCGGGTTGATTGATGAAGCCGACCCGCGCCAGACCCCGAAGATTCTCGCATGCCTGCAATCCGCTGTGGACGAAGGCCGCATTACCGGCTTCCATCAACTCAAGCATCGACAGAGTAACGATGTCATGTGGATTGAAGTGCACATGCAAGTGCCGGGCGAGATGTCGACAGCGGAAGCGCACGACCGCGTCACCCGGGTGGAGGAATCCATCCACGATCTCTTCGAGGATTTCACGGTACACGTGACGACGCACGTGGAACCCGAACACCATGACGACGCCCATCCCGACGGGCATCCCGGGCTGCACGATCCCTATGCCGAGGGAGGGGCGAGTCCCGTGGAAGAGGGGAACGCTGCCGGAGGCTGAGTCTGCCTGTGCGGTGGCGGAAAAATAGGGACAGGGAAAAATAGGGACAGTCACCATTTTCCTTTTTGATCGCTAAGTAAACATTTCGATTGCCTAGAAGGAAAATGGTGGCTGTCCCTATTTTTCATCTCGATCGCACAGAAGAAAAATGATGACAGTCCCGATTCTTCAGAGACCCGTCCGGGCTGTTGAATGGGAGTCTTGTAGTTGGGGCGGGAATTCGGAGTCGGCGATTGCTGACGAGATCGCGTCGGCTGCCACTGGCCCGAAGGGGTGGTTGAACGCGCGGCGGTGACTCAGCAGCCAGATCATGAGGGCGACCACGTCGATCAGTACCAAGACGGCCACGATCTGCCCCAACATCGATTCGAGTCCGAAGGCCCGTTGCGTCCAGATGATGGCGGCGCCGCCGAGAACGGGAAGCCGTAGTCCTTCGAGCAGGAGGGCCCAGCGTTTCCCTTCGAGAATCCCGCCGATGCAGACGAGCGTCATGATGATGAGGCCGGCGACGCCGATCCGCTCTGCCGCCACGAGGTTCGCCTCTTTCTTCAGGAAGGACGTTGCGATGATCATCGTGGGGAGAAACTGCACGAAGACATAGATGCTGAGGCTTACCGGAATGCGCGGATTGTACTTGTCGTAGAATTCGCGGCGGAGATGGGCGGGCGGGCCTTGCTTCTCCAGCCCCACGGGCCGCCACGAGGGTTTCATGAACCAGACCAGGAACTTGTCCTGCCAGCGCGGCGCTTTCCACGCCAATTTTGCGAGGTCGATCCAGTAGTGGATGTTTGCCCAGACCGGATTCCAACTCCGCAACGGCGTCGCGGTGCCGTAAACCGGTTCTTCCTCTTCTTCCTTGAAGGTGCCGAAGAGGCGGTCCCAGATAATCAGCACGCCGCCGTGGTTCTTGTCGATGTATTTTGGGTTCTTCGCGTGATGCACACGGTGGTGGGACGGCGTGTTGAACACCCACTCCAACGGGCCGAGCTTGCCGATGGTCCGCGTGTGGATCCAGAACTGGTAGAGCGTGTCGACCGAGGCCATGACGATGAACATGGCGGGGGGGAATCCGGTGAAGGCGAGTGGGAGGTAGAAGATCCAGAAGAAGCAGCCCTGGAACACGCCTTGCCGCAACGCGACGCTGAGGTTGTATTCCTCGCTCTGGTGGTGGGGGATGTGCGACCCCCACAGGACGTTCACTTCGTGGCTGGCCCGGTGGGCCCAGTAGTACATGAGATCGTAGAAGAGCAGGCAGGCCACCCAGGCGGCAGTTGACGACATGGGAATTTCGAGGAGGCGGTGGTTTTTGTATACGTACAGGTAACCGATGAAAACGATGGACTTCAGGAAGGCGCCGCCGACTTGATCGACGGTGCCCATGCTGAGGTCGTTGATGGTGTCGTTGAAGCGGTAGTTGGCGCGGCGCTGCAGCCAACTGACGAACAACTCCACCCCAATCAGCAGAAAGAAGACGGGGATGGCCATCTCGATCAGGTTCGGTATCATCGGATTCCTGCCCGTGCCAAGTCTTCCAGCCCATGATATCGCTCGCAGACCTAACGGTCAATAGGGGAATCCCGCAATTGTTCGCGGCAGGCCCTTCGGGTATATTCTCCAACACAGGGCAGCGCACGCACGTTGGGCCTTTGGGGGATCGCATTTCCAGAGACACACGGTCTGACCGCAGCGGTCCCTGTGACCTTGGCGCACCGAAGGGCCGCGCGTGGGGGAAAGCCGGGCGGTATTTCGGATTGCTGGTTGGTGCGGGGAACGCGCAGTGCAGCGCTTCGGGCATTGCGGGGTTCTCGTACAATCCAGCGATCCGACGCAAGTAACGGGGGTTCACCTATGGCAGTGCACGGCAAAACCGAAGTACTTCGTATCGATCCCACTCAACTCGAGGATTGGCAAATCGCGGCCGCCTTTGAGTCGAAGATGAAGACCGTATATCAGCTCGGTGACGAGCTGGGCCTGGAAAAGATGGAGCTGATGCCCTACGGCCATTTCGTGGCGAAGGTCGACTTCAGTTCCGTTCTTGATCGGCTGCACGATCGCCCCAACGGCAAGTACGTCATCGTTACCGCGATCACCCCGACCCCGCTCGGTGAGGGAAAATCCACGACGACCATGGGGCTGGTGCAAGGCCTTGGCCGTATTGGCAAACGCAGTATGGCCGCAATCCGCCAACCTTCGAGCGGCCCGACTTTCAACATCAAAGGGTCTGCGGCAGGCGGCGGACTGGCGCAGTGCATTCCGCTGTCCGAGTTCAGCCTGGGGCTTACCGGCGACATCGACGCCATCAACAACGCGCACAACCTCGCCATGGTCGCATTGACCAGCCGTCTACAACACGAATTCAACTACGGCGACGAAGTGCTGGCGAAGAAAGGACTGCGCCGGCTCGACATCGATCCGCGCAATCTCGCCATCGGGTGGACCATCGACTTCTGCGCCCAGGCCTTGCGCGACATTATCATTGGTATCGGCGGCAAGATGGACGGGTTCATGTTGCGGACCAGCTTCCAGATCACGGTGTCGTCGGAAGTCATGTCCATTCTCTGCGTGGCCTCGAGCACGGAGGACCTGCGCCGCCGCATGGGCCGGATTGTTGTGGCGTTTGACAAGCGCGGGAAACCCATCACGACCGGAGACCTCGAGGTGGACGGCGCGATGACGGCGCTCATGTTCCGCGCGATCAACCCGAACCTCATGCAGACCCTCGAAGGGCAACCGGTCCTCGTGCATGCGGGACCCTTCGCGAACATTTCCATCGGCCAATCCTCCGTGGTGGCGGACCGGCTGGGGCTGCGATTGTCTGATTACCATGTCACGGAGGTGGGCTTTGGTGCGGACATTGGCTTTGAAAAATTCTGGAACCTCAAGTGTCGCATGTCGGGGCTGGTGCCGGATTGCGCCGTCATCGTGACGACAGTTCGCGCGCTGAAGATGCACGGCGGCGGGCCCCGCGTCGTGCCGGGGATGCCGTTGGACCCCGTGTATACCCAGTCCAACCCGGCGCTGGTGAAGAAGGGCGTCGACAATCTACTTGCCCACATCGAAACCGTGCAGAAGAGCCAGGTCAACCCGGTCGTGTGTATCAATCAGTTTCCGACGGACAGCGATGACGAAGTGCGCGTCATTCGGGACGCGGCCGGCGCGTTGGGCGTTCCGGTCGCGGTGTCGCGCCATTGGGAACTGGGCGGGGAGGGCGCCATCGAACTCGCGGAAGCGGTTGTAGAGGCCTGCGAGAAGCCGCACAAATTCCGGCTCTTATACGAGGACGATCTCTCGATCAAGGACAAGATTTCCCGGATCGCCATGGAGGTCTACGGGGCCGACGGCGTCCGATACGAGGAAGCCGCGGAAAAGAAGATCGAAACGCTTCAGGCGGATCCCGAGTTGAACCGGTTGGGAATCTGCATGGTGAAGACGCACCTCAGTCTTTCCCACGAGCCTGCGCTGAAAGGCCGTCCGCGGGGCTGGATTCTGCCCGTCCGCGACGTGCTCGTGTACCGGGGGACGGGGTTGATCGTACCCGTCGCCGGCGAGATCAAACTCATGCCGGGCACCGCATCCGATCCTGCTTTCCGCCGAATCGATTTGGACCCGGCGTCGGGGAAGGTTACGGGATTGTTTTAAGTGCACGTGGAACCCGAAGGATGACGTTGAAGTAAGAACATCCCCCTTGATCCCCCTTCAAAGGGGGAATCGCCGCAACGTCTTACGTTGCTGCGTAGGGAGAACGAGAACTTGAGATACACCCAAATACAGGTAGTCTGCTCAACGATCCCGTCTTGGCAAACTCCCCCTTCGAAGGGGGATCAAGGGGGATGTTCTTCCAGGGCGATTCTCTGATCTTTCGAACAGGCTCTTAAAGGGGGAAGAAGATGTCGTACAGAGCATGTCCAGGTGCAATAAACATAGTCCTCACTGCATTGATTCTCGTGATTCCCGTATCTGGCGTTGTAGCTGAGGATGGCTGGCGTTCGAGAGTCGGCCCGGACGCCGCACCGGAGACCATTGAACCCATCGTCGCGCCCTTCGACATGCCGCAACTTCAGCGGCCCGTCTTTCCGGACCGGGTTTTCGATATCGCCGAGTTCGGCGCGGTGGGCGATGGGGAGACGAAGAATACCGATGCTATTCGCGCCGCGATAGAGGCGTGCGCGGACGCGGGTGGAGGCGTGGTGCGCGTGCCGGAGGGTATGTGGTTAACCGGCGCGATCCACCTTAGGAGCAACGTTAACCTTCGTCTCGACGAGGGTGCGGTGCTGCGATTCTCCACCGATCCCGCCGACTATTTGCCCGTCGTGTTTACGCGCTGGGCGGGCTTTGAATGCTACAACTATTCGCCCCTCATCTACGCGCGCGATTGCGAGAACATCGCCGTCACGGGGCCGGGGACCATCGACGGGAACGGCGAGGCGTGGTGGTCCTGGGAACCGCGTCAGCAACCGACGGCTTTCCGAATGTACGAGGAGCAGATTCTGAAGGGCGTGCCGCCGGAGGAGCGCATCTACGGGACGGTGGAGGACGGGTTGCGGCCGCAACTGATCAGCCCCATCAACTGCCGGAACGTGTTGCTGGAAGGATTCACCATCAGCACGCCGGGTCCGTTCTGGACCATCGACCTCGTCTACTGCGACCGGGTCATCGCGCGGAAGTTGCGGATTCTCACGGAGGGCGGCCCGAATACGGACGGCCTGAACGTGGATTCGAGCAGGAACGTGCTCATCGAGCATTGCTACTTCAACACGGGTGACGACTGCATCTGCATGAAGTCGGGGATGAACGAAGACGGCTGGCGGGTGGGGAGGCCGACGGAGAATGTAGTCGTCCGTTACAACCACACGGCGCGTGGCCACGGCGGCGCGGTGTTTGGAAGCGACACCAGCGGCGACATTCGAAACGTGTACGTTCATTCGTGCGTATTCGAGGGCACGTTGATTGGCATCCGCCTCAAGTCCACGCGCGGCCGCGGCGGCGTAGTTGAACGTCTCTGGTTCGAGAATATCGACATGAGCGACATCCAAAGCGACGCCATCCAGATGACCACCGCGTACCGCGCCTATCTCGGTACGACGGATGGCAAGGCGCCGGTGTTTCGCGGCATCGCGTTTCGTCACATCCATGTGGGCAGCGCGAAGCGGGCGGCGAGCATTGAGGGGTTGCCGGAGGCGCCGATTGAGGATTTGCGGTTTGAGAATGTGTCGATCGACGCGACGGAAGGGTTTCGCGCGAAACTGGTGAATGGTATCGTCATGGATGATGTCCGCGTGTCTGCCGAGGCCTTCGCGTGGGAAGATTGCACCGGCGTAGAAGTTGATGTGGATGTGCACAGCGCGAACGAGTAGTCGTTGAAACTGGAAGACGTGTGGCAGATGTAGCGCACGACGATCATGCCAATTACCTTCATCCCGAATCAGGTTAGGTCCCTGAGAAAATGCCTCGGAAAAGCAGTCCCGAGGGACCGCAGTCCATAGGGAGATCGATCTATTTGTAGTCTTGTCCGTTGAGACTTCGGACTACGGATTGCTGCCAGGTTTTCAGGGCGACGCTCATGGTCTGTACGCGCGGGGCTTGTGAAGCGGTCAGGTCGGTTGTTTCGCCGGGGTCGGATTCGAGGTTGTAGAGTTCGAATGTGAACTCGCTGTCCGATCCTTCCATCGGAATTCGGTGCAGCTTCCAGGGCCAGTCGAGCCAGGCGGAATGGCCAGGCAGGTCGGTTTCGGAGTAGGTGGTCTTAATCTCTCCTGCGTCCAGACAGAGCATGCCGGGGTGGGCGACTTCGTTGCCGGCCTGTTGGGCCTCGTAAAGTTCCTGCATGAGTTCTTTGCTGGGCGTGCTGATGCCTTTTTCGGGGTAGACCCAGAATCCCATGGGTTCCGGGCGTTTGGTCATATCGCGTGTGATCAACGGGGCGAGACTGATGCCGTCGAGTTGCGGCTGGTTCGGCATCTCGATGCCGAGGATGTCGAGCAGCGTGGGATAGATGTCCTCGGTGTTGCAGGGGATGTTCGTGATCCGGGTCGCGGGGATTTTCTGTGGCCATTCGAGGATCGCGGGAACGCGCAGGCCGCCTTCGTAAAGCTGGCTCTTGTGTCCACGCCCTCCGGTGGAACCGACCTTGGGCAACCCGCCGTTGTCGCTGCAATACCAGAAGATCGTGTTGTCCGCAATGCCGAGGGTCCGTAGCTCTGCGCGCAATTTGCCGAAGGCGCGGTCCATCCCCGTGATCTCGCCGTAGAAGTTTTGGAACTGCGCCTCCTCGTTCGGATACAAGGCCTTCAATTCGTCCGTCGCCTGATGCGGGTTGTGGGGCGAGCCGAACCACACGACGGCCAGGAAGGGCTGGTCTCCGGCTGCGTGTTTCCGCATGAAGTCGATGGCCGCGTCCGCCGTGACCATGGAACTTTCGCCTGGTTTGGGTTCCGCGACGCCTTCGCGGCTGAGGATGGGGTCGTTGTCGAAGAAGTTTGGTGCGGACAGCCATTCGTCGAATCCGCTCGCACCGGGATTCACGGGGCTGCCTTTCTCGACGGGCCCGAGGTGCCACTTGCCGAAGTGGCCGGTCACATAGCCCGCCGATTTCAATGCTTCGGCGACAGTGGTCTCCTGTGGACGCAGCGTGTGCCCCCAACTGAAACAGCCGAAGCGGTTCGGATGCCGTCCGGTCATAACGCTGCCGCGTGTGGGCGAACAGACCGGCGCCGCCGCGTAGAAGCGGTCGAAGCGCAGGCCGGCCGCGGCCGCGGCGTCGAAGTGGGGCGTCTGCACCACGGGATGGCCGTTGTAGGCCATGTCGCCCCAGCCCTGGTCGTCGGCCATGACGAGCACGACGTTCGGTCGGGCAGTGGATTTGCGTGATGGAGTCGTCGTTGCGCATCCCGAAGCGATGCACGCGCCCGCGACTGCGGTGCCGATAAACTCGCGGCGGCTCAATTTCATGACGGTCTTCTCCCTTCGATTACGGGTCCTACCACCATACAAGGTCTACGCGGCAGATGGAACATCCCCCTCGGCCCTTCGGGCCTGCCCCCTTCAAAGGGGGAAACCGGCGCACGCTTCGCGGCGCGATCGCATTGATCAGAATCCCACACGGTAGGCTAGAGCCAACAGCACAACCGCGACTTCGAGTAGCGAAACTCCCCCTTTGAAGGGGGATCAAGGGGGATGTTCTTCCGGTTTGGCATCGGCTTTGATCGTCTGTAAGATGGTCCCTAATCAATACCGGTGCGATCAAGCCTTACCATTCGCGGAGCGACCAATCATGGGCCAGAGCACGATCGAGCGACGTTCGTTTTTGAAGACAGCGGCCATGGGTACAGCCGCGCTGACCCTGTCCGGTGCGCGGAGCCAGGCGCAACCCAATCCCAAACGCAATGTGCTGCTCTACGTCGTGGACGATCAGGGTCACGGCGATGCGGGGTGCTACGGCAATCCCGCAATTCGCACGCCGGGTCTCGACGCGCTCGCGCAAGAAGGCACACGGATGAACTACGCGTATTGCACGACGCCCTCGTGCAGCGCGAGCCGCTCAGTATTGCTCACCGGCTTGTACAATCACGCGAACGGCCAGTACGGGCACGCCCACGACTACCACCATTTCGTGAGCTTTCCGAATATCAAGACGCTGCCGGTGTTGCTCGGCGACGCGGGGTACCGCACGCTCTGCGCGGGCAAGTATCATGTTGCGCCCGAGGAGGTCTATCACTTTCAGCAATACAACCCCGTGCGCGCGCCGGATGAGATGGCGGAACAATGCCGCGACTTCATTGCCACGGAGAGTGAGCAGCCGTTCTTTCTCTACTTCTGCACCGTCGAACCGCATCGGCCCTTCAAACGGGAAGGGTCGGATACGTTTAGTCCTGACGAGGTGATTGTGCCGCCCTTCCTGCCGGACATCCCGGAGTGCCGGGAAGAGTTGGCCCAGTACTACGGGTCGGTGCAGCGCGCGGACCGGGGGCTGGTGCGCTTGATCGAGATCCTGAAAGAGACGGGGCGTTGGGAGGATACGCTCGTGATCTTTCTGTCCGACAACGGGATTGCCTTTCCCGGCGCGAAGACGAACGTATACGAGCCGGGCATTCGACTGCCCTGCGTCGTGCGCAATCCATTGGAGGAGGTTGAGGGCAATGCCTGCGATGCGATGGTCAACTGGGCGGATATCACGCCAACCATCCTCGATTACGCGGGTGTGCAAGCGCCGGATACCACATTCCACGGACGGTCGTTTTTGGACGCGCTTCCGGAGGAAACGCCTGAGGGTTGGGACGAGACGTATGCGTCGCATACGTTCCACGAGATCACCATGTACTATCCCAACCGCGTGGTCGTCGAGCGGCAGTACAAGCTTATCTGGAACATCGCGCACGGATTGTCCTTTCCCTTCGCGTCGGACCTCTGGGAAGCCGCGACGTGGCAGGCCGTGCTCAAGCGCGACTTGACGCACTACGGGAAGCGCACCGTCGATGCGTATCTGCACCGGCCGGAATTCGAGTTGTACGATTTACAGGCGGACCCGGATGAGGTGGTCAATCTCGCGGGCGACCCGAAGTACGCAGACGAATTGAAGCGGTTGCAGCAGAAGCTGCGGGATTTCCAGAAACGCACGAACGACCCCTGGATTTTGAAATGGGAGCACGAGTAGAAAAATAGGGACAACCACCATTTTCCTTCTGTGCGCCCGTGCAATTTACACGGTGACCTAAAAGGAAAATGATGACTGTCCCTATTTTTTCGGCGATCCTCGGCTACGGACATGAGAGCGAGGATAGGACTCGGGAGAGGAACGAACATGCGATCCTTGGTTTCGGTTTTGTCGGTACTAGTTTGGGTTACCGCCGGCGCGTTCGCGCAGCTTCCCGATCCGGTCATGGAAGGCACGACTACCTCGGGATCATACACCGTGCATCCAGAGTCCGCCGTTTCCGGCGTCTACGGCACCTGGGCGGTGTTGTATACCGTCGGCTCCGATGGCATTGCGGAAGGGGGCGGCATTCGCGTGCAGCTTCCGGACGAAATGCATGCGGGGCCCCGCAACAGTGCGATCCGGTTGCAGGCGAGCAGTCCTTCCGACGACCACTATGTCACTGCGTCGTGCTTGCGCGACGGCGTTACGTTGCGCGCGTGGGTGGAGCATGAGGTCGAGAATCAACTCGTGAAACACGCCAAGCCGTCGCTGGATGGCCGGTTCGAACGGTACGTGTTTGTCGTGCGCGTGCAGGTGATTGAAGGTGCGCTTCAAGAAGGGGACACGGTCACTGTCGTTTACGGAGATACGAGCGGGGGAAGCCGCGGTATGCGCCCCGGCGAGGTGACTGGGGCCGACCTTCCAGTGCTCCTGGCGGTTGACGCGAGTGGGAACAGCACGTTTGCTCTTCACACGGAGCCCGCGTCGATTTCCATCGAACCCGGTCCCGCGGCCTACATGCTTCTGCACGCCCCATCGCAGGCTGTCATGGAAAAACCAATGCGCGTGCTGGTTTCGCTACTGGACGCTGAGAACAATCCCGTTCACGTACCGGCGTCCGTCCGCATCAGTGTCGAGTCCGGTGAGGCTGCTCATCCTTCCGGTGTCGATATTCCTGCCGGCCAGGGGTACGTGGAATTCGAGGCGATGCCCTTGAAGACGGGTGTCTTGCGATTTCACGCGTGGGCGGACGACAAGAATGTAAGCGCGGTATCCAATCCCTGCGTCGTTTCGGCGGCCGAGCCGGAGTTGCGGGTACTTTGGGGCGAATTGCATTCCCATACGCACTACAGTTGGGACGGCGTGGGCTACGACAATTTTGATTATGCGCGGTACGCGATGGGGCTCGACTTCTATGCCATGACCGATCACTCCAACGAGCCGGCAGCTGAAGGGACCAAGGGTCTGCACCCCGGACTCTGGGACGAGTACACCGCGAAGACAGAGAAGCACCACGATCCGCCCGCGTTCGTGACGATCCACGCGTATGAATGTTCTTTTGGCACGCCGTACGGGCATCACAACGTCTTCTTCCGTGGTGCGCCGGGCGCGTTGATCAATCCGCAGACGGCGACGTTGCCCGAGTTGTGGAAGGCGCTCGAAACGGGAAACGCGCTGACCATTCCGCACCATACGGGAAAATTTCCTCAAGACGTTGACTTCGGCTTTCACGATCCCGAATTGCGCCGCAACTTTGAGATCTATTCCGGTCATGGACTCAGCGAGGCATACAACCCGGATCATCCGCTCGCCTTCGAGCACAGTTGGTTTACCTCCAATTCGAAAAGTCACGACGGGCCGACTCATGCACAGGACGTGTGGGCTCGGGGTCTCTACCTTTCGACGGTGGCGGCGTCCGACGATCACCGCGCCCAACCCGGAAAGCCCTTCTATGGATTGACGGCCGTGCGCGCCACGGAAAACTCGCGCGACGCCGTGTTTCAGGCGCTGTACGAGCGCCGCACCTACGGCACGACCGGCGCGAAGATCGTTCTCGATTTCACGCTTAATGGCGAACCCATGGGATCGATTCTCGAAGTCGTGGATACCGCCGAAATGAAGATCGAGGCCATCGGTACAGACAACATCGCGCTGGTCGAACTTCTCCGTCACCAGCCGGGCGAAGACGGGTTCACGGTTATCCAGGCGTGGAAGCCGAACGCGTTGGAGTTCTCGGAGACGTTTACGGACGAGGCTTGCACCGAAGGCAGCGTGTACTACA